>CAZEEF010000012.1:2708-20994 GCA_964511095.1 uncultured Coxiellaceae bacterium | reverse complement strand
ACGTATGTTGCGGATCGAGGTCAATTTATTACACACGTGATGCTCTATTTGGGAAAAAATAAAAAGGGCGGACGACTCATGTTTGGTGCAAGTGATGGGCGTACTTATCAAGGAAAAAAAATGTGGGGTGTTAGCGTGTTTGATTTTAACTTGCCTAATGGAGAAGGTCCCCAACGATTTGTTGGATACAGCTGTATACCGGATTTGACGTGCATCCAGAAATAGTTCTATTTAAGGTGCCATCAAAAATTCGCCCGGACGTTCTCCACTAATAAGCGCATAGTATCTAGCAAAAGTTTATGTTGAACTCGATTGTCTCCTACAGTTTAAGATTCGAGGGTTGTCAAAATAACGTAATCAGGTTAAATTGTAGTCATTAATAATAAAGGCTGACTGCATGAACATTTTAAAAAATCCGAACTTGTTACTGGGTATCCCTTCGCTTATTCCTGAATGGAAAAAAATGTTTTCAAGGCAATACCTGACGAATGATCTTGTGTCAGGTATAACAGTCGCCTTACTGGCCATACCATTATCATTAGCCATTGCGCTGGCATCGGGTGTGCCTCCCGCCGTGGGGTTAATCACAGCGATTGTGGCAGGCATTGTCTGCGCCTGCTTTGGCGGTACCCCTTTGGCGGTGAGCGGCCCTGCGGCTGCCATGTCAGTGTTACTCGCCGATACTGTTCAGCGATTTGGTCTTGAAGGGCTCATATTCATGTGTCTTATTGCAGGCGTGATGCAGCTTGTGAGCGGTATCGCAGGCTTTGGCAGGTTGGCACGCTACGTGCCTTTACCGGTCGTGGCGGGGTTTACTGCGGGTATTGGGGCGATTATTCTCATAGGTCAGGTGCCGAGAGCCTTTGGTCTCTTACCGCCTGCAGAATCGCATATTATCGATGTTTTTAACAGTTTGAAACTCTATTTCAATGAAATTAATGGCGTTTGTTTGCTATTGGTCGTTTTAACGATTGCGATCATTCGTGGTTTGCCAAAGTTTTTTCCCCGCGTGCAACCGATATTACCTGCCGTGGTGGTTGCAACAGGACTCGTTTATTTTTTTAATCTGCAAGTGCCCATGATTGGAGCCATACCGCAGTCATTGCCACCGATTCATTTACCAACCCTGCCAGCCAGTCTTTCATGGAATGAATTATTAGTCGGATCGTTTACGATATATATATTAGCTTCACTTGAAACATTATTATCGTCCAGTGCCATTGATAAATTAACGAATGGAAAAAAACATCATTCAGATCAGGAACTGATTGGACAGGGATTGGGTAATATTTCGGTTTCGTTATTCGGTGGAATTCCTGTGACCGGTGTGATCGCTCGTTCCGCTGTGAATGTCAAAGCGGGCGCTAAAACCAGACGGTCCAGCATTATTCATTCCATCGGTGTTTTGTTAGCCGTTTTTGCGTTCGCACCTTACATTGGAATGGTGCCCATTGCCGCATTGACGGGCGTATTGTTTTCGGTTGCCTTTTCCATGCTGGACTACAGAGAATTCCGTGATTTGTGGGTGACGTCCCGTTCTGAAGCGCTGATTTATGCGGTGACATTTTTGACGATTATTTCGGTGGATTTAATAGCAGGCGTGCAAGCGGGTATTATTGCGTCCGCCATTATTGTTTTATTCAAAGCCGCTCAAACAAGATTGCATGTATCCACTTCCTCACACGATACGGTGATTCGACTTTCATTGACCGGCGCATTAACATTTTTATCGACCGGTAAGATTTCAAGTCTCGAAAAACAATTAGAAAAAGCGACGAGTGATCAAACTGTTTTATTGAATTTATCCAGTCTCGATAATTTGGATACCTCAGGTGCTTCCGCTATTGTGGATTTAGCGAATCATTGTCGACAAAAAAATATTAAATTTTATATCACAGGATTGTCACGTCGTTTTGAACCCTTGTTTAAAGTAGCAGGCAATGAAACGTTTATTGATGAACATTATTTGATTTCAGAACAGGAATTGAAAAAGATTGAATCCTCAGGCGATCGTTCTTCCTATGGTCAGTTAGTGCATGGATTTTGTCGTTTTTATGAAGAAAGAAAGCAAAACGACAAACGTTTATTTGAATATATTGTCAAAAAACAAAATCCGCATACGTTATTTATTACCTGTTCGGACAGTCGTATTGTGCCAACGGAAATGACTTCTTCCAATCCGGGCGATTTATTTATTATTCGCAATGTAGGAAATTATATTCCCCGTTATGATTCTGCCGAGGCAGTGTGTCACAGCGAATTTGCCGGATTGGAATTTCCATTATCCGCATTGGATATTGATGATATTGTGGTTTGCGGTCATGCTAATTGTGGTGCGATTAAAGCCTGCAAAAATTACCAACCGGATGTTTTGTCACCTAAATTGGCACAGTGGATTACACTGATTCGTTCACAATTAACGTTTGATAGTTCGCATAAATTAAATCAGATTGCCCGAATGAATATTGTCAATCAAATAGAAAATTTAAAATCCTATCCCATCGTGCAACAAAAACTGAAAAAAGGGCGGTTAAAAATACACGGATGGTTTTTTAATTTTGAGCAAAGCATGGTGTATGAATGGCATGAAGCGGAAAACAAATTTAAACCACTCGCAGATGAATCATCGTTATCGAGTGGTTTGAATGCATTATAAAGTGATTATCCTGGGCTGAGACGGGGCGGGGTCGCATCTGAAGAATCATAGGAAATATCGACTTCCAGATCCGCTCCGCTTCCTGGTTTGTTTGCTTTTTTCCCTTTCTTTTTCTTTTTCTTCGGTACCTGTTCTGATTTAGCGGGATCAGTCTCCAGGCGTTTTTGCATTGCACTCGGAGTGATGGAGAGTGCACTCATGACAAAATTCGTTGAAGTAGGTGTTTTCGGTGTGACTGGACTTGCCAGATTCAGATCGGATTCGTCTTTTTGTGGTGATGGCAGTAAAGACGCATCATTTTTGGCAAGCATTTTTTCGATGTCGGCTGACGTTGCCATCAATGCGTTTAATGGCTCACGGGCTTTACTTAATTCCTGCATCAAACCGTCGCGTTGAGCGGTAGGGGCTTCTTGAATGGCTCGCTCGATTGGTACAATGTAGGCATCCTGTATGACGCTGACTTCAGTGAAAAAGGCAGAAGTGCTATCCTTCGTTTTAAGCTCTTCTAGCGATTTAGTTTTTAAAAGCCGACTGGTTTCCAATAAACGTGTTGTGATTTCATTCAAGACAGCAATATTTTCTATTGCACTGATTCCCGCTTTTTTTTCTGCTTCTTCTTTTTGAAGCTGGACGGTTTGTTCAGCCTGACGCAAAGCTTCCTGTTTTATTTCCAAAGCAGCATCGATTTTATTGAATTCTTCAATTTGTTCCGAAAGTGATTGATGTAACTCTACTTTTTCCAGTGATAAATCGATCAATTTATTGATTTTTTCAATGGTTTTCTTCATGGCAGAAATATCATCCGCCGTCACTTCCTGTTGTGTAAAGAGCGCCAATTTTTTTGTGAGTGCCGCAATTTCAGTTTTGGCATCTGCTGTAGCGATTTTTTTCTGCTGAAATGTTTTGATGATGGGGGCCCAAGTTTGTTTGAATCGATCACGATAATCTTGTCTCAATACATCGGGCAAATAGATACATCCTTTGCCTTCAGTCCCCGCCGTGTGACTCCATTTATAACCACCCACTTTAGTGCCAGTCACTTTTTCTCGGACGGGTCCAGTCCATTCATCACCGTGTTCGCCGTCATACATTTTTTTCAGTTGCGATTGTCGTAAAAATATAATGGCACGTAAATCGCCAAAATTAGCCAGATTGCGACGTTGCAGCATGACATCTTTTTCTATTTCTTTGCAGGAATCAGTCTCGATACTTTTTGCTTTTTTATTGAGTGCATTGATTCGTTTGATTTCCAATAGGTGTTTTTCACTGTGAAGCCGAAGATCAAAATGGCCGGGAACATTATTTTTGAGTTCTTCACGCAGATCTTGTACCATTTTATGAAATATTTCGGAGCCTTTTGCACAACTCACAATCGGTATGCCAACGATTTTATAGGATCCGGCCATTTGCATGTCATAAGCCATTTTTCCGATATCAGAAAGAATATCAAACCATTCATTTGCCAAATCGGCTTCTATTTTAAGAATTTTATTTAATTCTTTTTTATCTGTTAAATGAGGTTCTATTAACTTGAAAGCTGTTTTTGTTCGATGCATCAGGTCTTCGAGACGTTCTTTCATATCATTACTTTGTGTAATTCGTTCAGTATTTCCGGAGATGGATTTATACATTTTAATATCATCAATTAATTTTTCAAATAATTGAGAAGAAACAGGTTGCGTATGATTCGGTTTAATTTCAGGCGCAGCTTTTACAATGGGAGCGGGAAACTCAACTGGTTTGGGAGAAGAAAAAAATCGTCGTTGTTCTGGATCATACGTTTCCAAATAAAATTGTTCAAACGCATAAGGCTGAGCCATGAGTGGTAAATTGGGATTCGCATCACCCATATTGCAGTCACTGCGATAGAGAAATCGTTTTTCATTTTTGATATAACCTGTTTTTTTACCAATATAACTAAAAACGCCTTCAGCAGTGGATTTCATAAAATCGGGGATCAGTGCACTCAATTTATCTAATTTGGGAGCAGACGGAAAAAATTCCTGTATTTCATCAGAAGGAAGTTCCAATAATAGATGGGTTGCGCCTAAATACAGTAATTCACACATGCGTTCAAACAGACTTTTTTCGAGTTCTTCGATTTTTTGTTTCGGGCTACTGTTTTCTATGGATTCATAATATTCATTGAGTTTGTCATCAAAAAAGCGCATTTTTTCGAGGATGACAGGTTGTAAAACTTTTGTCTCAATCTGTTGTAGTATAATATGTGTCATTCTGATGAGTGCATCGGCATAACGGGAATGCACATTGCCGAGCAGTTGAGTGTTATAAGCTTCCTCTCCTAACTGAAGTATGACTTTAATCCAAGCTGCATCTGTATCTGAATTCTCTTTGGTTGTTCGTAATAATTTTTTGACGGCACGCATTTGCTCTTTTTTTTTATCGCTGTCTTTTGAAGGTTCTTTCAGGCGATTGTAATCTTTGGCAATTGTGATGAGTAGTTCATAGACTTTTTCTTCCATGGGCATGTTGCAACCCTCCTTGTTTGAAATAATAGACACACACTGATAAGATGATGATCATTGATGGTAGCTAAATTATCTTAAGGAATTCTTAAATTTATTCTTCCGCCTGACTGCGAATATCTGCAAAAACGCCAAGACAAGAGACAAAACCAACGATAATGGGTAAAGTGAGACTGATGAATGGATTTTGTGGTTTAAAACCTAAAATTTTAAAAATAAACGATTGTACCAATAATGTTATCAGGCTTATTAATATCATAAAAAGTATGCAAGCTATCCAATAAGAAATTTCTGGAATCGACGTGCGAAAGGATTTAGGCTTCCTGATCAGCCACGCCACGGCAGATTGACGCAAGCGTGGCCGATCAAATAAATCCATTAAGACATAATAACCATCTAATTCCTGCAATGGATTTAACATGCGAAACGCATTGATATAAGTTAATAAAGCAAATAGCCATAAAAAAGCCTGAATATAGGTATTTGATATCATATGGACCCCTAAGGCCGCCACTCCCGCTACTAAAAGATCCGTATAAATGCCAGCCAGATTCACAAAAATACGCGCACTTTTTTTGGGATTTAACCACATATCAGAAGTATCTGTGAAAGCGACAGGGGTCATCCAATACCAGCCGATTCCCATATAATGTACTTCCCGTCCATACGATTTTGTTGCGAGAGCATGTCCAAATTCATGCAGCGCAACGGTTAATAAAGTAAAAGGAATCAAAAATAAAATTAGCAGCCAGCTGTCATGAATATGACGAAACAGTTGAATGACATGCGATGTTGAAAATAAAAATGCACAAAATCCGACAATAATAATCCCTGCCAATAGTAAGTAACTGACAGGCTTGAATAGGACAAATCCCACCTGTTGATACAAAGTCGTTAACCATTTATTGGCATCGCCAATGGCAATACGACATTCCAGTATTCGTCTGACGTTTGTCACAACGCATAACCAAGTGGGTTGTTTGACGGTGATAGTTTCATTATCGATATCGATGTTCGTGACAAATCCGGTTTTGGCTAATTTAGAAATCAGTGCAGCGACGACATCAGGCGCAAAAATCTGATATTCATCGGCTAATTTCATCGTGATTTCCTGCATGGTATGTTGACCGTCCATCAGTTGCCAGATAAACCAGCCTTCTTCTGATAATTTAAAATAATTACCATTGTCCGAATTTTTTAAAATAATAATGATTTGTTCATCCGCTGTGACGCGTTGATGTTCGGTCACATGCGAATTTTGTAATGGCCGACTGCGGTCGACCATTAATGTCATAAACGTTTTCGCAACGTTATTTTCAGATTCGAGCAATTCGGATAAATGCTCGTGTTTCAATTCAAATAAATGACAATCATCCAGGGCGCGTGCTGTTGCATTGCGTGGCGCGTGAGTAATGAGGGTGGCTTCACCAAATAACGTGGGTGCTTTTAAAATAGCGAGTTGATGTGAATGACCCTCCTCATTTTTTGCGGTAATTTCTATTTGCCCGCTACGGATCAAATAACAGCGATCTCCGGGCTGTCCTTCTTCAAATAAAATCGATCCCGCCGGAATTCGGATATCTTGTACCTGATCGGCCAGCCACATTAAACGTTCCTGGGATAATCGGCTAAAAGGCAACGATTGTTTGATAAATCGCGTACGTAACATTTGTTCCGATACCGCATACATTTTGGATTGTAAATCAGGGTATTTTTCCAAAAAATCATGACATTTTTTTAAATCCAGATAGAGTAGGCGGGTGTGAGACAATGCGGTGACAGTCGCGGTTCGTTTACCCGTTGTTGAAAAAAATCCTGTATTGTTTAAACCAATGGCATCGCCCGAATGCAGAATAGCCAAAGGTGCTTTGATCATTTCAGGCGGTTTTTTTCTTAATTTAATTTTTAGTTTGCGCGGTTTTTTTAAAATCAGATGGGAAACTTCAGCGGTACCTTCCACTAAAATATAAACACTGTCAACTAATGCATTTTCTTCAACAATCATCTGATTCGGAAGAAAAACGACTTCCTCCATCAGAACAGCTAATTCAGCACTCTGTTCAGGTGATAACATTGAAAAACAGACAAGGGAGGTGATGAAGGTTTGACGTTCTCGAATGCTTATCCGGGGTGGGGCGATTTCTATCGACACAGCCAACTCCTTGCTTTCAAATCAGATAGAACTTTATACTACCTTTTTTCATGCAGTAGGGGATAGTGCCATGAGTGATTTGCAAGATGTCTTTGATCGGTGGGCGACGGATCCTGATTTTAAAAAAAAATTTAAATTGAACCCTAAAGAAGCATTGGATATGGCAAACATTGAATTGGATGAAGCGGATTTGAAAAAAGTCTTAGCGACCATTGGCCAGCAAGAAGAATTAGAGAAAAAAATAAATAAATAATAGTGTATAATAAGTGACTAACTGAGTGAGTGTGCAAATGAAAACCAGTAAAATCAGCGGGATAAGTATTTTTGCGCTCGTGATGTTGATCACAGGTGCAGTCAATAGCATTCGAAATTTACCTTCAACGGCCTTATTCGGCTCTTCATTAATTTTTTTCTTTTTTATCGCCTCTGTTTTATTTTTAATTCCCGCTGTGCTTATTTCTGCGGAACTCGCTTCTTCTTCATCCGAAAAAAGCGGTATTTATCATTGGACCTGTGAAGCGTTTGGCAAAAAAACGGGATTTTTAGCCATTTGGCTGCAATGGATTAGTAATCTTGTCTGGTTACCAACGATTTTATCGTTTATTGCAGGCACCGCGGCTTATTTTTTTTCGCCGGCGCTCGCACAAAATAAATTCTATTTAGTGAGTATGATTCTTGGCACACTCTGGGTATTAACATTCATTAATTTGAAAGGGTTAACGGTTTCAGTCAATTTTACGAGTTTTTGTACGATCATTGGGTTGGCGATTCCCATGCCTTTAATTATTGTGCTTGCCTTGATTTGGATAGTTCACGGATATCCTTTGCAGATTCATTTCACAGCGACTAATATAATTCCCAAATTGACCGATACACAAAATTGGATTTCACTCACTGCCATCATGACCGCGTTTTTGGGTATTGAATTGGCTGCAGTGCATGTCAAAGATGTTGCTAACCCACAAAAAGCATACCCTAAAGCCTTATTTTTTTCAGTGTTATTAATTTTAAGCACGATGGTCTTAGGCTCTTTAGCGATAGCTTTTGTTTTACCGAAAGAGCAAATTAATTTAGTGAGCGGCGCATTACAGGCCTTTAATAATTTTTTTGCGGCTTATCATATTTTGTGGATTATGCCGATTATTACTTTTTTAGTCATTATCGGTACGGTGGGTGGGATTGTCAGTTTTATGATTTCACCTGCGCGAGGATTATTACAGGCAGCAGAGCATAACTATCTGCCTTCCTTTTTGAAAAAAACCAATCAACATGGCGTCGCCAGTCGTTTATTAATTCTCCAGGCTATCATCATCAGTTTAATTTGTTTGGCATTTTTAGTGATGCCGAGCATTAATGGTTCTTATTGGCTGTTAACGGCGCTCAGTACACAGATGTATGTTTGTATGTATATCATCTTATTTATTGTCGGATTAACCATGCGTTACAAATATCCCGATTTAAATCCCAGTTTTAGCATTCCTGGCGGTAAAATCGGTCTATGGATTGTTTGTTTGCTCGGTTTATCGGGTTGCATCCTGACTGAAATTGTTGGGTTCATTCCACCCGATGGTATTAATGTCGGCAGTTTGTCTCATTACGAAGCCATTTTTATTTCCGGTATGTTGCTCATGATATTGCCTGTGCTGGGTTGTTATAGCTATAAAAATAAAAAATCAGGACAAGCTATCTTGCCTGATTTGAAAATGGAGGATAACGCATGGGAAAGAGCTTCATAAAAATATTACAGGGTTATCAAACATTCCGAAAAAAATATGCATTGGATGACCAGTCTGTTATGCAGCACCTTTCTGATCAGGGTCAACAACCCAAAGTCATGGTCGTTGCCTGCTGCGATTCGCGAGTGGATCCTGCTTTAATATTACAATGTGATCCCGGCGATTTGTTTGTCGTACGCAACGTAGCCAATATCATTCCACCGTTTGAAAAGGATGAAGCTCACCATGGCACCAGTGCAGCGCTTGAATTTGGCATACGTTTTTTGGAAGTTGAGGAATTGATTTTATTCGGTCACAGCCAATGCGGTGGAATACAGGCACTGTTAAACCACAGTGCCAATGGTAATGACTTTATTCACAATTGGGTTTCATTGATCAAAAAGAATCATACTGACAGCCAGGATGCGGATGAATATGCGAAATCAGCTTTACATCAATCGTATCAAAATTGTCTTACCTTTCCCTGGTTGGTTGATAAAGTGAATGAAAAAAAATTGACGATTCGTTTATGGTTTTTTGATATTAAGCGAGGGGAAATTTTTGCTTATTCCAATGCATCAAACGATTATCAGCCATTAGACTCATAAAGCATATTGACTCCATGATAAGTGAGTTATAACCTGTAACGCACTTCAACGGATAAGGAGTCTGACTCGAGTGAAAATTGTTGCGCAATTTGAGATTCCCTACTATCAATATTTAAATGAACAAAGTCAGTTATCCACAGACGCGCCTGATTTTGCCAAAGATTCGGAACACTTGGTACATCTTTATCGTGAAATGGTGTTAAGTCGTACATTCGATACCAAAGCCATTGCTTTGCAACGTACCGGAAAAATGGGTACCTATCCATCCACTCGTGGTCAGGAAGCTGTCTTTGTGGGCATGGGTGCTGCCATTCCGAAAGATGATATTTTTGTGCCTTACTATCGTGATATTGCCACATTAACTCAACGCGGTGTTAATCCAGTGGATATTCTCATGTACTGGGGCGGTGATGAACGGGGTAATACCTTTGCTGATCCTCATCATAATTTTCCTTATGCTGTTCCCATCGGCACCCAGATTTTGCATGCAGTGGGTGCGGCAACTGCATTAAAAATTCGTAAACAACAACGGGCTGTTTTGGCGGTTTGTGGTGATGGAGGCACTTCGGAAGGTGATTTTTACGAAGCGATGAATGTGGCGGGTGTTTGGAAATTACCGGTTGTATTTGTCGTGAGTAATAATCAATGGGCAATTTCTGTGCCGAGAAGTGAACAGACGGCGGCTAAAACCATTGCGCAAAAAGCCATCGCAGCCGGTTTTTCGGGTGAACAGGTTGACGGCAATGATGTGATTGCAGTGTATGACAGAGTCTCAGAAGCCATGAAAAAAGCGCGTGAAAAACAGGAACCGACATTGATTGAAATGGTTTGTTACCGACAAAGTGATCATACCACAGCAGATGATGCCAGTCGTTATGAACCAGCGCATTCCCGTGCAGAAGAATGGAAGAAAGAACCAATTGTTCGTTTACGGCATTATCTGGAAAGTATTCAGGCCTGGTCGCCCGAAAAAGAAAATACGCTGCTTCAAGAATGTTCCGCCAACGTTGAAAAGATTGTTCAAGCCTATTTGGCAATTTTGCCTGCAGAATCTGTTTCCATGTTTGATCATTTATACGAATCATTGCCAGAAGCTTACGCAGAACAACGTCAACTGTTAGCGAATCGGGGAGCATAACATGGCAGAAATCACGCTGGTAGAAGCAATTAATCAGGCACTTGCTTATGAAATGCAGGCCGATCCCGATGTGGTGGTGCTGGGGGAAGACATTGCAAAAAATGGTGGTGTGTTTCGTGCAACAGTGGGTTTGCTGGATAAATTTGGGCCTGATCGTGTGCGGGATACACCGCTTGCTGAATCAATGATCGCCGGGCTCGCCATTGGTATGGCAATTGAGGGATTAAAACCGGTTGCGGAATTTCAATTTATGGGTTTTATTTATCCGGCGCTTGATCAAATTATTAATCACGCTTCCCGTATTCGCAATCGGACACGCGGTAAAATGAGTTGTCCAGTTGTCTTTCGCACGCCGTATGGTTGCGGTATTCGCGCGCCAGAGCACCATTCGGAAAGCACGGAAGCCTTATTTGCGCATATTCCTGGACTGCGTGTGGTCATGCCATCTTCACCGACGCGTGCCTATGGATTGTTGTTAGCCTCCATTCGTAATCCGGATCCTGTCATCTTTTTAGAACCGTCGCGTCTTTATCGTTGGGCCAAGCAGGAAGTGCCTGATAACGGTAAAGCATTGCCATTAGATGTTTGTTTTACTTTGCGAGTCGGTGAAGATGTGACACTCGTGACATGGGGTTCTCTTGTTAAAGAAACATTGGCTGCGGCAGAAAAATTGGCTGAAAGTGGCATCAGTGCAGAAGTCATCGATCTGGCGACCATTAAACCACTGGATATTGAAACCATTCTGGCTTCTGTCGAAAAAACAGGCCGTTGTGTCATCATTCATGAAGCGGCGCGCACGTGCGGTGTGGGCGCCGAGATTTCCGCTCAATTGGCTGAAAAAGGACTCATGTTTTTGAAAGCACCCGTGCAGCGTGTCACTGGGTATGACACGATCGTTCCTTATGCACGATTGGAAAAATTCTATTTGCCCAGTGAAAATACTATTATCGAAGCCGTTCAACAAACCATGGAGTTTGCATGAAAATATTTTATTTACCCGATTTAGGCGAAGGATTAGCAGAAGCGGAAATTCACGAATGGTATGTTAAAGAAGGGGATACGGTCAAAGTTGACCAGCCCATGGTGAGTATGGAAACGGCAAAAGCCGTGGTGGATGTACCCGCACCTGAAGCAGGAAAAATTGTAAAATTATATGGAAAAAAAGGCGACATTATTGCAACACATGCGCCATTAGTCGAATTTGAAGGCGGCGAAGAATCCGTACAAAAAGATAAGGGAACGGTTGTCGGCAGTCTGGAGGAAAGCACGGCTTTACTCGATGAAGGTACCATGATAATCGGTGCTGCAAAAAAAACAGGCGCTGCTTTGAAAGCCATGCCGGCTGTGCGCGCACTGGCAAAACAATTGCATGTCGATTTAGATCATATAACACCCACGGGACCGCAAGGACAAATTACTGCAGATGATGTAAAAAAAGCAGCGACACCGAAATCAAAACTGACAGGTAATGTGGAAACACTGCATGGCGTGCGCCGCAGTATGGCGATTGTGATGACACAATCGCATCAGGAAGTCGTCCCTGTCAC
The DNA here is from genome assembly GCA_964511095.1 of uncultured Coxiellaceae bacterium. GTDB lineage: Bacteria > Pseudomonadota > Gammaproteobacteria > DSM-16500 > DSM-16500 > DATIJJ01. The sequence goes on along the minus strand of CAZEEF010000012.1, from coordinate 8,692 downwards.
ACTGATGGAAGATGCGGATGTCACACGCATTCAATCGGATTTTACTGCGCATCTTATTCAGGCGATGGTGGTCGCTGCAAAGACAGAACCTTCATTGAATGCCTGGTATGACGGTAAAAATATGGAACGGTGTTTACACCAGGAAGTGAATATTGGTTTGGCGATGGATACGGAAGAAGGATTGTTCGTTCCCGTCTTGAAAAATGTTGCCAATCAATCAGCAAATGATTTACGCCATGGCATTGACAATTTCAAAAAAAGCGTCCGTTCACGGACCATTTCACCCAGTGATTTACAGGGTGCCACGATCACGCTTTCCAATTTTGGTACGATTGCCGGACGTTATGCAAATCCTATTATTGTGCCGCCCATGGTAGCTATTTTAGGTTGCGGCAAATTACGTGATGAAGTACGTGTTCGCGAAGGCATTATGGAAATCCGTCGTATTGCACCGTTATCCCTGACATTTGATCATCGGGCAGTCACTGGCGGCGAGGCGACACGATTTTTGGCGGCAGTGATTAAACAGTTGGAAAATGTATAGCAGGTGGTGGGCACGCTCTGTTTTGCCCACCCTTCAATGGCATGACAAGGATCGATAAATGAATACCCTGGATTTTCATTTGGGTGAAACAGCAGATATGTTACGGGAATCCGTGCGACATTTTGCCGCAAGCGAAATAGCACCTCATGCTAGAGCGATTGATCATGATAATCATTTTCCGAGAGCACTCTGGAAAAAAATGGGTGACATGGGATTACTGGGGATCACCGTTGAAGAAGAATATGGTGGTTCAGGGTTAGGTTATCTCGAACATGTGGTGGCGATGGAAGAAATCAGCCGCGCATCCGGTGCAGTTGGCTTAAGTTATGGCGCACATTCTAATTTGTGCGTGAATCAAATTCGTTTAAACGGCACTGTTCAACAAAAGAAAAAATACTTACCGACATTATGCAGCGGCGAACAGGTGGGTGCACTTGCCATGAGTGAAGCCAATTCCGGTTCGGATGTACTCAGTTTGCAATTACGCGCCGAATCTCATCCGGATCATTTTATTTTGAATGGCACCAAAATGTGGATCACCAATGGTCCTGATGCCGATGTCTTGGTTGTTTATGCTCGTCTTGGAAACGAAACAAAAAAAAATATTACCGCTTTTATTATCGAAAAAAATTTTCCCGGATTTTCAACCGCACAAAAACTCGATAAATTAGGAATGCGTGGTTCAAATACGTCTGAACTTATTTTTGAAAATTGTCGCGTGCCCAAAGAAAATATATTAGGCGAACCCAATTACGGCACACGTGTTTTAATGAAAGGACTGGATATTGAGCGTTTAATTTTAGCCGCAGGTCCTGTCGGTATTATGCAGGCATGCCTGGATGCCGTACTCCCTTATGTGCATGATCGCAAACAATTCGGTCAAGCCATCGGCCAGTTTCAATTAATTCAAGCCAAAATAGCAGATATGTATGTCGGTTTGACTTCATCGCGTGCTTTTCTTTACGCCGCTGCGCGTGCAGCTGATCACGGACATATTACACGGAAAGATTCGGCCGCCATTATTTTGTATACGTCAGAAAAAGCAACGTCGATGGCATTACAGGCCATACAATGTTTGGGAGGAAATGGTTACATTAATGAATTTCCAACAGGGCGATTGTTGCGTGATGCGAAATTATATGAAATTGGTGCAGGGACATCCGAAATTCGCCGTATTTTAATCGGCCGCGAATTATTTACAGAGACGAGAAAATGACTATCCAAACTCAAATTGATCCAACGAATGCAGTATTCAAGCGGAATGCAGAAGTGATGCAGCAACAGGTGCAAGATTTAAAACAAAAATTGGCACAAATGTATCAAGGCGGCAATGAAACGGCACGCGAACGTCATCGTCAACACGGAAAATTATTGCCACGTGATCGTATTCAATTGTTATTGGATTCGGGTTCTGATTTTTTGGAATTATCGGCATTAGCGGGTTTTGAATTGTATGACGATGACATTCCTGCCGGTGGCATTATTACGGGTGTTGGACGAATTCATCACATTGAATGCATGCTCATTGTGAATGATGCGACAGTGAAAGGCGGAACGTATTATCCTATTACGATTAAAAAGCATTTACGCGCACAAAAAATTGCAGAAGAAAATCATTTGCCTTGTATTTATCTCGTGGATTCTGGCGGCGCTTTTTTACCAAAACAGGATGAAGTCTTTCCGGATGTGGATCATTTTGGCCGAATTTTCTTTAATCAAGCGAATATGTCAGCCAGGGGTATTCCGCAAATTGCGGCTGTCATGGGATCGTGTACGGCGGGCGGTGCTTATGTCCCCGCCATGGCCGATGAATCTGTCATGGTTCGAAATCAGGCGACCATTTTTCTGGCGGGACCTCCCTTAGTGAAAGCGGCGACCGGTGAAGTGGTGACAGCCGAAGCATTAGGCGGCGCTGATGTGCATTGTCGAATTTCAGGTGTGGCAGATCATTATGCCAATAATGATGAACATGCATTGAAAATCATTCGCACGATTGTTGCCAATTTGAATATTGAAAAAAAAATCACGTTGGCCCTGCGTGAATCCAAAGAACCTTTATTGAATCCTGACGATTTATACGGGATTATTCCAGCCGATGCGCGTTATCCATTTGATATCCGCGAAGTCATTATGCGTATTGTGGATGGATCGCATTTTGATGAATTCAAAGCGCAATATGGAAAAACGCTGGTATGCGGTTTTGCACATTTATACGGTATGCCGGTCGGCATCCTTGCCAATAATGGCATTTTATTTTCTGAGTCTGCTTTAAAAGGGACGCATTTTATAGAATTATGCTGTCAACGGGGTATTCCGCTGATTTTCCTGCAAAATATTACGGGATTTATGGTCGGCAGCAAATCCGAATCCGAAGGCATTGCAAAACACGGTGCAAAATTAGTGAGTGCAGTCGCTTGTGCAAAAGTGCCTAAATTAACAGTGATTGTCGGCGGCAGTTATGGCGCAGGAAATTATGCGATGTGCGGGCGTGCTTATGATCCCCGTTTTTTATGGATGTGGCCGAATGCAAAAATCGCTGTCATGGGCGGTGAACAGGCAGCGAATGTCCTCGCACAAGTCACCGCTGAAAAGAAAGAACGTCTCGGTAAAAAAATGTCATCCGAAGAAATGGATGCTTTGAAATCGCCTATTCTCGCACAGTATACAAAACAGAGTGATGCTTATTATTCTAGCGGCCGATTGTGGGATGATGGTGTCATTGATCCCATCGATACGCGTAAAATACTGGGATTAAGTTTATCTGCCGCCTTAAATGCGCCCATTTTGCCAACCCAATTTGGTTTATTCAGGATGTGATGACTGATGACATCAATTTTAGTGACAAAACCACACGATGCAGTTTGTTTATTAACATTGAATCGTCCTGAAAAACGCAATGCGTTAGATGGATCGATGATTCAAGAATGGATGCAGGCATTAGACACTATTCTACACGATCAATCGATTCGAATAGTGATGTTTTCTGGCGAAGGCGAACATTTTTGTGCAGGTGCTGATATTGGCTGGATGCAAAAAATGTCGAAATGTTCCGAGGCAGACAATATCGACGATGCATTACAATTGGCAAATTTACTGAAGCAAATTTATCATTTTCCAAAACCCGTTATTGGCTTAATTCAGGGCGCTACGATGGGCGGTGGATTGGGTGTGACTGCTTGCTGCGACATAGTGATTGCGGCATCCAATGCTATTTTTTGTTTTTCCGAAGCCAAAATGGGTTTAACGCCTTCCGTCATCAGTCCATACATTTTACCTGTGTTAGGCGAACGATTAACACGTTATTATTTTCTCACAGCCGAAAAATTTGATTCACGAAAAGCCGTCGAATTGAAATTAGTTCAAGACATCGTACCATTAGAAAAATTAATTGAAGCCGGTTTAGCATTAGCCAATACATTATTAAAAAACAGCCCGCATGCTTTAGCTCAATCAAAAAAACTGATTCAACAAATTTCACAAAAAGCCATTTCTGATGAAATAACGCAATGGACGGCAGAACATTTGGCTTTCATGCGCGCTTCCGCTGATGCTGAAGAGGGATTAAAAGCCTTTTTAGAAAAACGTTCACCCGTGTGGGAGTAAGTAAAATGTCTCTACCCAATAGCGTCAAACTGGTCGAAGTAGGGCCGCGCGATGGTTTGCAAAATGAAAAAAAAATTATTCCAACTGACATTAAAATTGAATTTATTAATCAGTTATCAAAAACCGGTTTAAGTGTGATTGAAGCAACGAGTTTTGTATCACCGAAATGGATTCCGCAATTGGCCGATCATAAAGAAGTTTTTCAGGGAATCACCCAGAAAAAAAATGTGTCCTATCCCGTTCTCGTTCCGAATCTCAAAGGTTTTGAAAATGCACTGGCTTCGGGTGTGAAAGAAATAGCTGTTTTTACGACGCCTTCTGAAACGTTTAGTCAACGCAATACGAATATGACCGTTGCGGAAAGTCTGCAAATTATTTCAGAAGTGATAGAAGCAGCTAAAGCGAATCAAATACGCGTGCGCGGCTATTTATCCTGTGTGCTGGGATGTCCGTATGAAGGCAACATTGCAGCGGATGCCGTTTCTGACATGGCAGAAAAATTAATTGCATTAGGATGCTATGAAATTTCGTTGGGTGATACGATTGGTGTTGGAACGCCAGGTAAAACAGATTATTTACTCAAAAAAGTGATACAAAAAATACCGCGAGAAAAAATCGCTGTGCATTTTCATGATACTTATGGTCAGGCACTGGTGAATATTTATGTCGCACTCTTAAATGGGATTAGTGTCATTGATTGTAGTGTCGCAGGATTGGGCGGTTGTCCTTATGCGGCGGGTGCCAGTGGCAATGTGGCCAGTGAAGATGTTTTATATATGCTGAATGGGTTGGACATTCAAACGGGTGTGGATTTAAATAAATTGTGTGTAGCAGGACAGTTTATTACAAAAGAATTAGGAAAAACGATACAATCCAAAGTCAATTTAGCTTTAAAAAATAAATAATTTAAAAAAATACATAAACAGAGGCAATCTATGCTTAACTTTGGTTTTTTCCATTCTAAAAAAAATGTTTCCAATGAAAGTACGCCTTTGCTTGCCGGTCACGTCATACAAATCAATCAGGAAAATCAACATCCATTGTTGGTAGAGAAAATATTTTTCAATGTCTATGAATTTTTGCACGGAGTAGAACGCATCAATTTTCAAATTGCTTCGGGTAAAGAAGGACAGGCATTTTTGACAGCAGATGAATCAGATGAACTGGATTCTATTACGGCTGCACATGTCGCACCTCAATTATTAAGCACATTAAAGCAAGTCAAAAAGAGTAATAGTAATAAGGCCAGATTTAAACGAAAAGTAACAGCTCTTACCCTGTTCGCATTTTCATGCATAGGTGCATTAGGCTCTTATGGCATCTATCTTGCATCGACTTATGCCATCCAATTTGCAAAATCAAGCCGACAAAGTTTTGAAGAAAGTCATATTATTTATCGTGATATGAAAAGAAATTGTCCCGATATACTGGATAAATATGATGTCTATGGCATGAATTGCCTCATATTTTGTTACAATACGCCTATGCTGGGTTTTTCAATAGAATATGAAACCAATATGCGTCCCCTATTCCTGAATTGTTCTGCTTCACGGACAGAAAATTATGTCAATAAATGCATAGACTTTAACTCAGTATCCTTTCAAAAAACAGGATGTGCATTATCTCAGATAGTCATTTTTTTATTTATGCTGAATATTTTTTGTAACCCGGTAACGCATCACTGGATAGAAAAAAAAGCGCGATCTAATCGATTATTAAATCCATTACCCAGTCTGGAATCATGGGGAGAAAGTGAAAATTCGATTATTTATTATCGAATATTCAATCATTTCAATTCAGCTGGCATCTCACTGCGTGAAATGATGGAACGGATTAA
>CAZEEF010000012.1:0-2608 GCA_964511095.1 uncultured Coxiellaceae bacterium | reverse complement strand
TCAATCATTTCAATTCAGCTGGCATCTCACTGCGTGAAATGATGGAACGGATTAAAACGTTTATTGAAGATGAAGCGATTCGTGGAACGTATCTCAGAACAACCCATTGTTTGTTATTTAATAAAGCGGATAACGATACCATCAAAGTAAAAAGTGAAAATAAAAATCAGCCAACTTATACTAAACAAAATTATGGAACTTATGGTCCTTAATGATCATTTGAGTATAGAAAGTATCCGGAAATGATTTAATTGGCAGTAAAGCTGGCTTAAATCAACAAAATTCATTATATTGACTCAGTTTTTGAAATTAACTTCAAGTGAATGTCATGAGGACATCATGCAATTTATCAAAAGCTTATTCCGTATTAAACCGCCTGAAACCAATACACAAGGCGACTTGACTCGCTCTTTAACGGCGACTGACCTTGTATTCCTGGGTATTGGCGCCATTATTGGTGCGGGCGTATTTGTTTTGACAGGGATTGCTGCAGCGACACAGGCGGGACCTTCTGTGGTGCTTTCCTATTTATTGGCGGGCGTTGTGTGTGCTTTCAGTGCCTTGGCGTATGCGGAACTGTCTTCCAGTATTGGCGGTTGCGGCAGTGCTTACGGTTATGCTTTTGCGGGCATTGGGGAATTTATCGCCTGGATCATTGGCTGGGATTTATTGCTGGAATATGGGATGGATGCGGCTACCGTTTCAATTGGATGGGGCGGTTATGTTGAAAATGCATTACAGGGAATGGGTATCCATTTGCCGGCTTCACTCACAACCGATCCTTTTCATGGCGGTATCGTTAATTTGCCTGCCATCGTCATTATTTTTCTATTAGCCTGGGTACTTTCTTTGAGTGTCAAACAGAGTGCTCGTGTCAATAAAATAATTGTTTTTATCAAATTAACCGTCATTGCACTTTTCATTGGCATGGGTGCTTGGTATTTTAACCCAGATAACTGGAAACCTTTTTTACCCTTCGGCGCGCAAGGCATTGTGAATGGAGCCGGTCTTATTTTCTTTGCCTATATTGGATTTGACGCGGTTTCGACAGCGGCAGAAGAAACAAAAGATCCGCATCGTGCTTTACCCATCGGCATTATTGTCTCACTGGCTATTTGTACGGTCATTTATATTCTTGTTGCAGGCATTCTGACAGGAATGACTTATTATCCGCAATTGAATGTCACGTCCCCCGTTGCCATGGCACTCATTAACATTGGCCATCGTTTCACAGCCGAAATTGTTGCATTAGGCGCCGTTGCCGGTTTAACGACCGCGATTTTAGCCATGTATTATGGATTAACTCGCGTGTATCTTGCGATGGCACGTGATGGGTTACTGCCGCAACTCTTTGTAAAAATTCATCCGGGGAGCCGCTCACCTCGTCAACTGGTTTGGTTTGTAGGTTGTATCATGGCGATGATTGCCGGATTTTTTCCAATCAACCAAATTGCCAATCTCGTGAATATTGGAACACTGGCTGCCTTTGTTGCCGTTTCTGCCAGTGTGATTGTGTTGCGTTACACCAGGCCGAATATGCCGCGTTCTTTTAAAACGCCTTTCAGTCCGCTGGTGCCGCTATTGAGTGTGATTTTGTCTTTGTATTTGATGAGTAGTTTGCCGCGTACAACATGGAATGGTTTTTTGATATGGACGGTGATCGGCTTGATTATTTATTTTGGTTATAGCCGGTTTAATAGCATTGTTAAGTACCCCCTATCCGTGACTGAATAAAACATTTTATGAATACGTATTCAATTGAAAAAAATAATAGATTAGAAATTCGAGGCGCTTTACTGGTTGCATTATCGGGGTTGCTGTATGGGTTTATGGCCTTTTTTGGTACGAAACTCATTCACATCAATTTGACGGTTTCCACCATGCTGTTTTGGCGATTTTTTTTGGCGATGGTTTGGGTATTGTTAAGCGCACTATGGCAAAAGAAAAAAATGTTTCAAAACTTGCCGAGTTATTCCACACTGTTGCAGATTATTTTGTTAGGCGGTGTGAGTTATAGTCTCGGCAGTGTATTCTTTTTTCTTGCGAGCCAAGATACCGGTACCGGTGTTGCGATGGTCGTTTTCTTTTGTTTTCCCGTGTTTGTGATGCTATTTTCCTGGATGACGAACAGTTGGCGCATGAATATGCATGCAGCGGGTTCTCTCCTTGCGATTATCATTGGTTTAATTTTATTAAAAGGGCGAGGCGCGCATTCGCTGAGTTTAGTCGGCATTTTATTTGCGATGATTGCGGGAATCAGTTATGCCGTTTATGTGATTTACAGCAAAAATAATATCAAAAATATCGATTCCAATTTACTGACTTTTTTAGTGTGTCTTGGAAATTCACTTATTTTTCTCATGATTTCCTGCTTCACAAAAAGTTTTTATGTGCCTGATACTTTCCACGCATGGGTCTATATCTGCGCATTGGGAATTATAGCAACAGCGATTCCGATTCAACTGCTGCTGGATGGCATCAAATATATCAGTCCTATTAAAGCATCCATTCTTTCTGTTCTCGAACCTGTCGTGACATTGCTGATCGGCGTTGCATTGCTCAATGAATCGATGACGAATCTTCAGGCAGTGGGCATAATGATTATATT
>CAZEEF010000011.1:0-22437 GCA_964511095.1 uncultured Coxiellaceae bacterium | reverse complement strand
ATAATGGCCGCATTCTGGATTGCCACGTCGCACAAAACGCTCCTCGCAATGACAATGTTGCATAAAAAGTGATTTATTCAACAAAGCCCACAAGGGGAGAGGTGAAAAACTCGATTGCAACGATAGTGTCTACTAAAAGATTTTAAACAGGCTCTAAGAAGAGCGGTGGAGTTTCATATTTCAGTTAACACATAACTTGTACTTCGTCCTCCTGCCGCTTCTTTTACCAGAATGCCTGACTCGATAAGTGCTTGTATGTCTCGCGAGGCTGTATCTTGCGAGCATTTTGTTATTTTTGCCCATTTAGAGGAGGTTAATTTACCTGTAAAATCTTCAAATAGTTTATTTAGCATCAAGCGTTGTCTATCATTGAAGGTTACCGTTTTATGTTGTTCAAAGAAGCGAGCTTTTCGCAATACCTTTGCCAAGATTTCAGAAGTGGATGCGAGCGCGTGCTCGATGCAAGTGAGAAACCATTCAAGCCAATCCGTTACTTCAAGTCCATTTTTTTGAGCGCTTTCTAAATGCTCATAATAGGAAGATCGTTCTTTTCTAATTTGTGCTGACAGGCTGTAGAATCGTTGACTGTTGTTATCTGTGCGAGCCAGTTGAAGATCTGTTATTGTTCGAGCAATACGACCGTTGCCATCTTCAAAAGGATGTATGGTCACAAACCAAAGATGTGCCAAGCCAGCTTTTATAGTCGGATCAATAGGCTGTTTATTGTTAAACCAGAATAAAAATTCAGTCATTTCTTTTTCGATTCGAGGAGCCGCTGGCGCTTCAAAGTGGACTCGTTCATGTCCAAAAGCGCCTGATACCACTTGCATGGGACCCAGTTGGTCGTGCCGCCAATCGCCAACAATAATAGGATTCATGCCTCTTCGACCCGTTGGAAATAATGCCGCATGCCAGTTAAACAATCGTTCTTTCGTCAGGGGTTTATTAAAATGTTGAATGGCATCCAGCGCAATTTCAACAGCACCTTCTACGTGGCGATCGGCTGGAACCAGGCCTGCTATATCCATGCCTAATTTTCTTGCAATTGAGGATCGCACTTGATTTGGATCAAGCGTTTCATTCTCGATTTCACTATTTTTAACAACTTCTTGTGTTAGATTAAGCAGTGTTGCTTCATTTTGTAAGCGAAAGCCTAATGTTTCCATGCGTCCTTGAAGATGACCTAGATGCCGGTGGACCGTGGTAAGAAGGGGAGCCAATTTGATGGGATCCCAAGTGAATGCTGGCCAGTGTTTAAGCTGATGGATATAGATTGTCATTCTCCGCACCTCTTGCGGAGAATATAACATTTATTCTCCGCAGGGTCAATCGTAATCTCCGCAAAAGATGCGGAGAATAAGGCGGGTATTCTCCGCAAGGCATTGTCATGGCAGGGCTATCCAATGAGGATTAAACAAAACTCAATGACTTCCCACTTAATTTTTCAAGTGTGCGTAAAGGTGAGAGTTCCGGATTCAGCATTGCATTCACCGGTAAATAAAAAGTTTGTTCAAGCAAATGTTGTCCAGCCATGGCGGCATGAGAAACATGATCTGTTTGCACAATCCAGGTACTGCCTGGCGCAAAATGAATTTCATCTTGTGAAACATTTTTTTGATAATCTAAATCCAGTTTCATACGATTATGAATTTGTAACATGATATGATCGTATTCAGTGCGATAACTTTTGGTGAGTCCAAGCATTTTTAATAATGCCGATTGACCAGTCCAGAGACGTTTGATGCTCGGTAAAAAACGTTCTGCTACATTCAGAAAAGGTTCACCTACCCGCCAAAAACGATTATGTCCATTGGGATTTATATTGGAAAAAACGCGGAGAATTCGATGACCCTGATTGGGTGTCGCAGGAAAGGCATCCACATGTAATCGTGTATCATCTTTACGGTATGAGCTGACACGGCCCGAAATTTCGACCGGTCTGAAACTCGTTCTTCCCATTTGAATGGCTGTTTTGTAAGAAGGAAAGATATTTTCAATCAGACTTTTTGCAGAATGCATGAAGCGAGAAATCATTGTTTTTAATTCATCAAATTCTTTGGCGGAACATTTAGTGCCACGTAACGTTTTTGTCAGGTAATTAAAACTGATATTTTTTGCATGTTTGTCTGTGTAGGCTGCCGAGAGAAATTTATGTTCGTGAGGGAGCAGAGTGAATGACAGTTGCGGAAATAATAATATTCTACCGTTTTCCAATGCATTCGTTGATTCGGTCTGTAACTCTGTTGAAAATAGTTGGTTCCAGTCACGACTATTGATTTCTTTTAAAATAGGATCTTTTAAAATTTGGCTTTGCATGCTCATAACCAATCATGTTTGTGTATTTGTAAAAAGAAAAAAAGCCCAGTACTACAAAATAGAATACCAGGCTTAAATTTTTTGACGATCAGCTGCAAGTTGCTGTTAATTATGACTCAACAACAACATTTTCAGCTTGTGGGCCTTTTTGACCTTGGGTAACGTTAAATTTAACACGTTGGCCTTCTGTCAAAGAGCGATAGCCATCGCCAACAATAGCGCGGAAGTGAACAAACACATCTTCGCCATTTTCACGTGAGATAAAGCCAAACCCTTTAGTATTGTTGAACCATTTAACTATTCCAGTTTCTTGTGCTGACATACTGATTAACCTTTTAAAAATTGAAAATTTGCTGTAATAACATAAAAATAGTCACTACAGCGACCATTGAAGTGTATCAAATATTTTAAGACAATGCTGTATTTTTATCATAAAATCGCGAACACAAAGTACAAATTATTCACACATGAGATGATCCTGATTTATCTCAATACTGCTGTTTGTCTATAGCGTCACCGGATAAATAATTTAGGCGTATAATGGAAAACGTAGGCCTAATCAATCGGAGGTTGTTATCATGTATAAAACAACAGCGAGAAATAGCAAGCGTGGACACCATCATCGTAGTGATTACGATGTTTATGGCGATTTGGCTAAAATTAAAGATGCATTAGCCGATGCCACATCTGGAATAAAAGGTCGAGCAGGGGAAGTGTTTAACCAATCATTCGATGATGTCGGCAGTTTTTTAAAAGATAAACAGGAAACGATGGGCACGTATGTTTCTGATAAGCCCTTTAAATCCATTGGAGTGGCATTATTGGCAGGTGTTTGCCTTGGCTACTTTATGCATAAATAATAACGAGAAAAGAGTAAACGAGAATTAACGTCACTTTTATTTTGACTCAAAGATAAAAGTGACGTTAAAGGGAATGCATAGGGATAAGGATTAAACATGTCAGCCAAAAAAAGAAATACATCAGATCGATCCATATGGCATTTACTCACAGTCGTTCCGCGTTTGCTGAGTTTGTGTCGTCGCGTTTTTTGTAAACTTAAAATCGAAACGTATTTCGTAATCAAAAATAGTATTCTGCTTTTAATAGTTGCTTTGATGCTAGCTTGTTTGTTAACAGCGACATGGGTCAGTTTATTGGCTATTTTATTTTTTACGCTACTGAAATGGCAGTGGGCTTGGTATAGTGCTGCGATTCTCGTGATGTTGCTTAATTTGCTGGGTTTACTGTTTCTTGGCATTTATATGACAAAAATTAAAGCCAGATTAATTAAATTTTAAACTTCGATAGGTCTTGCCATCGCAAATTTAACATTTTTATTCCAGTAACCATTTACGCCCCACGCAAAAGCAGAAGGTTTACCCGTTTTTGGATTGGCCCTTAAAAGTAGGGTACCAATTCCAATGCCGGATTCATGGACTTGACGGGTATCTTCACTGTGTCTGGAAGGGGCTGAATCAGCGACACGTACAAAATAGACATCACTCACACGTTCCGGTTTGTCCATCACCACCATGACGTGACCGCCCGTTTCCACGCCGCGCGAATTTTTATAACGAAAAACTAAAATATCGCCGGGTTGAAGTTTTTCGACATCATTTATCTTATTCCAGTGACTATCGGATTCATCAGCCAGCTCACGAAAGAAATTAAAGTAATGCTCTGAAGCAGGATTATCAGCACCGACTGAATTTACCAGGTTCGAATAGGCATTTGGATAGACATTTTGTAAAACGTTATCAACAAAATTGGAACAATCTAAAATATAGACGCCTTTTTCGGGATCAAAACGCTTTCCGCCTAATTTGTAACTGCTGTAATGCAAGTTATCGACGGTTTTTTCAACAAAATCCACCATGTCTTTTTTGACAGAACGCATCCAGTTGCCCGGAAAATTTGAAAAGAAATGCGTTGAATTCACAGCGGCTAAATCATGATTGAGCGGTTCTCCGGGAGAAAGTTGCGAAGTTTCAGGCGTTTCCATGACAGGATGACGCAATTGTGCATGCTGTGCTCGATGACTTTTTTTCTTTACGTGATGGCGTTTGGGTTTGGCAGGATGGTGTTTTTTATGCGTCTTTTTTACCGGAGGATGAGTCGTGTTTACGGCGAATGCCGTAGGACAGCAGAATGATAACACGCTCAACACAAAGAGTGCGTGAATGAAGAGGCGGCGAAAATTGGCTTTTATTGTGCGAAGCATTTTAAAAATCCTTATCAAGATAAACGCCATTTCTCAGACGCTCTGTTCTATTTGTACGCAACTCAGAATGAGCTTATGGCATTATAAAAAAAAATGCCAATGATTGCTAGGTGAGATGGGCTCGAATCTTTTTATCCGGCTTTTTTTAGAACACCCTTTGCTGGTTTTTGGTAAAAAATGAATAGTTGACAAAACAATCATTTACTATTAATTTTTGTGACACTTATCTTCAGGGCGGGGTGTAATTCCCCACCGGCGGTAATTTTATCGTAACTTCATGAAAATGATAAAAAAGCCCGCGAGCTGAGCAATCAGCAGATTTGGTGAAATGCCAAAGCCGACGGTGAAAGTCCGGATGAAAGAAGATAATCAATTGAATAAATAGCCTCATACCTGTTTAAAACAGGTGTGTGCATCTTCTCGAAGCGTTATTCGATTCGTTTGATCACTCCCTGAATTTAAGTCTTAAATATAAGCGAATTTTAAGGAGTGCGTCATGTTTAATGGCATTGTTGAAACGATAGGCACCATTGAAGCGATTCAAACGAAGAACGACTGCAAGCATTTTACTCTTTCTTCCATCAAACAGTTTGATGATTTAAAAATCGATGACAGTATTTCAGTGAATGGCGTTTGTTTGACGATAACCCGAATAGAAAATAATACATTGGAAGTGACTGCTGTTCCAGAAACATTACGGTTGACCAATTTGCAATTTCTGTCAGTGGGTAGTCTTGTCAACTTGGAAAGAGCGATGCATTTTAACAGTCGTATTAGCGGTCATTACATGCAGGGACATGTGGATGGTGTCGGGGAAATTCTAGATATCAAGAAAGAGGGCGATGCACTGCTTGTCAGAATCAGCCTGCCTGCATCACTCAGTCAATATGTGGTGAATAAAGGCTATATCACATTGGATGGCATGAGTATTACGGTGATTCAGGCTGAACCTAATTCGTTTACTGTCACTTTTATTCCGCACACACAGAAAATCACTATTGTGAAGCAATATTCGATTGGCAAAAAAATCAATATTGAAGTTGATATTTTAGGTAAATATGTTGAAAAAATATTAGGAGCCTATCAAACATGCTGACATATATAGAACGCGTAGAATCTGCTTTAACGGATTTAAAAAATGGAAAAATGATTATTTTAACCGATAGCCCCGATCGCGAAAATGAAGGTGATTTAATTTTTCCAGCGGAAATGGCAACCACCGAAAAAATTAATTTCATGATAAGACATTGCAGCGGGATTATTTGTTTATCGCTGGATGAGTATTTTATCAAAAAAATGAAACTACAGCCTATGGTTCATCCCCATCAAAATACCAGCAGTCGCGGAACGCCTTTTACTGTTTCCATTGAAGCCAAGCAGGGAGTGACAACGGGTGTTTCAGCAAATGATCGCGCACAAACCATTTTAACTGTTTTGCAGGAGGAGTCGACTTCCGATGATATTGTACAGCCAGGCCATATTTTTCCTTTGCATGCGAAAACACATGGCGTGTTGGAAAGAGCAGGTCACACAGAGGGTGCAGTGGATTTAGTGCGTTTAGCCGGATTTAAACCGGCCGCTGTTTTATGTGAAATCATGAATTCGGATGGTTCCATGACAAAGGGAAACGAGTTGATCGAATTTGCGGATAAAAATCATTTACGAATTCTCACGATTGAAGATCTCATTCAATATCGTCTTCGTCATGAAAATTTAATTGAAGAAGAAGTGTCAGCGAAATTGCCGATTCATTCGCAGGGTGTTTTTGACATTACCGTTGTCAGGGAAAAAATATCGAAAGACGAACATATCATTTTAACAAAAAAAACGACGCTATCTGTGTTACCCACATTAGTGCGAATTCATTCGTGCTGTATTACGGGTGATTTATTTGGCTCTGAACGTTGCGACTGTAATCAGCAATTAAATTATTCTCTGAAAAAAATCGGTGAAGAAGGCGGCATATTAATTTACTTGAATCAGGAAGGCCGCGGCATTGGTCTTTTTAATAAAATTAAAGCGTATGCATTACAGGAAAATGGATTCGATACGATTGAAGCCAATCAACAGTTAGGAATGCCGGTTGATGCGCGTGATTATTTTATCGCAGCGACTATTTTACGTAACCGTGGGATGAATCATATTCGTTTGTTAACCAATAATCCGGATAAAATAAACAGCTTGAAAAAATACGGTATTGAAAATGTTGAACTTGAAAAAATGCCTGTTTCTTATAATCCTCATAATCAAAAATATTTACAAGTTAAAAAAACCCGATTAAATCATTTTATTAATGATGATGTTTTATCTCTCAAAGGAAATGCAATATGAATTTAAAAAATAGTCAATTTGCGATTGTTGTCAGTCAGTTTAATCAGTCGATTACCGATAAATTAGTGGAAGGTGCTTTAACCCGATTGAATGAATTGGGATTTCATGAGGATCAAATTCAACTCGTGAAAGTACCAGGCGCGGTTGAAATTCCATTGACCGCCAAATTACTCGCCCGATCGCAAAAATATCAAGCGATCATTTGTCTGGGTGCGGTGATACGTGGCGATACGGATCATTATGACTATGTGTGCCAACAAGTCAGTTATGGGTGTCAGCAAGTGATGATGGAATTTGATACGCCGGTTATTTTTGGTGTATTGACCACACAAACCGTCGAGCAGGCAGAAGATCGTGTGGGTGGCAAAGAGGGACATAAAGGCATTGAATCAGTGGATGCAGCCCTTCAAATGGTCAAAGTGATCCATTCATTAGAAAAAGAACCGCTATAGCATTTTATAAAAGATTTCGTTATAAAAGACTAAAGGATCATGGTGGAATAGTGGGAATGCTAAAAATCATTTTTTTATTCGGTTTGATCACACTCAGTTTCTGTGAGCAATCTGTTTTTGCAAGCGAATCAGAAACAGAGAACAATGCCGTTCAGGAACGTGTGGCGAAAGAAAATAAAGCGCAATCGAATCCTTTTTCCATCGTTTTTTTCAAACCCACGTATATTTTACCGTATTATTATACAGTGACACCGTATAATTCTATTTATAAAGGCAATACACCGGATAATGAATCACTGAAATCCGAAGAAATCAAATATCAAATTAGTTTCAAAGTGCCCGCATGGAAGAATATGTTTGATTCTGCTACCTCACTTTATCTTGCATATACACAATTATCCTATTGGCAAGCGTATGATACGCGAGCTTTTTTTCGTGAAACGGATTATGAACCTGAATTTTATTTTTCGAGAGATATCAATTATCCACTGGGAAAAAATTGGCGACTTAATTTTATTAATTTAGGGGCTGTTCATCAATCGAATGGTCAGGGCGGATCGCTCGAACGAAGTTGGAATCGCGCTTATATTGGCGTGGTTGCATCGACAGACCATTGGGTGATTGGCATCAAACCCTGGATTATTTTTCGTGATAGCACATATGAAAGACAAAATCCCAATATGAGTACTTATATGGGGTATGAAGAAGTCGTTATCGCTTATAAATACGTCAATCAGGTTTTTGCATTAGAATCACGTAATTTCATTGAAAGCGGCGGACGGCGTTCAGGTAATATTATCAGCTGGAGTTTTCCTTTAACAAAATACCTCAAAGGTTACGTCCAGGTATTTAGTGGTTATGGACAAAGTTTAATTGAATACAATCATCGCACCAATAGTATTGGTGTGGGAATCGCTTTGAGTAATTGGGTTTAGAATTCATTTTGCTGAATACCTGCCACTAACCATTTTGATTCAGTATTTAATTTTTTGAAATGCCATATTTCATTAAATGAAGTGGGTTCATCTGCATTTTCGCGAATCAAGCCTGAAAATGAAATACTCGCAATAGTCTGTTGCAATTCATCAGTCACATCAAGCAAATTGGCATCCAGTTTGACGACTTCAGTTTGATTATGCGTATCGCCACGTTCCTGAAGTTGCAGTTGAATTTCTGCATAAACTTCGGGTGCCGTGAATTCACGAATATCTGCTAAATTTTTATTATCGTAAGCTGTTTGCAAACGAATAAACTGTACCTTGGCGTCGCGTAACATTTGATCGGAATCAAATCCGGCTGGCGTGGAATGACTCATGGTATTTTGCACGGGCGTAAAGGGAGCCACGTTTTGGGTAAAGGCATTGTTAGACACTGTCATTGGCTGGGCAGGGCGTAACCGATTACGTATAAACGTCCATACAATCAAACCGCCGCCGAGAATAAGCAACCAGGACAGTATACCGCTGCCGATGCCTTTACCCATGAAAAGCGAAGCCAGCAACCCGCCTGCCGCAAGTCCTGCCAAGGGACCGAGCCATTTACTGGCACCTGAAAGGGGAGTCGTTGGGTGTTGTACTGGGATTTGTGAAGGTTGTTTTGCATAAGTGCTTGCTGATCGTTGATAACCAAAACTTCTACCGCCGCCAAAGCGTTTGGCATCTACCGGCTGGAGCAATATTCCGAATGTAATAAAAACAAGACAAACAATCGAAAATAATTTACGCATAATTTTTCCTTTAACATAATAAATCAACAAGATTGGCTTATTATACGCATTTTTTTAACAAGAACAATGAAGGAGTATACTGCTCGATACGTTTTTGATTTAAACTATAAGAATAACAAGTCATTTGGGAGGTAAGTTTATGCTGCTTCGTCAAATTGGATTTGCTTTAACCTGTCTCATGTTAGCCACATCTAGCTTTGCAAATCAGTGCCCATCACCCGAAAAAGTTGAAAATTCTCAAATAAGAGGATGGAGTGAAATACTGTATTATACAGATAAGGACAAGCCGCTTGCGTTTCAGAAAGAATTGGTTGAAGCGACTGATAGAGGCAGGGAATTACGTTGTTATTACAGTTATTATAATCCAGATACAAACAGGATGATGCCACCCGCATTAATATTAAGAACAATCATTGATTAATTGATCACTGGGTGAAATGCAGGGAGATAAAAAAATGAAACGAATTTTAATTTTGATCATGATGTTTTTATTTTCCTGTATTTCATGGGCTGAAGATAAAATTAATATTCCTATTTTGTGCTATCACAACTTGAATCCTGTGAAGCCTGGCAGTATGAATTTAACGCCAAAAAAATTTGAAGCACAAATAAAATGGATTAAAGATAATGGATTTACCATTATTCCATTGAAAGAAGCCGTTGAATATTTGCAGGGAACGCGTGCCACATTACCCAATAAATCCATTGTGGTCACAGTGGATGATGGTTGGAAATCTGTTTATACCTATATGTTTCCCATCATAAAAAAATATCAAATTCCCGTGACGCTTTTTATTTATCCCGAGACTATTTCAGTCGGAAAAAATGCGCTGACCTGGGATGAATTAAAAGATTTACAGAAAACTGGTTTTTTTGATGTGCAAAGCCATACCTATTCACATCCGAATTTTAAACAGGAAAAAAGACATTTGTCCGGAGAGAAGTATGCTCAATTTGTCACAATGGAACTCGTGAAATCCAAAAAAATGCTGGAAGAAAAACTCGGAACCAAAATGACTTTATTGGCATGGCCTTTTGGAATTTATGATAATTATCTGGAACAGGCAGCAAAAAAGGCGGGTTATGACATGGCATTTAGTATCGATTACCGCGCAGCCAATAAAAGTTTTCGACCGATGGCAGAACCACGTTATATGATTGTGGATGGCGAGTCAGCTAAAACATTTGCAGGCATCATTAATCAGTCCAAACAAGGCAAGGCGAGTTCTTAATTGCATATGAAAAAAAGAACAATACGGCGGGTATTAGTTGCAATCGTTGCTCTATTTTTTGCGGGAATAGCGACGACATCTGTACGTGCTTTATCTCATCCTCTCACACCACAAACGATTCAAACACCGACTGGCAAAATAGAATATTATCGTTTTGGTCAGGGTACTCCGTTAGTATTAATCACGGGATATTTTGCTGATGTTAAATCTTGGAGTGGGTCTTTTCTTAAGGCATTAGCAGCAAAACATGATGTGATTATTTTTGATAATCGAAATGTAGGCGGTTCGGTGAATACATCTCACCTTTACAAGGCGAAAGATCTTGCCGAAGATACAAAATATTTATTGGATAGTTTGCATTTATCGCATGTCAATCTTTTGGGCATTTCAATGGGCGGCATGATTGCGCAGCAGTTTGCAATCACTTATCCAAAAACAGTGGATCATTTGATTTTAATCAATACGTTCATCGCAGGTAGACAGCCTACTTATCCCAGTCGAGAAGTACAAGCGGATTTATATAGTTATCCGAAGGGAAAATTAAAACAATATTGGATGGCATTACGAATATTATTTCCGAAGGACGCACGTTATAAAATGTTTATTGTGTTTTTGCGGGATCGGTTTAAATCATCGACAGCAGAAGCGCCTATTTCGCCCGCTGTGATTGAACAACAACGGCAATTAGTGCTCGCATGGATAAAAGACAAATCAGCATTGGAAAAAATACGACAATTGAAGATCCCCGTGTTGATTTTGAGTGGTGGTGAAGATGCTGTGATTCCGTATTCTAATACGGATGTTTTGCATAGAGAAATACCACACTCAACATTAGTTCGCTGGAAAAAGGGTGGTCATGTCATGATTTTTCAATACCCTGAATCGATTGCAGAAGTCATTAATCAGTGGCTCTTAACCCATTAAATGTAGTATAAAGATCAAATTTATCAGACTAGGTTTTGCATAATGAAAAAAATAATAATTATTTTGCTGGCATTTTTACCCTTTTTATTCTCATCGTCTGTCTGTGCTTTTATGACAAGCGCAACGGGTAAAGAATTATTAGAGTATTGCCAGATTGCGATGGATATTCATGATAAGCAATTTGGCAATCCGCAAACCGATCCAGAATATATTTTGGGCGCTAAAACCGGAATTTGTGAAGGTTATCTCATGAGTGCGAATGAAATGCAATTTCATGGAAAATCCACACGAAATCCTGTTCATTTCTGTTTGCCGCCTAATTTTAATTTATTGATAGGTGCATCCATTGTCGTAAAATATTTGAAAGAGCATCCGGATCAGGAAAATTTACCGGCATCACTCTTAGTGGCAAGAACACTGGAAACCTATTTTCCCTGTCTGCGTGGATAATAATATTTTTACTTATCAATATAAACAACCCGATGCGTATCATTTCAGCCTTGATTCCATTCATTTAGCGGAATATGTTGCGAAACATATGCAATCACATCCTGATTTGAATACATTACGAGTACTGGATCTTTGTGCGGGTTGCGGTGTGATTGGATTAGAATTATCTTGGTATTTGCGCGAATTGAGACAGTTTGATTTTGTGGAAGTCCAAGAGATTTATACTCCCTATTTTAAACAAAATGTTGCGATGGTGAATCGATCTGAATTGCAATTGCGCTGGCATCTTGTAAATTATGAAACGTTGATACAAGCAGACTGGACAGAAAAATTTGATTTAATTATCAGTAATCCGCCTTATTTTCATCCAAATCATGGGATGCTTTCACCTTCTGAATTTAAAAACCGCTGTCGTTTTTTTCTGGATGCTTCATTTACCCACTATATTCAGGCAATCGTGAATACGCTGGCAGATCAGGGGCAGGCTTTTGTTTTATTACGTCCTTTGAAACAACATGGGTACGATCCCTATTTCGACATTCAAAATAGTTTGAATAACACGACCGTGACGGCCAAAAAAATGGATCAAATTCGCGGGACAGATCTTGTTTTATTTAATAAAATAATTGATTGATTTGATAAAGATCTTAAACTTAAAATCAAGCAAAATAATATACAATAAAAATAGAACAGATTTGATTGCTGAATACTTTCTGTTAATATTTAGACTTCTTACAGATGGACGGTTAGGTTAAATGTATCTGCGAGAATAAAAAACCCATGTTACGGTTTAAATTGTCTTTTAATTTACAAAATGGAGCTTTGTTTATGAAAACCAAAAAAATGGCTGGTATTATCGCAGCTGCTGCTGCAATCGCTTTCGTTACCGCACCTGTTACTTCGACTTTAGCATTGGCTCATGGCAAAAAAGTACCTTGCTATGGCATCAATGGTTGCAAAGGCAAAAGCCAATGCAAAACAGCGGGTAATGCTTGCAAAGGCAAAAATGATTGCAAAGGTAAAGGCGTTGTTATGAAATCCGAAAAAGCTTGCACAAAAGCAGGTGGAACCACGGAAGAACCAAAATCTTAATGTAACTTACTTAAAAGTGTGCTGGATGTTACAGCGCACTTTTATTTTCTGATTTTCCTCTTTTTTTCATTATTAAAATTTAATTAGAGTGAGTATGCCAGCTAAAATACAAAAACCTTATTTAGGATTTGGGTTAGGATTGCGCACAGATCATTATGAAATGATTTTGAAAGAGAAACCTCCGATTGACTGGTTTGAAGTGATTACAGAAAACTATCTTGTACCAGGCGGAAAACCACTTTATTATCTGGATAAAATTCGAGAACAGTATGCGATGGTGATGCATGGCGTATCGTTATCCATTGGCAGTACGGATCCGCTGGACTGGGATTATTTAACACAAGTTAAAGCATTATCGCATCGCATTCAGCCGAAATGGATTTCCGATCATTTATGCTGGACGGGTGTGCATGGCAAAAATACGCATGATTTGTTACCACTGCCCTATACAGATGAAACAGTGAATCATATCGTCAGCCGTATTCAGCAGGTACAGGAATTTTTAGGACAGCGTATTTTAATTGAAAACGTGTCCAGTTATATTAATTACAAACAATCGACCTTGACTGAGTGGGAATTTTTAACTGAAATTAGCGAGCGCGCAGACTGTTTTATTTTGTTAGATGTGAATAATATTTATGTGAGCTCAGTGAATCATGAATTTGATCCATTAGCCTATATTAATTCAATACCGAGCGAACGCATTTATCAAATTCATTTAGCCGGACATTCTGATATGGGTGATTACATCATTGATACCCATGATCATGATATTGTCGATGCAGTGTGGGATTTATATACTTATACGATTCAGCGTCACGGCCGTATTTCTACGATGATTGAACGCGACGATCATATTCCTCCCTTACCCGATTTATTAAAAGAATTAAATCGCGCACGTCATATTGTTGAAATAGTATCGAGAGAGCTTGTTGCATGAGTGAATTGGTTCAATTACAGACTTTGTTTCAGGAATATTTATTTTTGGTGAATGAAGCCATTCAGGCAACTATTGTTGCCACTGAGAAAGTATCCGTCGAAACACGTTTGGCCATTTATAAAAATGCCTATTATGCGCGGTTATTAGAAGCACTTGAAACGACTTATCCCATTTTAAAAAAATATGTGGGCGAGGAAGTGTTTGAAACGATCGCTTATGCTTATATTCATCATCATCATTCTCCTTATCGATCGATTCGTTGGTTTGGCGATCAGTTGGCTATTTTTTTAAGTGAAGAGGCTGACTATCGGAACTCGCCGCATCTTTCTGAACTCGCGAAATTTGAATGGGAAATGACTTTAGTGTTTGATGCGGCAAATGCGGATGTGATTTCGGTGGAGGAGATAGGAAAAATTCCGCCTGATCAATGGGAAGACATGCAATTCAAGATTCATCCTTCCATCCATTTTTTACAGTTAAACTGGAATGTGGTTGCTATTTGGGAAGCACTTTCGGAAGATAAAACACCGGTTGCACCTGTTGAAAGCGAATCATCTGTTTGCTGGATTCTTTGGCGGAAGGCTTTAGTCAGTCGTTTTTGTTCATTACCCGAAGAGGAAGCATGGGCAATGCATGCGCTGGCAAGCGGTAAATCGTTTGGCGAAATTTGTGAAGGATTATGTCAATGGTACAGTGAAGAAGATGCCCCATTGCATGCCGCTTCCTTGTTGAAAGGATGGATAACCGCAGGATTAATTTCTTGCGTTTACACGAAAATGTCTTAAAATTTATCCACTATTTCCTTAGTAGGATAAAACGTCCATGCCAAAAAAAGCAGTTATTTTATTTTCGGGCGGTCTTGACTCGACCACTTGTTTGGCGATTGCAAAATCGAACGGATTTGTCTGTTATGCATTGAGTTTTGATTACGGACAAAAACATAAAAGCGAATTGGATGCCGCCAAAAAGATAGCTATATCGATGAACGTGAAAGAACATAAAATTGTTAAATTAGACTTGGGCTCATTGAATTCCGCTTTGATTGATACGAATAGGGATGTGGAAAATTATAAAGACAGTCATGAAATTCCTTCGACCTATGTGCCTGCGCGCAATACCGTTTTTTTATCGATTGGTTTGGGTTGGGCAGAAATGTTAAATGTATCGGATATCTTTATTGGTGCAAATGATGTGGATTATTCGGGTTATCCGGATTGTCGTCCTGAGTACCTGAAAGCTTTTGAAAAATTAGCGAATTTGGCCACTAAAGCCGGTGTGGAAGGAACAAAATATCATATTCATGCGCCATTATTGCGACTGACTAAGCGTGAAATTATTCAGCAAGGGATCAAATTAGGCGTCAATTACGCAGAGACTATCTCCTGTTATCGTGCGGATAATGAGGGGCATGCATGTGGTCAATGTGACAGTTGTACTTATCGAAAAAAAGGTTTTTGTGAAGCGGGCGTTTTGGATCCTACGCGTTATTTTGAGTAAGCTGAATGCGTCCATCCCGAACAGGATTCGGGATGGTTCGTTGAATAGAGCTGACTGAATGATCTAATCGAGCATACCGTACTGTTTTAATTTCTTACGTAATGTACCGCGTGAAATACCCAATATTTGAGCCATTCTCACTTGGTTATAATGCGTATGATTGATTAATACCTCAAGCAACGGGCGTTCAATTTCTTCCAAGAGAATGGAATAAAAATCCACCGGTTGCTCACTACCAATATTGGTAAAATAATTTTTGAGGGTGTCCTTAACTGCCTGTCTTAATGTGATACTATCCAAATTTTCAGCGATTACGATTTTTTCAGCCATAATAAACTCCATTTACTTTCTATTCCATTAACTTACTATTTGATGGCCAGTGTTTTGACCATATTACATTTCAACAATCTCTTTTTTTGAAGAAATCATAAAAGGTGTCTCTTCTGTCATGGTTTCTTCGCTTCTGGGTTGTTGTTCGGTCTGTTTAAATTTGGGTTTTAACGATTTTGTTTTTTTGGAAACAGTGTGTTTTTTGACTTTGGTCTTTTGTGTTAAGGACAGTTGCTTTTCAAGTTGTGCCAATCCTTTTTTAAATGCAACATATTTTTTTTGTTTACCCTGAAGCTTTTCAGCGGTTTTTTTCACTTGATCTAATTTCTGGGTGAGTATTTTAATCGTCTTTGCGGCTTGTTTGGCTTTTATTGAACCGGGTTGTTTTTTTAAAGCCTTTTTTTGTGTAGCCGTTGTTTTTTTGATGTCAGATTTCAATTTTGATTCTAACTGTTTTTGAATTTTTAATTCCTGGCGGTATAATTTTGAAAGTTTTGTTGGTATTTGACGAAATTCTTTTTCAATATTTTCCGCTAACGCTAAAAGACTACGTTGTATTTCGGGTTTTGCTGTTGATTTTTTCTGGGTTTTACGTTTTGCGACTTTCTTTTGAGGCATGGATTTAATCCTTTTTGAGAAATTTAAGAGTGTAAAATTTAACATTCTTTTCTATGGAAAGTCTACTAATTGATGTACTCTTCTTGTATGACTGCATGTTTCTGTTGATTTCGTATTCAGAAGTTATTAAAGTAGATCCTGTCCTTATTTACTAAAGTGATTTAAGAAAACCGATGAACCAAACGCATCAACATCATGAATACGCCACTATTTTTTCCAAAAATCCCTTGTTTTACTAATCCCAAGCTCTGGATAGGAGTCATTGCATGAGTAACTTGAGTTTAAAAGAGCAATTAAAAGCTTTATCGCTAGGAAGTTCTTCTTTAAATGAACAGTCAACAGTAAATGACAAGAAGAAAATAAAACCGCCTGGGTCAGGCGATAAAGAAAAATCAAAAGCAAAACAAAAACCAGCGTGGCTTGAGCAAGCGCAATA
This sequence comes from uncultured Coxiellaceae bacterium, assembly GCA_964511095.1. Classification (GTDB taxonomy): domain Bacteria; phylum Pseudomonadota; class Gammaproteobacteria; order DSM-16500; family DSM-16500; genus DATIJJ01. Next base: position 5,872 of record CAZEEF010000011.1, on the reverse strand, counting down.
TGGCGTTGAATTGTTGAAAGCGTATTTTCCAAATTGTTTTAAAGAACTGAAAGACGTTCGTCCCTTAAAAATTGGCATCAAACAGGATTTAGTGAAACAGTTGGGTGGACGTGAAGATATTGTGATCGGCGATAAAGCCTGTATGGTGAATAGCCTGGCTTATTATGTGAATTCAGTTGCTTATCACAAAAATATGACAGAAGGTACAATGCGCATTGATTTGGATGGTCAGGATGCCGGCCTTGTTACCGCAGAAGAAGCGCATTATTCTGTTGAATGCCGTAAAGCCAAGCTTTCAAAAAACCAGTCAAACGTGCGTGAGCCCGCTCACAAAATGGAATGACATAAACGAACGTTCTACTAAGGCTTATTGATGAAATTAAATAGACGCTTTACCCCGATAAGCTTATTGATGTTAAGCATCAATGGAATGGTAGGCTCGGCTTGGTTATTTGCACCGCTCTATGCAGCTAAACTGGCCGGTTCAGGTGCAATCATTGCCTGGCTGATTGGTGGTTTTGCAACGATTATTATAGCGCTCACTTTTGCAGAATTATCCGTGCTTTTACCGGTGGCTGGCGGCACGGCACAAATTCCACAATTAAGTCATGGTTTATTTACCAGCTTCATTTTAAGCTGGATTGCATGGTTATCTGCATTAACCATGGCACCGATCGAGGTACAGGCCGTATTGCAATATGCCTCCAACTATTTCACTTCTCTCACGCATTCAGTCAACGGTACCCATCTATTAACGGGTGTAGGATTCCTCTGGGCAGCCCTATTGATGCTGACTTTTTGCATCATCAATATTGTCAGTTTCGGTGGATTAATCCGATTTAATTTTATCTTATTTATTTTTAAAACCGCGGTTATTCTTTTAACCATTTTTACTTTAATAAAAGTGAATTTTAACGCGAGCAATTTCAGAGGGTTGTTAGGCAATTCTGAAGTAACAGGTTGGCAGGCGATTCTCACTGCAGTGGCAACAGGTGGCGTTGCGTTTGCTTTTACGGGATTTAAACACGGCGTTGAGCTCGCGGGCGAAGCAAAAAATCTGGCATTCTCCATTCCGCTTGCTATTGTGGGTTCCGTTGTGTGTTGTTTGCTTTTATATTTGGGATTACAAATTGCATTCATTGGTGCTCTAGAGCCAGGTTTATTAGCAAAAGGTTGGCATCAGTTAAGTTTTGCGGGGGATGCTGGACCTTTTGCGGGTTTGGCAGCAGGATTAGGTATTGTGTGGTTATTGAAACTACTTTATATCGATGCGGCTGTTTCACCCTCGGGCGCGGGCTTGATTTATGTCACATCCACAGCCCGCATTCTTTATGCAATGAGTCAAATTGGTTATTTGCCACGATTTCTATCTTATTTAAACAAACAACATTTTCCCGTGGCGGCCATTTTTTTAAATTTTGCGATCGGTATGCTGCTCTTTTTACCGTTTCCTGGCTGGCAGGCGATGGTCAGCTTTTTAGTTTCTGGTATGGTGATTTCCTACGCGATGGGGCCTGTTGCCTTGTTATGTTTACGGCTTGAATTGCCAGAGGAAAAACGTCAATTTCGTTTGCCCTTTGCGCATGCATTTTGTCTGTTGGCCTTTTATTTTTGTAATCTTATTACGTATTGGACGGGTTGGGACACGCTCTCTAAATTAGGCATTGCCATTTTGATCGGGTTTGTATTTTTTGTTTTTGCCTACGTCAGGGGAAGCATTGACCGTAATACCCTGGGTTTGAAATCCATTTTCTGGGTGCTGCCTTACCTCGGTGGATTGACACTGATTTCTTATCTGGGATCATTTGGCGGCGGCAAAAATATCATTCCCTTCGGCTGGGATTTTCTCGTCATTGCACTATTCAGTACAATCGTCCTTTCGCTTGCCGTGCTCACTCGTGCAACAAAAAGATCGGACAGTTTTGCAAACCTGAAAGTGTGTTTATCACAATAAACACACCTGATCTTTTACTGAGGATGAAAATAAGAGAACTCACTGCCTGACAATAACAGGCACATGATCCCTTCCCACAAATTCCTGGTTTAACCATTTTGCATCGGGTACAAATATTCTGATACAGCCATGGCTTGCATTATAACCGGGTACTTCATACGAACCATGTAACGCAAAACCACCATGAAAAAACATGCAATATGGCATGGGTGCGCCTCCTCGACCTACCGGGAACTTTCTTGAGACACAACCCGAACCTTCTTTTTCATAAACAGCGAATTTTCCAGTGATCGTATGACAACCATGACCCGTATCAGGACAATAGCCACGTCCGGCAGAAACAGGCCCCCAGGCTTGCAATACGCCATTTGCATCATAAGCACCCCAAGCCAGAATTTTGGGATTGATCGAAACATAAATCATTTTTTCACCGGGCGCCGAAATTGTTCTTGGCAGCGGCGCGTAATCCATACGCGAAGCCGTATTTAAATCGTTAGGAATGGCAATTCTCATGCCGCGATAGATGGAAGTATTCATGCGATTCAGTCGCATGACTAAATCTCTTTTTTCAGCATCAGGGAATAATCGTTGCCAACTATCATTGCGTTTAACGGTATAACAATTGAAATGAATTTTATCCTGACAGAGTGTACTGCTAATGGTCGCAGCCATAGCAGCGTTACAAGTGAGCATGAAAATAACCGAAAACACCCATGTGATGACGGAAACCATAGTCTTCTCCTCGTCACAATTGCAATTCACTATTTACATAGGCAGTGCTTTGCAACTATTCTTTTATCTTTGCTTATAGGGATATTATAAATCCAAATTCACAGGTTGAGAAAAAAATGCACATTTAAATAATATGTCATTTTATTTCAAGGGGTTATCAGGAAATTTCGTGAATAAACGCCTCAGACAAGTTCCATTTTTTATACAATACACGACGGGATACGCAAATTATGGACAATAAAAAAGAAGTTTTAATTATCACACATCACGATTCTGGCATTTTACAGCTCACTATTAATCGACCGGAAGCCTTGAACGCCTTGAATGCCGATCTCATGGAACAGTTTTATCAAGCTTTTCTCATGGCAAAAGAAGATCCTCTGGTGAAAGGATTATTGATCACGGGTCAGGGAAAAGCATTTTGTGCCGGTGCGGATATTAAACAACTGGCCCAATTAAATGGACAAACGGGTTTAAGGTTTGCCCGCCGCGGACAAGCGGTATTTCGTTTGTTGGAGCAGTTGGGTAAACCATCCCTGGCCGCAGTCAATGGATTTGCATTAGGTGGTGGTTGTGAATTGGCGATGGCTGCCACAATGCGGATTGCATCCACTCAAGCGTTATTTGGGCAACCCGAAGTGAAATTAGGGGTCATTCCAGGTTTTGGTGGCACACAGCGACTGGCACGTTTAATTGGAAAAGGACATGCATTAGATTTATGTTTAACCGGCCGTACCATTAAAGCAGATGAAGCATTACTGTTTGGATTAGTGAGTGAAGTGGTGCCTTCAGACGAATTGCTGAATCGTGCTGAAACCATTTTATCCGGACTCATACGGTTGGGACCAATCGCTTTGAAGAGCATCATGGATGTGATTGATCATGGATATGATTTGTCGCTGGCGGATGCATTTGAATTGGAAGCCGTGCACTTTGGTCTGTGTTGCGCAACGCGTGATAAAACGGAAGGTGTGAATGCTTTTATTGAAAAACGGACAGCAGAATTTTCTGGGGAATAAAGCAGTGCAAAGTATTTCGGAAATTGAATTTGAAGAAATTGCAGGTCGTGGCGGTAGTCTTGGTTTGATTACATTAAGACGACAGCAAGTCTTAAACGCATTAAATGACATTATGATTAATGCCATTAATCAACAGTTAAAAGATTGGGAAATGGCAAATCACATTAAAGCCGTTGTGATTCGGGCGGCGGAAGGCAGGGCATTTTGTGCAGGTGGTGATATTCGTGCTGTGTATGAACGAAAACGTGCTCATGATCCGAAATTAGCAGAGTTTTTTCGTGATGAATACACCTTGAATCGCCGCATTCATCATTATCCAAAGCCTTATATTGCTTTAATGGATGGTATCACCATGGGTGGCGGTGTTGGTATTTCTGTTCATGGATCACATCGTATTGCAACGGATCGTTTACTCTTTGCCATGCCTGAAACGGGCATTGGATTTTATCCGGATGTGGGTACGACTTATATTTTATCCCGATTACCCTATCGATTTGGTTATTATCTCGGATTAACGGGCGCGCGAATTTCGCTGAGTGATTCGGCTGCTGCAGGTTTGATTGATTATGCGGTCAAGCCAGAACAATTTCCTGAATTAATTTATGCTTTATCAGATACTCCTTTTGAAAATGATGCACGTTCGACTGTCACGCGCGTGATCAAGAAATTTTCGGTTCCCATGAACAATTCTAATTTATTGCAACAAGCTAAAATGATTGAAACCTGTTTTAGTGAAAAAACCATCGAAAAAATAATGGCTGCATTAGAAAAATATGATACAGCAGGAAAAGAAATCGCCGCTATTCTTAAATCAAAATCGCCAACGAGTTTGAAAGTGACTTTGCATGCATTACAGGAAGCGGAAAATCTTGATTTTGATGAAGCCATTCAAACCGAATTTCGTCTGACAAACCGGTTTTTAATGGGCCATGATTTTTTTGAAGGAATACGTGCCGTCGTTGTTGATAAAGATCAAACACCGCATTGGCAACCTGCCACATTAAAAGATGTGACGAATGCAGCTATTAAAAAATATTTTGCCCCGCTCGAAATGGAATTGATTTGATAATTCAAAAAAATCGAACAGTTTCCGTAAGATGCGAATAGTGAACCGATGAGGCCGATTTCTGGCTATATATACTTAATATACTTAAATCATGGTAAAATTAAGTATAGAAATTGAAAAATTGTCTATAATATATATAAATCAATCCCTTTATCAGGAGGTCAACGCATCGAGTTATCCAGCTTAAGGCCAGCGTGTTATTTGCGTTTTAACTAATTATTAGAAAAGTGCGAGGTTATTGTATGCTGCCAGTCCAAATTACAGTTCGTGATATGCCAAACTCACCCGCTTTAGAAGATCATCTCCTCAAAAAAGCTCACAAACTCAATCGGTATTATGACCGTATCAACAGTTGCAAAATTGTGATTTATATTACGCAGAAACATAAGCATCAAGGCAAATTATTTAGTGTTTGCATTGATTTGTCGGTACCCGGTAAAGATCTTATTGTGAATCGTAAACTGGATGAAGATGTTTATATTGCGATTCGGGATGCATTTCATGCTGTGCAGAGACAGTTGGAAAGTTATGCACGCAAGCGTCGCGGCGATGTTAAAACCCACGAAGAATTAATGCATGGTATTGTGAAAAAGCTATTTGTGGATGAAGGTTATGGATTTATTCAGGGAACGGACGGCAGTGAATATTATTTCAGTCCTTCCAATGTCTGTCATCCGGGTTTTTCACAATTGGCATTAGGCGATACGGTGCAATTTATTGGTGTGCCGCAAAGCGAAGGTATGCAGGCGCACCGTGTGACTCGGTTGAGGAATAATGGCCATTCCAAAGATTGATCTATCGTTATCTCTTTATCACTGATCCCCGCTCATGCGGGGATCGTTTTATTTAAAACCGCGCTTTGTCATCCTCACTCTATGGACATCGTCATTATCATCCATTATAATGCCCAAATAATGATCAAATAAGACCAGACGAGGAAAAAATGCAACCAAGAGAGCCTATCTATAGAGATTTATTACAAAAGGGTATTACACCGCAGGATCTTGCTCGCTTTCTCAGGGGATTATGTGTGGTTCAATGTCCCGATGAACCAATCAAAAAAGCGGATTCCGTTAATGAATCTGTTCTTTACACTGGATT
>CAZEEF010000010.1:12932-23871 GCA_964511095.1 uncultured Coxiellaceae bacterium | reverse complement strand
AAAATTTAATGATTTTTGCCAAAAGAGCCTGCACCAGAGAACTTTTTGATTTATAAGCAAATGAAAGTGCTGTTTTATCTGCATCATTCAATCGCGTCATACTCGGCATACAATCGTGTAATCCCGATTGATAAATGGCTTCAATCCCTTTTTCAAAATTAGGAAAGAGATAACCGTGAAATTCTTTTTTGGAAGGTAAACGATGGACTTGCACAGTGACTTCGGTAATGACACCCAAAATGCCTTCACTACCAATACACAGTTGATTGATACCAATGCCATTCGACGATTTTGGCACTGTACGCGTTAGCAACGTCCCAACAGGCGTAATCATACGCAATGCAATCACCATATCTTCAATTTTGCCATATTTGTCACTTTGCATGCCTGCCGATCGCGTGGCAACCCATCCACCGAGGGTTGAGAACTCAAACGAATCAGGAAAATGACCCAATGTCATGCCCTGTTGATTGAGTTCAGCTTCCATTTCAGGCCCCAGCGCACCAGCCTGTATCCGTGCAATCATGGAATAACTATCCACTTCAATCACACGATTCATGCATTTCATATCTAAAGATACCACCATGCGACCCTGATGCTTTCGGGGTTCCAAACAGCCAGCAATATTCGTTCCGCCGCCAAACGGTATGATAATCACATCCCATTCGTGTGCCGCTTTGATGATGGCTTGCACTTCATTTTCTGATTGGGGATAACACACGATATCAGGTGCATGATGAATAATCCCTTTTCGTATACGCAAAAGATCTCTGAAACTTTTTCCATACGCATGAATTAACCGTTCGTCAGCATCGCATTTGATGTGTTCTGGTTTTAAAATAGAATTGAGTGCTGTTAAAAAAGGAAGATTTATATTGGACTCTGCCAGCGTAATTTCTTCCCGTTTCGGGAAAGACTGGGGATCACGATTTATCCCGACAGCTTTTACCAGGTACGGCCATAAAGCCGGTTTGTTTTTTATATCGAATGTTTTTTGGGAATCTCCCCAACCATTCCACTTCATTTGTTTCATTCTGCATTCCATTTTTTAAATTTTGAATGTTATTTTCAAGCTGCTCAGTCAATTTCTTTTTATCGGTATCCGCTAAAAGAGGCTGACCTATTTTCACATGAATTTTTCGTCGTTTGGGAAAGCAACTTCCTTTTGGCATCGATTGATAAGTTCCATCAATATAAACGGGAATAATCGGCATCGCGAGTTTTTGTGCCAGCATGGCGGAACCCCGTTTAAATGGCTGAATTTCTCCGGTAGAAGAACGCGTTCCTTCGGGATATATTATTAAATGTTGACCTTTCTTTTCAATAAAATATTCACACGCAGAAATATTTTTCAGTAAAGAGGATCGAGAGACTTGTCTGTCGATAGGAATTAAATTCATAAAAAGATTAATAATTGTTTTTCGCAATTTGTTATCAAAAAAATAATCCCTGGCTGCCACTAGACCAAATTGCTTAAAAGAAATGCCCGTTGCCAGCATTAAAACAGGCGCATCCAGATGACTGCAATGATTACTGCAAAGAATGAACGGACTCTTTGGCAAATTTTCTCGTCCATGCACGCTTAATGGGCAGTAACATTTAAAAAAAAATTTACAAAATATAAAATAGCAATAACTCAATATTCTTTTCATGTTGTGTACTTTCTCCCACTGAAAGTGTATCTTATCATCTTACTAAAATATATTAATATAACGTTTTTCCTTTTTCTTATGCTAAAAAATAAAACTTTTTTGATTACCGGTGCCTCGACTGGTTTAGGTCGGGCGCTCGCTATAAAATTAGCCAATCTAGATGCTAATGTTGCCCTAATGGCACGAAATAGGGATACATTGGCTGAAACGGCTCTTATGTTTAAAACACCGCCTTTAATCATAACGGGCGATGTGACGGCAGAATCGGATTGTCAGGCTGCCATTGAACAGGTGGTTAAACAGTATGGCAGTATGGATCATCTGGTTTTGAATGCCGGTATCAGTATGTGGTCGAATTTTGAAGAGTTATCGGATTTGTCTGACATTCAGAAGCTCATGCAAACCAATTACATAGGTGCCGTTAACTGCACTTATCATGCATTGCCGCATCTCAAAAAATCAAATGGCATGATTACGGTGATTTCGTCAGTTCAAGGCAAAATAGGTGTACCGAAACATACGGGCTATGCTGCATCAAAACATGCTTTAGAGGGTTTTTTTAATAGTTTACGTCTCGAGCTCGATCACAAAATAGCGATATTAATTGTATCACCCGGGTGGATTGAAGGCACTGAACTGAAAAAAAGATCATTAGGCAAACGGCCGGAAAACACACCTGCTATCGTCAAAAAAGAAGCGATTCCACTGGAAACGTGCTGCAACGAAATTGTGTCTGCCATTATCAAACGAAAAAGGGAAATCATTATTCCCAAAAAATATGGAATTCTGCCCTGGTTAAAATTGATAGCTCCCCATTTTTTGGATAATTTGATTAGACGTAAAATCTAAGTTTCTTTCGACCGACCAAAAATATGCCTTACCGTTCGCTTTTTATTATTATCTTTTTGTTTTTCGCCGACTTTTGTCTGTGGCTTCAATAAACCAAAATGCTGTCTCCCTGTTAATGACTGCTCCAACTTTAATGCTGGCTCTACGTATACGTTTTTGAATTCTGCCTTCGTCAGAGTACCTAACGCAAGTGATGATTCCTGACGTTCTCCATGGTTTATTTTTTCTAATTCATACTGTTCTTTCATGAGAGCATGCTCTGAAAAACCGGCTTCATACTGACTGAGCACGGCTTCTAAAATAAATAGGTCGTCATTTAATTTCGAAGTTATCGCTGGCGGCATATGAAACGCACGCATCTTAGCCAACTCGTCATACGTTATTTTTAAAGTAAAAAATGTTTTGAGTATTTCAGGAATATTATTCAAATTATCTGATTCCATCAGATCATCAAGCTGTTTCATCAGAATACATTTTTCTTGATTGAGACGGTTTATCCTGTTGTAAATAGGGATATTGAATGCACTTCTTCGATCTTTCAATCGTTTTACCTGAGTGGGATAAGCCAGATTATCTTCTATTTGTGCCGCTAATTTTGATTTTTTATTGACATCTTGTATCGTCTGATTATGCATCCATTGCAATTTTAATAATAAATACACATGATTTTTTATTTTTTCTGCATTTCCTGTCATATGCAAAAATAGATTGACATCCATGATATCGCTCATTAATTCTTTTTCTGTTGCTTCATTTTTTTGATCGAAAATCGCAGTGATCACTGCCAAACTGTCCGAATTAATTTTCTTTATTTCAGTTAATTCAAGATCCACTAAATTTTTTAAATGTGATGAACAAATGTATTGTTCTTTCATGATCGTTTTCATGTCATTTGCATTGGCAGGATCGGTCTGTAGAAAATCTTCAATATCAACCAGATATTTTTCTTTCAATGCATCCATTTTAAATAACGGGCTGGCTGATTCTCTCGTGATATAGCAATAGGCAAAAAATTCGCAAAATTCACTGAGTTCAATGTCAAAAATCCCTGCGTCAGAATGATCGTAAGCTTCCCCACTCTCTTCTTTGTAAGAACGTCCCGAATGACCCCACGGATTACGCAATTTGACAAAACGTGCGGGCACTGGCACACCCGATCGGGTTATCATTTTTTCACTGACATCCAGTACGGTATAAGCATGTTTTCCATGCAAACCAACGATGGGTTCACACACTGGAATACTAGCGATGATTAATTTTTTATCCGTGAGTTCCTGGTTTAATTGATTAAACATTTTTAATTGATGTGCGTTATACGTATTGGAAAATGGCTTGCCAGGCGATTTTACTTTCTCTTTTATTTGAAAATAAAATTCGGCTAACGGATGTGATCTATCACCTTGTACCATTTTGTCAAACCGTTCCGGATTGTTTTTCTGGAATAACACTAACTCTGCATAACGCGCATAAATAATATCTTCATCGATTTCGGTAAAACTATCGAGCAGCGCTGGCATAAATTTTTCCGCTTCAAGTCCTGCCTTCAAGAAACGCTCATCTCTCATACTGCGCACTTCATCACTGAGACAATTCGGAATGTCAGCGGGTGATATCGTATAACTGTTGATACTCACCGGAAAACTATCAACACCGGTTAATGTTTTTAATGCAACCGTCGGCGTAATGGAAGTTGACACGGTACTCACAGATTTATTTTCCATGACAGTATCAAGATCTTTGATTCCTCTGGCTGCATAAGCCGATTCCAAGGCATGAACCCACATGGCCGTGTGTGGATTTAAGAGTGTGTTTTTATTGTTAACCAAGACGCTGCTACTGACTTTGACATATTCCGGATAACCTGTTTTGGGATGATATAAACGAACTGTAATATCGCCCTCTTCATTCTGATACATCATGCCACGAATATAAGAAGCGCCGTCAGGATGATTTAAAATGGCTTGTATGGCAGCGAGAAGTGCACAGTCAGGTAATGATTCTTGCCTGATTTCATCGATAGTCGGTGAGTCTCTGTCAGGAAATAATTCTTTCTTCACCGTTGCATAATTTTCGATATAGGTAAAATATTTTTCTGGCGTTTGCGTGACAAAAAAATACGTTTCTCCCGTCAGGATATTGCGCGATGTTTCAGGTAAATCGGCTTGAATACTTTGCTTGTCTTCCTCATAAACGGTAATTAATTGTTGTCCTTTACTTGGGTTAAGAGATTGCACAATCACTTTTTGTCCTTTGGGAAGATGAATGTCTCCCAAATGGATATCTTTTTTTAATATCCCTCTTCGACCCAATGACACGACTTCAGCGGTCGCGGCTAAACGGGATGATTGTTCCAGGTGACCGTGAGGAGCCAGATTTTTATGCGGAACAACACGTCTCGGCTGCATAGTTAACCCATTTTCGTATAATGTATTGTCTAAATATTCTACAGTATTTGCTAAATTGACGCAAAAATTTATAGCTTACCGTTTTCTTGCCAACGTCAACCCGTCCCCGATCGGTAACATACTGATTGTAATACGATTATCTGCCAATAACGTTTCATTGACCGTGCGAATGATCACTGTATTCGTATCTTTTATGTGAGAATCTGCCACATCACCGCCCCACAATACATTATCAATAGCAATTAACCCGCCTGATCGAATTAAAATCAGGCATTTTTCATAATAATCAAGATAGCTCGCTTTATCCGCATCTATAAAGGCAAAATCAAACGTGCCTGTTTCACCCTGATCGATGAAAGCCTGTAACGTGTCAAGCGCAGGGGCGAGATGCAAATCAATTTTATGGGCAACCCCGGCCATTTCCCAAAAACGTTTGGCGATTTTGGTCCATTCCACATTGATGTCACAACCGATGACTTTGCCATCGTCTGGCAATGCCATGGCAACACATAACGCGCTATATCCTGTAAAAACACCGACATCCAGCGTTTTTTTGGCGCCCATCAACTCGACTAACAATGCCATCAACTGGCCCTGTTCCGGCGAAATTTGCATATGTCCGGCACTCATTTTATGGGTTTGTTCGCGCAGTTTTCGCAATACTTCCGTATCCCGAAAGGCCATTTTTTGATAATAGGCATAAACAGCCGGTGTAAGATTCAAAGTATTGGCTGACATAGTCCGACTCTCCAAGATATAATGAGACGAGTTATTCTAAACACTTTTTGTGAAGGAGTTATATAACTATGAGCACCGGTGTTCTAATTATTATTGTCCTGCTCGTGATAGCAGTGTTTGTCGTCTTTACCTATAACCGCTTGATTGCTTTGATCGAAGCGATTCGCAATAATCAAAAACAAATTGATATACAACTGGACCGCCGTTTTAAAGTGTTTGAATCCCTGATTAATGTCGTTAAAAAATATATGGATTATGAGCAAACCACTTTAAAAGATGTAGTAGCTTTACGTGGTCAGGCCCAGCAGGCGAAAGCGAATGGGGATGAACAGGGACGGATTGATGCGGAAAATAAAATTTCAACGATTGCATCGAATTTAAATTTGGTCTTTGAACAATATCCCGATTTAAAAGCCAATCAAAATTGCATGCAATTACAGGAAGAAATTGTCAGCACAGAAAATAAATTAGCTTATGCAAAACAATCGTATAATGACAGCATTGAAACTTATAATGCGAATAAAAAATCGTTTTTTACCTCCATGATTGTGGGTGTATTTAAAGGTAAATTAGATTTTGATTTTCCGTACTGGCAATTGAGCGAAGCAAAAGTAGCGGAACAGGAAAGTTATACGGTTAAATTATAGTGAATTAAGAGGTGGGCAAGCGCCACGTGCCCACCGAAATCCTGACCACTCACCGCTGGAAAAAACCATGCCTCAACCACTCGATAATGTCGCACAAACTACCGCCGATTGGCGTCAGGTCATTCGCAAAAATAATCACCGCACTTTTTTTGTGATCGGCGTTTTTATTTTGATTTATGTGGCACTGGGTTTATTGGTCGATATGTATATGGCAACCGGCCATTATCCACAGGCAAAACCGTCCGATATTTTTCAGGCACTCATCACATTTCAAATTTTTCCGTTAGTCACGCTCATCATGTTAGGCGTTGCTGTCATTTCTCTTCTGATCACATTCAGCTTCCATGATCAGTTAATGTTACTCGGCACTGACTATCGCGAAATCACACCCGACACAGCACAAAATACGGCTGAACAACAGTTATATAACGTCGTTGAAGAAATGAAAATTGCGGCGAGTTTAAATTACATGCCGCGCGTTTATATCATCGAAGCAGATTATATGAATGCATTTGCCAGTGGTTATAGTGAAAAATCAGCGATGGTCGCCATCACACGTGGTCTGATGCAAAAATTAAATCGTGCTGAATTACAAGCCGTCATGGCGCATGAATTAAGTCATATCCGTCATTTAGATATCAAATTGACATTAATCGCCTCTGTATTGGCAAATTTAATGGTCATCATTTTAGACATGCTTTTTTATAATGCGATATTTTCACGACGCAGCTCTGACGATGAGCGTTCGGGAAATGCATTATTGACTATCATTATCGTTTTACGTTACGTGTTACCGATTATTAATATTTTATTGTTGCTTTATTTGAGTCGCACGCGCGAATACATGGCAGATGCAGGCTGTGTTCAACTCACACGCGACAATCAAGCGCTCGCTTCTGCCCTGTTAAAAATCAATAATGATCATCAGGAAAATCAAGCGACTTACAATGCCGCCTATCAACAAACTGCGCATGAAAATGTTCGTCGTGAAGCATATATATTTGATCCTATTCAAGCGGGCATTGAAAGTACTGGCGCTTTAACTGATCTATTTTCAACACATCCCAACTTAAAAGATCGTCTAGCTGCGTTGGGTTATAAGTATGACGCAAAATAATGTCGGCATTTTATTAACAAATATTGGAACACCGGATGAGCCGACAGCGCCTTCTGTGCGTCGTTATTTAAAAGAATTTTTAAATGATCGTCGAGTCGTTGAAATACCACGCCTGTTTTGGCTGCCTGTTTTGTATGGTTTCATTTTACCTTTTCGTTCAAAAAAATCGGCGAAACTCTATCAAAAAATTTGGACGGATCGCGGATCACCCCTCCTTTGTCATTCTGAACAATTACGTGAAGCCCTCGAAAACGCACTGAACATACCGGTTGCATTAGGCATGCATTATGGCAAACCCTCTATTTCAAGTGCATTGGAAACATTAAAAAAGAAACGGATTAAAAAAATAATCATAGTACCGCTCTACCCGCAATATTCTGCGACAACAACCGCATCTACATTTGATAACGTTGCACGCCAGTTGAAAAATTGGCGTGTGATTCCAGAAATACACATGATAACGGATTATGCTGATCATCCTCTTTACATTAAAGCACTGGCGCAATCGATTCGTTCAGCACAAACAGAACACAAACCCCAAAAAATCATTTTTTCATTCCATGGCATTCCCAAACATTTTATTCACGCCGGTGATCCCTATCAGACACGTTGTGAAAAAACCGTGGAACTGCTTGCCAACGCACTGAAGTTAACGGCAAATGATTATGCATTAACATTTCAATCCAGACTCGGTCGAGCGGAATGGCTACAGCCTTATACCCGTCAAGTATTGGAAAAGCTTCCACAAGAAGGCATTCGCGATATTCAACTCATTTGTCCAGGATTCGCTGTGGATTGCCTGGAAACGTTAGAAGAAATTGCCATTCAGGGAAAACAACAATTTCTGAATGCCGGCGGCGAACGATTTCACTATATTCCAGCACTGAATGAAAGTGAACTGCATGTGCAGCTGTTTGTTGAAATGATCAGAAACTCAGAAACTTAAATTTTAAAAAAACACGTTCTAACTCATTTTTTTAGTCTGATGGTTTAATGGAACCGGATCATTTTGTGCTAAATCCTTAACCGTAGGTTCTGTGATTCTTTCAACTGTTGGAAACAAAGTAGAATGCGGTAATAACAACACTGATTCATTTGCTTTTTCTTCTAAGAAAAGTGTTTGTATTTTTAGAAGAAAATGGTAAATGTCGATTTCTGTTTTATCCGTTAATGTGGAATAATTTCTAATGGCCGCCTCTAATTTATCCTTACCTACCACATCGACAATTGCTTTAACTTCACCTTCTGTTTTAGTCAGCGAAAAATGAAATAGCGCTTTACCTAAATCGACGCCCGCTATGATTAACTCAGTGGTTAACTCGGCCGTGAGTGTATTGCTATGAATCGCATTAATATTGTTCTCACTCACTGTTGCACCCCACTTCAACAGGTGACGGATGAATTCAGTTAAGCCTAAATAACAGGCAATATTCAACGCACTATGACCAGCATATTTTTTATTTATTTTTGTGTCAGGCATCATAGAATATTCTAACAACCATGCGTTATTTTGTTTTTTTAACGCAATTCTAAAATCATAATGATTAATATGGTTACCATTCCTGATAAAAGTTAAATACTCCTTCATCACAGGTATTTTTGAAAGTGAATATCGGTTTAAAACATAATCAACATATTGATAATCAAATTCACTCAAAGGTAATTTAAATAGAGAAATTATTTTTTCAAAAAACATTTCCTGCAAAAGATTCTGTAAAAGTTTTTAGCTTCACCATTAAATCCAAGATTATCCGTCTGAATTTTAATAAATAAATGATTGAGTTGTTTTAATGCTACCTCCCGATCGTCACTCATCAATAAGGGATACAACAGTTTTTTAAAATTTATTTTTATCGCTTTAACGGCTTGAATACATGCGATTGCCTTCTGACTATTATTCTCAATTTCATCGATAAAATCAGTTTGTTTTGTTTCTTCTAAATCCATTCCCCATTTTTTATGTAAAGCCGTCGTTTCGCATAATTTTGCAGAAGTAGATAACATATCCTGCATTATTTTTTCCGACTCAACCAACGTCTTATTGCTGCTTCCTCTATACTCAAGCACACATCTTCTAAATTGCGTTTGATGTGGTTTACTTCGCATTCCAACTGTTTTGGGTTCATAAGCAGGTTCAACTTGCTTAAGTTTGATAAATAAAAATGGGGAAACGGTATCATCAATTACAGGTCCATTAGGAAATAAATTACATATCTTATCCTGTGACCAACCCAAAGCACTCTCTATGACTTGTCTAACAGTAAATTGTTTCCCATTGATATGATAGCTGATCGCCAGGACTTCCGCTGATCCAGCAATGCGTATTAACAGTTTATTGATATTTTCTTCTGACCAGCCTTTCAATGCCTGAAGTAATTGTCTATCACGATCAGATAACCCCTCGATCAATTCAGAAAGCTGTGCTTTTAAAAAAAATAAATATTTATTTTTTCTGGTATTGCCCACGGAAGATAACTGCATAAATGTGGTTTCTGTCAGAATTCGCATCGATAAAAGGAAAAAAAATCCCTCTAATTTAATTAATTTATGCGAAGGACGATCCTGTAGCAATGTGCGAATCAAATGACAGGCTGCGACTGCATTATTTTCTGCGTGTTGTAGTATATTTTTTTGTTTACGTTTAGTGTCTAATAAGGCTTTATATGTCGCAATCTTGTTTTGTAAATCCTGAACATAAATCTCTTCTTCCATTTTTGACATCTTATGTCGCGCTGCCTTTGCGCTTTGATCCAATTCTTCTTCTGAATTTTTTAGCGTTTCTTCAAAAGCATTTATTTTATTATTGGACTCAAAAATAGTCATTAATTGGGAACCCATTTTTCTACCGTAAGTCGCAATAAAATTAAATTGAACGTTATGCATCATTTTTTTTTGGATACTTTCCACATCCTTGAGTTCTTTTTCGTTTAATTTTTTCAAAGAATAGTCAACAACAATAAACATTTCGTTGACATCATTTGAAACAATGGGTAATGGATTTCTGAGCCCTGGCTCACTTTTGTTATAAGAATCAATCCATTGTCTGACGCTCATCAAGGGTGAAGCAGGATTTTCTTTTTTGTATTTTAAAAGATATTGAATTAAATCCCTTTGTAAAAATTCAATTTCTTCAAACTGATTTTTTAATTTTGTTATATTGTCAGTCGGAGACGTCACAAATTCAAATACATAAGAAGCATGTGATTTTTCAGAAAATACCAAATGATTTTGTTGCGCTATTTTTTCTATATGCTCGAAAAAATGTTTGTCTATTTTTGTGTCTTGTTCACATTGTACGCCATTCTTTGTTTTCCCAAATATGAATAAAACAGTGGGGGACGAAACAAATCGAATTTTATTATCACGTAGTAAAACAAATCGTATAGGCGACACCTCGCCTTCCCAGCCTATTGTCGGTTGAAGCAAGCTTATCTTATCTCGTTCATCCTCTTGCTGTGTTAGATCTTTTCGCAGATTCATGAATTTTACCATTATAATCAATAAGTTATGATATTTTTCGGTTATAAATCA
>CAZEEF010000010.1:0-12832 GCA_964511095.1 uncultured Coxiellaceae bacterium | reverse complement strand
TCATGAATTTTACCATTATAATCAATAAGTTATGATATTTTTCGGTTATAAATCATTAAAAACTGTTACACAAAAAACAAAAAATTCCATTATAATCATGGAGTTAAGTCATTTTTCCCAAGCCGTAATAGATTACTATTCGATCATTATATCTAAATTAAGCCTAATTATAATCTAATAATTATAATCTAATAATTATAATCTAATTAGGTATAATTAAGCACAATCTGTTAAAGGAAATTGATCTATGCATCACTATGTAAAACTGTTGGTTAGAGCGCTTGAAACGAATAAATCGGACTGGGCGAATTATCTCATTTCACTGATTCAAGAGCATAAAGGTGACATTAATTTAAATGTAACAAATGAACAAGGCACACCACTCTTGAGCACGGCAATATGCAAACAACAAAATGCCGTTGCACGTTTTTTACTGGATGCGGGTGCAAATAGCAACGCACCAGACAAAGATCATACGACGCCATTAATGCATGCAGCAGCGAATAATAATACTGAAATGTTGCAACTGTTAATTGAAAAAGGTTGTGATTGTCATCAAATCGTACCATCCACTGACGGTTTGCACTGGTCTGCCATTGATCTTGCTGTGAGAAATAAGCATATAGACAGTATTAAAATTTTAATCAGAGAAAATACCGTCATTGCAAATCCAAGAGCATTTGAAGAATTTTTACTCGGACGAAATCCAAATGAGGATTTTACGAAATTTTGTTTAGGCATTTATCGATGTCAGCGCCATCAAACCAAAGGATTAATCGATCTTTTTTTACAAATAGAAAAGAGAGACGAATGGCCTGTCGATTTATTGATAGCAATGCTCTATGACAAAAATCAGGATATCGAAAATGCTATCCCTCATGTCATACTGGCTGCAGAATACCACACTCACTCGCTTAAATGGGGCACACAACAACTCATCTATCTTGTTCAAAAATTTATTGAAACAAGCGCTGCAAATAAAGCGATCGAAGATAACACAACGCATCAGGCGCTGACGCTCATTCTTTCCAAGTTACCGAATGCCAATCATTTTTATCAGGACATTCCAGCGCCGATGGATGAAAAAATAGAGTCTCGATACAATGAAACAGCCCTTTCAACCTATCAAACATTGTTACTGAAAGCTGTGAAAGCGAGCAAAACAGCATGGGTAAACTATTTAATTCCTCTCATACAAAATTGCCAGGAAAGCTTGGATGTCAGAAATGCGAATGGTAATACGCTTTTACATATGGCAATCACCACAGATCAGGATGACATTGCACGTCGTCTGATTCATGCCGGTGTCAATCTTGACATCAATGATCTACACTACTTGAGACCCTTGCACCATGCAGCGATCATGGGCAAAACTGAGATAGTGAAACTGCTCATTGAAAAAGGAGCCACCTGTGATAATGGTTATGCACCGCTAGGACAAGGACCCCTTCAGTTGGCTCTTTTGAATATACATACAGGTGTTGTGAATCTGTTAGTGAGAGAACATGTGCCTATTCATAATCGGGACGATTTTGAAAAATATCTTTTCTCACGCAATCCAAAGCATGACAGTACAAAATTATGTTTTGCCATATTTTTGCAACAAGCCGTTCCATTTAAAGAAAACCCTTTGGTTGAAGAATCAAAAACGAGTTATGGACAAATTCAGGATGCTGTCCAATGGCATTCAATTTCATTTTTTCTTTGGTTAGCCAGTTATTATCGTTTTAAAGAAGATTTCGATACAATGGCTTCTTCTTTAAAAGAAGGTGTCAAACATCCTGTCAATCTATCTAAGAGATCAACCCGGAATTTTTTAACGTTTAGTCTTGATGTGTTAGAAACGTATAGAGATCAGCTAACAATGACAGCTCATCAAACTATATGGTTTGCTATTTTCAAGATATTGACCACAAATAATTTAAACGAGGCCCGCTTTCTGACGCCGATGCAATGGGACCGGATTGCGACAGAAGCCATGGGCGCTGATTACTTCCTGGAAAGACCTGCGGAGGCGGCTCATTTTGCTTTGAAAGCCACTGAAATGGCAGAAAAAACCTTGCGTTCCAAAGAGCTTCAAGAAAACACGACCGAGTATGAAGAAATAAAAAAAGCCATCAATGCCAGTTTTTCTTCCGCTTCACGAGCCACATTTTTTAGTAAATTGAAATCAGACAATCCACAGGAAAGTTATCATCAACTCCTACCGTCTCTGGAAAAAGAATCCGCTGAATTGATTCAGGCCTTTTTGGGTTCTACGGAAGTGGAAACAGAATCGATTGTGAATCTGACATTTAAAGCAAAGAATTGCTGATACGGCTTTCCGCATGCTATGATTTTCCTGATTTTGTGTGAAGGAAAACGCAGTGGATATACGTTCATGGATGATGACTGGTTTCCTGTGCCTTACGACACCAGTGCTGGGTGCTTCAACCCCCCATTTTGGAGGCTCTTTCTCCATTCCCATGATCACCAAAGATCCTGAATATTTTCACGGATATCGTGCTGCCCTCTGGTATCAGCCGGATAGGTTGATCTGGGAACATATTCATATTTATTTTGATGCCTCCTTTGGACATTGGTGGGTCACCAATACGACGGCCCATAAAAGTTTATCGATTTATGCCATTGCTCCTATATTGCGTTATTACTTTGTACAAAACCGTTATATTTCACCTTTTCTAAATGTAAGTATTGGGTTGTCTTATTTAACCCGATCCCGAATCGATCATCAAAACTTAGGCATGCATTTTGCCTTTCAAGATCAATTGGGAATCGGTGCCAGTTTTGGGGCAAAAAAACAATTTTCGATGAGTTTGAGCGCCTTGCATTACTCCAATGGCTCATTATGCAAAAAAAATGCGGGAATCACGGTGCCACTCATGCTAAATGCGGAATATGGCTTTGCGTAAAGAAAGTTAATCGCGGTAAAATTCAGCTTGACCACAGAGAGAATGATAGAGATGCCATGCGAAAACGGATAGCCATTAAAGATCACACGCAAGAAATACAGCTGATCAATCAGCGCTGTTTGTCCGTGCTCGTTATCATGCTGATTTTAGTGATTCTGTTAATCATACGATTAACCCATCTTCAATTCACCAACCATGATCATTTTACAACCCTTTCACAAAAAAACTGGTTAGATCTCGTGCCGCTGGAACCCACGCGTGGACTCATTTATGATCGCAATGGCATTTTATTAGCCGAAAATATTCCTGTGTATGGCCTCGATATCATTCCGAGCAAAATCACCAATTTGCCAAAAACATTGGCGGATGTTGCTAAAATCCTGCCACTGACCGATGATGATATTGTCCAGTTTCATAAAGAATTAAAACAGCATCGGCGTTTTGATGAAGTCACCTTAAAACTTCGATTATCTGAAGATGAAGTCGCCCGTTTTTCTGAAAATCAATATCGTTTTCCGGGTGTTCAAATCAAAGCGCGTCTGATGCGGCATTATCCCTTCGTCAATAGCTTAACCCACGTATTGGGTTATGTGTCACGGATTAATTTAGATGAATTAAAAGAAATTGATGCCACCAATTACAGTGCGAGTAATTACATTGGCAAATTGGGGATTGAAAAATATTATGAAGATGACTTGCACGGCACGGTCGGCTACGAACAAGCGGAAAATGATGCGAGCGGTCAAGCATTGCGCGTATTAAATCAAATCAAACCTGTGCCAGGAAAAAATTTATATTTAACCATCGACAGCAAACTCCAAACCGCCGTTGAACAGGCGCTGGCAGGTCATCGCGGCGCGGTCGTTGCCATACAGCCTGCGACAGGTCAAATTTTAGCAATGGTCAGCGAGCCTTCGTACGATCCCAATCTGTTCGTCACCGGTATCAATGTCAAAGATTTTCAGGCATTACAACAATCACCTGATCGACCACTGAATAATCGCGCCTTGCGTGGGCTCTATCCCTTTGGTTCGACGATTAAACCCTTTCTTGCACTGGAGGGATTGGATTCCGGTGTGGTGACACCCGATACCACGATTTTTGATCCTGGCTGGTATAAGTTAAGCACCAGCAGCCGCATTTTTCATGACCATAAGCGCGGCGGTCATGGCACTGTCAATATTTCCAAAGCGATTACCAGTTCGTGTGATACCTATTTTTTTGATTTAGCGCACAAACTGGGTATTCAACGGCTGGACACGATACTGAATAAATTCGGATTCGGAGTACTAACAGGTGTGGATCTGGAAGAAGAATTAACCGGTGTCGTCGCCTCGCCCGCCTGGAAACGTAAAGTGAAAGGCGCTTCCTGGTATGAAGGCGATACGCTAAATGCCGGGATTGGACAAGGATTTATGCAAATGACACCGTTAGAACTTGCGACAGGTGTGGCTGTCATTGCCAATCGCGGCAAACGATTTGTCCCCCATCTTTTGCTGGCGGAACAAGAGCCTGGAAAACCGCTGCAACTGCAAGCGCCCATGCCGGAAGAACCCGTCAATCTGCATGATCCCAATGATTGGAATACGGTGATTAATGCGATGCAGGCTGTGATTACCTCGCCTTCCGGAACAGGATTTCATTTTGGTAAACTCGGTCCTTATACGGTTGCCGCCAAAACAGGAACGGCGCAAACGCATTCGATCAAAACCTATGACCTAAATCTTAGCGAAGATCACGAAGATCAAAGCAAATTACCTGAAAAATTACGAGATAATTCATTATTTATTGCTTTTGCGCCGGTAGACAAACCGAAAATTGCCATTGCGGTCATTGTGGAAAATTATGCGGCAGCGAGTCAGATAGCCCGTAAAGTGCTTGATTATTATTTAATCGGACCGCCGCTTGTTCTGCCGATTGCACCCGTTAATAACACCAAGGTTCAAGGAAACGCCGTCAATGTCATTCACTAGCGTGATAAAAAATCGTTTTACAAAACCCGAAGGCGGTGCTTCCGGGTATCGTTCATTTTGGCAATATATTCACATTGATATTCCATTACTCATCGGCATTTTATTGTTGATCGCCGCGGGTTTAATTATTTTATACAGTGCCAGTAATCAAAATAGTCAACTGGTTGAACAACAAATTTTACATATCGGACTTGCGTTGGCGATGATGATACTTTTCGCACAGATTAATCCGTCCACTTATCAGCGCTGGGCACTTTGGCTGTATCTTCTGGGAGTCGCATTGCTCATTGCGGTTTTATTGACCGGACACATTGGCAAAGGCGCAGAACGTTGGTTAAATTTGGGCTTTATGCGTTTTCAACCGTCTGAAATGATGAAACTGGCTCTCCCCATGTTTCTGGCATGGCATTATCATCGCATTCATTTGCCGCTTTCAGCCTCCGCTATTCTTTTTTCAGTGATTATTATTTTTGTGCCTGTTTTGCTGACCGCCAAACAACCGGATTTAAGTACAGCGTTATTGTTAGTGATTGCGGGCGGCAGTGTATTATTACTGGCTGGCCTCAGTTGGTATCTGATCACGACACTGATAGGTTTTGGCGCATTATGTGCGCCCATGGTCTGGTATGTTTTACATGACTATCAACGCCAGCGTGTACTGACGTTTCTCAATCCAGAACGCGATCCCCTCGGCTCCGGTTACCATATTATCCAGTCTAAAATAGCGATAGGTTCCGGTGGATTATTTGGTAAAGGTTGGTTAAATGGAACGCAATCGCATCTGAATTTTCTACCGGAACATGCCACGGATTTTATTTTTGCCGTATGCGGTGAAGAATTTGGTCTGATGGGCAACCTGATTTTAATTATTATTTTTATGGCCATTATTGGACGTGGGCTTTATATCACCATGCATGCACAAAATACGTTCAATAGATTGCTTGCCGGTAGTTTAACGCTAACGTTTTTTGTTTCATTTTTTGTCAATATGGGGATGGTGACCGGTATATTGCCTGTTGCTGGCTTGCCATTGCCGTTAGTCAGTTATGGCGGTTCATCCATGATGACGTTGATGGTAAGTTTCGGTATCCTGATGTCTATACAAACGCATCGAAAATTGTTAACAACATAGCGTCTTAGAAGGAATATTATAAAAATGCTGCGGTTTTTCTTATTTTGTTGCCTGTTGGCAGGTTTATCTCAATCCGCTTTGGCAGGGTTTGCAGACAATCCGGATGTGAAGCATTTCATTGCTAAAATGGCATACAAACATCATTTTTCCAAGACCGAGCTCACGACTCTTTTTAATCAGGTAAAAATCAGACCGATTGTAATTCAAAGCGTAAAAGCACCGCTTGAACAAAAACCTTGGTATATTTATCAAACTTTATTTGTCACTGAATGGCGAATTCGTCAGGGTGTGGTGTTTTGGAATAAATACCATGATGCGCTGGCACGGGCAGAAAAAATCTATGGTGTTCCGGCGAGTATTATTGTTGCAACCATTGGTGTTGAAACGAAATACGGAAGCAATAATGGCAATCACCGTGTGATTGATGCGCTGTCCAGTATCGCTTTTAGCGAATCATCGCGCGCGTCATTTTTTCGGAGTGAATTAGAGCAATTTTTATTATTGGCACGAGAACAGCATATGAATCCATTAAAAGTCACCGGTTCCTATGCCGGCGCGATGGGACAACCGCAATTTATGCCGAGCAGTTACCGTCGCTATGCGGTGAATTTTTCTGGTCATTCGAAAGTGGATCTTAACAATAATGAAGTGGATGTCATTGGCAGTGTTGCCAATTATTACAAACAGCATGGCTGGAAAAGTAATCAACCCGTCGCTGTCAAAGCACACATACCGCAACAACCGTTTGGATTTTTAACCCATCATCAGCCGACGCTGCCTTCGCCAAAAGATCAAAAAACAAAATATATTGAGCTGCAGGGTTATTTTGGTAGAGAATATTGGTTAAGTTATCCCAATTTTGAGGTGATTAAACGTTACAATCCGAGCAATCTGTATGCCATGGCGGTATATCAGTTGAGCTATCATATTTCTACGTTAAAAGGAAAAACAGATAATGCATAAGATGAAAATCACGCTATGGCATATTTGCAGTATTCTTTTAATTGGGACTGTCTTATTGCTGAGTGCCTGTTCCACCGTTAAAAAAGATGGTCCCCCGCCTTATAATGTGGATGTGTCAAACATTCCTGATGCCACGCCCAAAAATGAAGCGCGCAGCAAATACGGTAATTTAGCGTCTTATCGTGTTTTTGGAAAAACGTATCATGTCATGCAATCCAGTAAAAATTATGAAGCGCAGGGAACGGCTTCCTGGTATGGCACTAAATTCCATGCACAGCGTACATCCAGTGGCGAGCGTTACAATATGTTAGCGATGACTGCTGCGCATAAAACGCTGCCCTTGCCGACGTATGTGCAAGTGACCAATTTACGTAACGGTAAAAAAATTATTGTGAAAGTGAATGATCGAGGACCGTTTGAAGGAAATCGTTTGATTGATTTATCGTATGTCGCCGCAAAAAAACTGGGGATGCTGGGACATGGAACAGCCTATGTCGATGTCAAAGCGATTGATCCGACTCGATACGATAAAAATACGTTCGACAAACCGTCAGAAGTACAGGATTTTTATCTGGCAAAAAATGGTATTACATTACCTCAAAAAATACACAAAACCACTCATACCTTACACTATGCAAAAAACACAATGCATCATCATCAAAAATCCGTTGTTTATTTACAGGTGGGTGCATTTAAAAATAGAGTCTTGGCTGAAAATATGAAAACGCGTGTCGGTAAAGTCATTTCTTCGCCCATTAAAATTACGCAGTTAGCGGATCGTAGTAAATTATATCATGTGCAAATTGGACCGATTAAAGATGTGCCCACTGCGCAACAAATCACTAAACAATTAAAAGCAGCGGGCTTGAGTACCCGACAAACGCTTCAGGAGGTTTAGCGATTGTTAACTTTATTGATATCGATAATGGGTATCATTTTTACGTTACTTCTGATTATAGGGGTACATGAATTCAGTCATTTTCTGGCTGCGCGATTATTAGGAATTAAAGTATTACGCTTCTCCATTGGTTTTGGTCAAACGCTCTGGAGTCGTTCTGATAAAAAAGGCACGGAATATGTGATTGCGGCTATTCCGCTCGGTGGCTATGTCAAAATGTTAGATGCCAGTGAAGGCACTGTTTTACCTGCTGAAGCGCATTTGGCATTTAATCATCAACCTTTTTATAAAAAATTTTTGGTTGTCCTTGCAGGTCCTTTATCCAATTTGCTACTCGCTTTTGTTCTCTATTGGATACTTTTTATGGTTGGCTACACGAGTATTTCGCCTGTCATTGGTAAAATCATACCGCATTCCATTGCAGCAGAAGCGAATATCAAACCGAATTATGAAATTATGCAAATTGATCATATTCCAACGCTAAGCTGGACGGATGTGATTATCCGTATTTTATCGCGCGCTGGCGATACCGGAAAAATGCAGATCGATTTAAAATCGATTCACAATCAGGCTGTGGAAACTGCTCAATTAGATTTATCCCATTGGCATATGGATGATTTAAAACCGGATCCATTGGCAAGTCTGGGATTTTTGCCCTATGAACCTCCGATTCCAATGATCATCGGTGAAATCGCTGCTGACTCACCGGCTGCCAAAGCCGGTTTAAAAGTGGGTGATAAAATCATTGCGCTAGACGGAAAAAAAATCAATCACTGGATCGAATTAGTGACTCTCATCGATCAACGTCCCGCCGAAAATATCAAGCTAACCATTGAACGTGATCATCAACAATATACTATCCCTGTTCTGATCGGCTATCATCGAGATTTCTTATTTAAAAAACAGGGTTTTTTAGGGATTTCACCGCAATTTGAATGGCCGAAAAATCTTTTACACAACAATCAGTATGGTCCTGTTACAGCATTATCTTATGCATGGCGAAACACGTATGATTTTGTGTCGATGAATTTTCAGGTCATTGGTAAATTAATCACTGGAAAAATGTCATTGCAAAGCTTGGGCGGGCCTATTTCAATTTTTCAGGCGGCAGGTGCGTCGTTGCACCAAGGGATAGCTTCTTTTTTAAGTTTTCTGGCCTTTTTGAGTATTTCCATCGGCATTATTAATATATTTCCGATTCCGGGATTGGATGGCGGTCATTTATTATTTCAGACAATTGAAGCCATTATCAGAAGACCGATTCCGGCGAAAGTATTAGAAATCTGTTATCGTTTGGGTTTGATTTTACTTGTATTATTGATTTTTCAGTCTATCATAAACGATGTTTTTCGATTGGTATAATTTAACAATTTAAAACATAGGATGATTTAATGAAACATATTACTCCCGCCTCTTGGGCATTACGACGTATTCCAAATAGTAGTGATTTAAAATCTATACCCGATTCTCCCCTATATCAACAGTTACATAAATGCAGTTTTCTTGATGCAAACAGAAGAGCGAATATTGCTAACAGTCATAATACCCTACCCCCTTCTGCTCCTGTAGCGCAAAAATCGCCAAAACCCAGATAATGATTTAAGATACAAGCCTCAAGGATGAGGGTGAAACCATGGATAACAAAACGATTACTACACGTTGCTGCATCGTTGGCGGTGGTCCTGCTGGTATTCTATTAGGTTTTTTGCTGGCACGATCCGGCATTCCTGTCACGGTCTTGGAACAATGGCCCGATTTTTTCCGGGATTTTCGGGGTGATACCATTCATCCCGCTACACTTGAATTATTATATGAATTAAAGCTGTTAGACGCTTTTTTACAATTACCGGTTGATAAAACCTATCAATTAGGCGGTGAAATTGGCGGCAAATCAGTAACGTTAGCTGATTTTTCCCATCTGAAAACACACTGTCGTTATATTGCTTTCATTCCGCAGTGGGATTTTCTCAATTTTATCGTCAAGCAAGCGAAACAATATCCTGATTTTAATTTATTCATGGAAACAGAAGGTATCGATTTAATCAGAGAAAATAATCGCTGCGTGGGCGTTATCGCCAAAAATAAAGAAGGACAATTTGAGATTCGCGCTGAGTTAGTGGTGGGTGCAGATGGGCGTCATTCCATGGTGCGTGAAAAAAGTCATCTTCCCGTTGAAAACTTGGGTGCACCGATGGATGTGCTCTGGTTTCGCCTATCACGACAAGCCACCGATGAACGTTTTTCGTTAGGTAAGGTTGATTTAGGCCGCATTCTCATTATGATTAATCGCGGAAGTTATTGGCAATGTGGTTTTCTCATTCGAAAAGGCACTTTTGATCATATACAAAACCGTGGATTGGAGGCTTTTAAACAAAGTTTGGTTGAAGTGTCTCCGAATTTAAAAAATCGTGTCGGTGAATTAACATCGTGGGATCAGATTAAATTACTGACTGTCATGGTTGATCATTTAACAAAATGGTATGAAAACGGTCTCTTATGCATTGGTGATTCCGCCCATGCCATGTCGCCGATTGGTGGTGTAGGCATTAATCTTGCGGTTCAGGATGCAGTAGCGGCGGCGAATCGATTAGTTCCTGCCTTTCAGGCAAATACACTCACAGAAGAAACGTTAAAAGCCATACAAGATCGACGCACTTTTCCAACACGGTGTATTCAAAGGATTCAAATATTTTTGCAAAATCGTATTATCGATCGCTATCTTGGCAAAACGGGACATCCGACGATTCCTTTTCCTTTCAAATTACTTAACTCGATTCCTTTTTTGCGGCGTATTCCTGCCTATATTATTGGAATTGGGTTTCGGCAGGAGCATATTAAAACCAAAGTTAAAATGAAATGATCTAAAAATGAGGTAAAAGATCAGCTTAATGTATGCAATTTTATAGGTAAATATTCTGCAAAATAAATAAAGTCTTTATCCAGTGTATAAATTGATAACGAATATCGATAAGCAAGTGTCAATGAGTATCTGAATTCAATCTTTTCCTCTTTCTTTCTTGTAATCATAATCAGGATCATATTCGATTTGGCCAAAAAGCAATAAGATCTGATTCTGCCTATGATGTTGGATATATTCTTTCAATGCCGCTGTGACTGCAGCTTTTTTGCTTGGGTGACGGCCGAGTTCTACAGCCATATTTACAAGCTGATCATCTATTGCTAAATTAGTTGTCATATCTTACCTCCTAAATTTTGAGTAAGATAATTCTATGATTCTACGACAATTTTAGATTTTTTTACCAAGCTATTTTGATAAAGCTGGTATTCTAATGTGCCTTGAGCAGTTTGAATTTGATCTGAAAAAGCCTGGTATTGTTCTTTCGGAACATTACTATTTCCTGGTTTGACAGCGGACAAACCAATGATCGCAAAACCATTTGTAATTTTTGTTGCTGCATAATTTACTGTTTCATTGTTTCGCGGATTTGGCATTGCAAAAGCGGTATCGAGGATAGCCTGATCTATTTTAGTTGCATGGCGACCCATAAATCCCGCGTTGGTCCACTGCAAATGATAGTCTTGACTCACTTGATTGGGAAGCACTTTACCCGTTTGCAATTTATTTGTTATCTCATTTGCAAAATTTGATAGTTTTTCTTCAATGGCAATTGTTTTTAATTTTGCTTCAATTTGATTTTTGACGGCGCTTAATGCCAGCTCATTAGCAGGAACATGTGATTTCATCCGTAATACAATGGCTGATTGGTCATCTAGCTGAATCACATCGCTATTATTTTGGAGATTTAAGACATCATTACCAAATGCAGCTTCTCGTACTTTATTGTTAGCCGTTAAATCTTTTCCCGCTTTATCTTTAGTAAATAAATCCGTCGTACGAATCGGTAGATTTAATTCTTGCGCTGTTGCCTGAAGTGAATCAGGGTGTTCGTAAGAAATATTTGCCATTTTATCGCGCAGATTCGCAAATTCTTCCTCTGCTTTCTGACGGGCAAAAGCTGCTTTGACTTGATCCTTTACTGTTGCGTAAGATTGAATTTGTGTTGCTTTCTGCCCTTTCACTGTTTTTCCAAATGAATTTATATTCTCGTTATAAAAATTCTTTAACTGTTCTTCTGTTGGATGAATTTGACTAGCCAGCTCAGGTACCGAAAGTAGTACATATTCAATACTGACTTGTTCGGGTGTTTTAAATTCATTTTGATGTGCCGTGAAATAAGCCTGTATTTTTTCATCAGAGATCGTCAGAGGCTGATTATTGAAATAGTTTTGTGGAATGATTAAATATTGAATATTGCGCTCCTGACCAATTAAAGCAACCGTGTCATTAATTTCATTGGGTGTCGCAAATGATGTAAAGATAATACCTAATCGAGGTTGATCAATTAATAATGTTGTTTTAATTAATTCAATAAATTCTGAAGGACTAAACAATGAAGCACTCAATGCCTGTTGAAAACGTGCTGGAGAAAATTCACCTTTTACCTGAAACTCAGGCATACCCTGTAAAAAACTATCTATCTGACCGCCAGTGATATGATAATCATCCGCTAATGACGCCTGTTCCAAGACTTGCAAATTGATTAATGTTTGCAAGGCGCGATTTTTTAAACCCGATTCAGCACGTTCGGGTAATTGACTAGAACCGAATTGCAGTTGTGCCTGACGACGTAAACGTTCATAGACTGCGGTAAGTTGGTTTCGGGTGATATCAGCACCATTGACCTTTGCAACAACATTATTGTCGCCTGTTCCCAACAAATAACTATGAATGCCCCATAGAGCGAATGAAAGAATGAGTATGGATATAATAACCCCGGCTATCCATCCCTGCGTAGTATCACGAATGCTCTGCAGCATATGTGCCCATCTCACTAAAAACGATATATAAAAAAAGGCGCATCTTGCTTTGGTTACCTCTTAACTAGAGCACCTAAAAGACACACCTCTTATGTCATAAGTTTGGCGGAGTGGC
>CAZEEF010000009.1:1755-24052 GCA_964511095.1 uncultured Coxiellaceae bacterium | reverse complement strand
ACAACTATAAATGAATATAATCAGAGTCGCAAAATAAAATCAGATTACCTATCCATTGGTACAGCAAATGACACTCCGGTTTATAAGGATCGTGATTGGCCAATATTTAAGGTGTCACCTTTTTCACCGAAACAGCCATCTGAAGGTGAGCAGAAATCAGAAAACAAATTGGAAAATAGCGATAGTGATGTTAATCCAATTGATCAAATACAGAAGGAAATGCTGAGAGGTAATATTTCAGTTTTATCTGAAGAGGCATTTAGTATTTTTTATGATTCCAGTGAATTAATGACTAAATGGCAGGATGACATCATGAGTGCAATGCAGGAATGCGAAAATAATATGGATGAATACATGAAAAATTTCAGTGGCTATATTTCATGTTTCAATTTGTTTGATGTTGCTGCCAGTTATTTTAGCAATGAAATTGTAAGAATTTATTATTTGGCAGTTGCATTAAACGATCAGCAGATGATTGGAAAAATTCAAGATCATGCAAAAAGTTTTATTAAAAATGAATTAGAAAAAATGAATGACAAGTTATCAGATTCATCTCAATCTATAGATGTTAATTTGTCAGTTGCGCGATTAGAGCAGGTTATTTATTTTTCCATGCAATTTGATTTGTTAAATATCTTTAACAATGCAATTTTAGAAAAAACAACAAAACTTCTGGAGATGCTGGGCAATCAAAAAAAATTAAATACAGATGTTCTTTATCGTACTGTTAGGTTGCTTAATGAGGCTGATTTGTTGAAAGATGAAATGGTTGTAAAATGTAAAAAGGTAGTGAATCAATGGAAGTCTCAAGCAGAAAAAGATAATAGTTTTTTAGGAGAACATTCACGTAAGATGTTGCTAGATATTCGAGAGTATATGCTTAATCCGCCTAAAGATGCTTCATTTCCGAGCATGGTGTCAGATTCCAAGCCGAAATTTAGTGAGATGAAAACAATATTTCATTTATAAATTTAACCCGGTACTTATCTCATTCTTTCAATAAGTCTTTGAAAATAGGGAACAAATAAAATTCTTATGTAAATTTGGATTGTAATTCCATTTTTGTATAAAATTTATAGTGTCGAGTTAACTTGACAGAAATAAGTTTGTCAAGTATAGTCGACAGTAGTGTAAAGTTAACTGGACGGTCGTCGTATGCTCTCAGATCAGCATCTCTTAGATATCTTGAATGAATGGAGCTTTTGGGAAAATACCCCTCCGCAAAATGGAGTAACCAGACAATTGGCGCTTCCAAAACGGTTACATTCCGACTTGGCTTTGGTTATTCAAGGGGTGCGTCGGTCAGGCAAATCAACATTATTATCTCAATTACCTGAACGATATCATATCCCACTCGAACATTGTTTCTTTTGTAATTTTGAAGATCCTCGATTAATGGACGACCTTAATTACTCACTATTAAATCGTATTGTAACGATAGCCAGAAAAAAAAATGCTAATGCAAATCCCTGTTATTTCTTTTTTGATGAAATTCAAAATGTCAAAGGATGGGAAAAATGGTTGCATGCCGAATTTGAACGTCCAAAGCATAATTATTATGTGCTCACAGGATCCAATTCATGTCTCTTAAGCGGTGAATTTGCAACCGCATTAACAGGACGTCATATCACACTTGAATTATTTCCATTTTCCTTTTCGGAATATAAAGCGTTATTTCCTGAAAAAACAATCGAAAATTATTTGTTTTCGGGAGGATTTCCACGGTCGCTGACATTTGAGCAACCTTATCAGCTATTGCAAGAATATTTTAATGATATTATTTTGCGAGATGTGTTGAAAAGAGTTCACGCACGTACGCCGGATTCCATTAAACAAGTCGCCAGAATGGCATTTGATAGTTGTGGATCTG
The DNA here is from genome assembly GCA_964511095.1 of uncultured Coxiellaceae bacterium. Taxonomy (GTDB): domain Bacteria; phylum Pseudomonadota; class Gammaproteobacteria; order DSM-16500; family DSM-16500; genus DATIJJ01. Next base: position 22,182 of record CAZEEF010000009.1, on the reverse strand, counting down.
AATTAAGTTATCGGAAAATAGCTGCGGTGACTGGTTTAACTGTCGATACTGTCAAAAGTTATTTAAAAGCTTGTGAAGAAGCGTATTTATTATTTCCTTGTCATTTTTTTTCTTTTTCAGAAAAAAAACAATTAAGCAGACAAAAAAAATATTATCCAATTGATTCGGGAATGCGTTATGCCATTACATCCACAATGGGACGTGATTTAGGAAAGAGTTTTGAAGGAATGATTTTTTTGAGATTAAAACAAAAGTATCAGCAAGTATTTTACTGGCAAGAACTTCATCAAGGCGAAGTAGATTTCGTCGCTGTGCAAGGTAAAAATATCATACCTTATCAAGTCACATGGAATAAATCTGAGCCACGACATGAAATAGCCTTGCAGCATTTTTATGAACAATACCCACACGCAAGTGAAGCTGTATTTATTACACAACAAAATGCGCATGAATATTTATGAGCGTTTTACTCAACCGTCACCGACTTCGCCAAATTACGTGGCTGATCCACATCTGTTCCTTTTAACACGGCCACATGGTATGCCAGCAATTGCATTGGAATCGTGTAAATAATCGGAGCCAATATGGGGTCGATGGATGGCATTTTAATAATATGAATGTCTTTTTCTGATTTTTCCAAACCGATATCACTGTCTGTAAAAACAAATAATTCGCCGCCGCGTGCGCGGACTTCCTGCAAATTCGATTTGACTTTTTCAAGCAATTCATTAGCGGGTGCGAGTACAATCACAGGCATGTATCTATCCACCAGTGCGAGCGGTCCATGTTTTAATTCGCCAGCGGGATAGCCTTCAGCATGAATGTAGGAAATTTCTTTTAATTTGAGCGCACCTTCCAGTGCAATGGGATACAGTGCGCCGCGACCTAAAAATAAGGCGTGATTTTTATCAATAAATTGATGCGCTAAACGAGAAATGATGTCATTAATTTGTAATGTTGTTTTGACAATAGTGGCAAGCTCTGATAATTCATTCGCAATCTTTTTTTCAATGTCAGCAGGCAAATCGTGTTGTCGTCCCAATACGATCGTAAATAATAGCAACGCCGTTAATTGTGTCGTAAAGGCTTTTGTCGAAGCGACACCAATTTCAGCCCCCGCGCGTGTCATAAAATGAAAATCCGATTCACGTACGAGCGAACTTTCTGGCACATTGCAAATCGCAAGCGAACTTAAAAATCCCATTTTTTTTGCGGAACGTAAAGCCGCCAGCGTATCCGCTGTTTCACCGGATTGAGACAGTGTGACAAATAAACTGTTCTCTGGAACCACGGGGTTTCGATAACGATATTCACTCGCAATGTCGACGGAACAGGAAACACCGGCAAGTGATTCAATCCAGTAGCGCGCGACCATCGCTGCATGATAACTCGTGCCGCAAGCCACCAGTTGCACATGCTGTACGCGGCTAAATAAATCTCTCGCTTCCATACCAAACGCCGTGTCCTGCACCGCATTTTTCGTAACGCGCCCTTCCAGACTGTTAGTAATCGCCTGCGGTTGTTCGAAAATCTCTTTACTCATGTAATGACGATGTTCGCCGCGATCGGTGACATCAAAATTGAGTTCTAAATTATGTAATTTACGTTCAACCTGTTTGGTATTCGCATCATAAATTTCAATACGGTGACCGGTCATTTTGGCAATATCGCCATCGTCTAAATAAATAAATTGTTTTGTGACAGGCGATAATGCCAGGGGATCCGATGCAAAAAAGTTTTCAACAATGCCTTGACCGATCACCAGTGGACTACCGTGACGAACGGCAATTAATTCACCGGGATACAGTGAAGAAATGATGCCTAATGCGTAAGCGCCTTCCAATTCTGCTACCGTATTTTGCACGGCCTTAAGAAAATTTTTGGTGTTTTGATGATGAAAATGTAACAAATGCACAATCGTTTCAGAATCAGTTTCTGAACTGAAGGCATAATTTTTTTCGATTAATTTTTTGCGTAAAATAGCATGATTTTCAATAATACCATTGTGTACCAATGCAAATTGATCATGCGAAACAAGCGGATGCGCATTGCGTTCTGACGGTACACCATGCGTTGCCCAGCGTGTGTGTGCGATACCGGTGGTTCCGTGTAAATCAGATGACATCAATGCATTTTCAAGCTCACTCACCTTACCGGGAGTCCGCAAACGTAATAAGGCATGCGTTGTATCAAGCACAGCTAAACCGGCGGAGTCATATCCACGATATTCCAGCCGTTTGAGTCCTTTAATAAGAATTTTTTCAATATTACGTTCTGACACTGCGCCGACGATTCCACACATAATCAAGTTTCCTTTTCTTTTTTTCTGGGACGTTGCCAATTTTCAATGGTACGCTGCTGGCCGCGGCACAGAGTTAACTGATTGGCAGGCGCATGACGCGTAATAGTCGAACCTGCGCCGATAGTTGCATTTTCACCGATTGTGACAGGCGCCACTAATTCTGTGTTCGATCCAATAAATACATTATCGCCAATGACTGTTTTATGTTTATTCACACCATCATAATTACAGGTAATGGTACCCGCACCAATATTGACATGCTGTCCGACTTCACTGTCTCCAATATAACTCAAATGATTCACTTTCGTTTCGTGACCAATCAAGCTATTTTTAATTTCCACAAAATTACCGACATGCGATTTCGGCGAAAGAATTGTGCCAGGACGAAGACGTGCGAATGGCCCAATGACACAGTGATCGCCCACTTCAGCGCCATCCAATACGGAATGCGGTTTAATTTCCACGTGTTCACCGAGTGTGACATTACGTAATAGGCTATGCGATCCAATCACAGACCCTTTACCTATTTTAACGTGACCTTCCAGAATCACATTAATATCGATCACAACGTCTTTTGCAATATGCACATCACCTCGCACATCAAAACGGTGCGGATCCAACAAGGTCACACCGCTTAACATTAATTTCTCTGCAAAACGTTCCTGATAAAATCGTTCGAGACAGGCGAGCTGTAATCGGTCATTCACACCGAGAATTTCTTCATAATGCCGTGGCGAAATACTGTGGATTGCAATGTTTTCTTTGACGGCCAGTGCAATCAAATCCGTTAAATAAAATTCCTGTTGGGCATTCTGATTTTTTATCTCTGGCAACCATCTTTTTAAATCAGATACAGACACGAGGTAAATACCGGTATTGATTTCTGTGATGGCACGTTGTTTGGCCGTGGCATCTTTTTCTTCAACGATCGCAATTATTTTTTGCTTAGTGTGACGAATGATGCGGCCAAAACCGGTGGGATCCGGTAAATCTGTGGTAATGATGCCAAGCGCATGTTCGGGTGTTTCTGCGATAAGATGTTTGAGTGTATCCGTTTCGATGAGCGGCACATCTCCGCATAAAATGAGCACACGGCCATCATCGGGCAAATGAGACAGTGTTTGCGAAACAGCGTGACCCGTTCCCAGTTGTTCGGTTTGTTCAATCCAGGCGACATTCAGGTAATCCAGTGTTTTTCGGACTCTTTCACCCTGATGACCATAAACGACAACGGGTCGGGTATCAGGATCCAGCCGGGTGACTGTCTGAACGACATGCTCAAGCAAGGGTTTGCCGGCCAGGTGATGCAGGACTTTAGGCAGTTCGGAATGCATCCGTTTGCCTTTTCCTGCAGCCAGGATGACGGTGTTTAAAGTCATTTATAATAAAACCTCTATAGATTTCGGATGAATGGATTATATCTCTTTGAATCGATGGGTGTCATCCTGTTAAGAATTTCTTAATTAAATCAGTATATAATCGCCTATCAACTTAATTTGGATACATTACAAATGAGGTTTTAGTTATGTCACCACCCAGAACACCGCTGTTAGATCCACAAGATGATTACATGAGAGAATTGAAGCTACCCCCACTGACTCAGAGTCGATCTGCAAGTCGAGAAAGTAAAGAGGGTGCTACACCAACGCCAACGTCGTCAAATAGATTTAGTGCGGAATCCAGACGATTTACAGCAAGGTTTAACTTTAATCCTGAATCCCTAACGCCCTCCAGCCAGCCTGTTTCTCAGTCCCCTCAGCCGACTCTGCCTCGGTCTCAGAAACCATTTTAATTCTCAGAACGCTCGCTTTTTTCTGAAGCAGGCGTTGCGGCTTGTAATTGTTTAACTAAAGTGATCACTTCTTTTTTATCTGCTATTTCTTTATCAATACAAAGAAATGCCGTATGTTCCGCCTTATCCGAAATCGCATGAATCAAATGCGAAATCTGATTCAATGGACGGACAATGCCATGCTCATCCGCAATTAAAATCGGGTCATCTTCAATCGAATACGCTTGATGCGGTGTTTTAATGAGTGCCAGTTGCCAGCTTTGCAACGTATTTTTATGGGCCTGTTTGAAAGCATCGATTAACGCTTCAGCTGCACGGGTATCCGTATAATCCAAACGCACGATTTTCGGCATTTCCCGATATTGCAAGCGTTTGGCAATTTGTGCGGCACTATGATTGTCATTCGTTTGCGCCAGCATTTTCATAATGACAAATACATCATAATCACAGAGTTCTTTGTAATCGACATAATTTTCTGTTAAAAAATTTTCTTTTAAGCTATTTATATTTTTTGCATGAACAGCTTCTTGATTAAATCGATTGGCTGCCAATAAAAATTTTCCGAGACGCGTCGTTTTGATCGCGGCATAGGGGGCATAGTTTTCTAAACTTTCAGCAAGATGACAGAGTAGTTGAATCAGGAAAAATTCAAGCGCCAATTTTTTTTGATGATGATAAATATTACGCGTCATCAAACGGCGCGCCATGAGATAATGTTCAACGACACCAATACCTTTGTGCGTCAGACCTAATCGCTCCTCTTGCCCCGCATGAACGATGACCATGGAATTTAGCATCCAGCGGAAATCATACGCACCGTATTCTACCCCACAAAAATGACTGTCACGTAACAAATAATCTAATCGGTCCGCATCAAGTTGCGATGAAACAATATCCGCTAACACACGTTTGCCATGTGACTTGTGCATGATCATATCTTCGATCAAGTTAAATTTTTCTTCAGTTAACGGATGGCGTGGATTACGGCGATTGTATCTTTCAAAAAATGCATCGGTACGAAAATCGGCTAAAAAGAAGGGTGTCCAGGCTTCGTGACGGATTAATTTTTTATAAAAAACATCTTCAAAGGTATGTGAAAAAGGACCGTGACCGATATCATGTAATAAACACGCAATCATGACGAGTTGTTTTTCTTCTTCGGCAAGACCCACTTTATGCGCAATCTGGCGGGCAGTGAAACAACAGCCGAGACAATGATTAAAACGCGTATGAACGGCGCCCGGAAAAATAAAATCGCCCATGCCAAGCTGTTTAATGTGACGCAAGCGTTGAAAATTCGGGCTGTCGATAAAGGGTTTTATCCAATGATCTTCACCCGTTGTGAATTGCAGGGTGCCATGCACAGGGTCTTTGATGACGTGATACAAATCGTAATTATTATTCATAATAGATTATTCTAATGGCTTGTTGATAGGCTTCAAAAACAGGTTCGTCGAAGCAGACAAAATAAACCGTTTCAATTTCATGATGCAATTCCAGAAAATTGGCGGTTTCTTTGACGGCAATATTGACGGCCTGGGACAGGGGATAACCATAAATTCCACAACTGATAGCCGGAAAGGCAATGGTTTTAATCCCGTTTTCCAGCGCGAGCTTCAAACTGTTCTCATAGCAGGAAGCTAATAATTGCGGCTCCCCTTTCGAACCGCCACGCCAAATGGGACCCACAGCGTGAATGATATAGGATGCAGACAAGCCATACCCTTTTGTCATTTTTGCCTGTCCAGTCGAGCAGCCACCCAATGTTTTACATTCTTCCAGTAGTTCGGGACCCGCCGCGCGGTGGATCGCCCCATCGATTCCGCCTCCCCCTAACAGTGATGTATTGGCGGCATTGACAATAGCATCGACCTTGAGTTGGGTAATATCTCCCTGAATCACTTTTAATGTCGCTTTCATAAGATCCATATCGAATAGACAGTTTCAGAATTTTACGCATGAGGCTTCGATGGCGTCTAGTAGAACGTTCGTTTAATTTTCTCCACCACGTGACAAGCTGGGGGATGGCGGTTTTTTGGATTTAGGCATCAAATGCTCCAGATGTTGTATGGTTTCCTGAATTTTTTCACCGACTAGCACACCCGGAGGATCTCTCACCAGAAAATAATTCGTCATCGATCGACAAAAAAGGGAAAATTGAGCCGAACTTGTCTTGGGCGCCGGAATTTTGTTATAGCCAGGGTGTTTTGTCATCGCTTCGAGTAATATGTCTCTATTATTCTGCTGTACAGCGAGACTGGCTGCCTGTAGCACGATTTCCATGTCCTGATTGACCAATAACTTGTCTTCAGGGGCAGGATTTTGAATTTTTTTTAGTAATGCCGTGATTTCAGAAACAAAGCTATCCTGATGGGGTTCCTGTTTTTCTTCCGATTTTTCTTCGTGAAAAAAATGTTCAAATTGCTTGACCAAAGTCGCTATAAAATAACAGGGTATCATCTCAGTTTCTTTAAATTGCGAGTCTATCGCGGTTGTACGATCGCAAATATAACCATCTGGGGTGATAACGGCATGACGAATGATTTTGTTTTTACGATCTTTGCAGAGCGCATCGATGAGAGCGTGGGTGAGAGCTTCGGGTGAGAGTCTTTTATCGACAATGATTTTAAGTGCATTGATCAGCGTTTTGCAGGGGATAATATCTTTTTTGGCAAATTCGATCTCTTGATTGAACGGGCAGGTTTTTTTAGAAGCGTTACCTAAATAGTTTCTGACGTGTTCATCCTGATAAATATGGCCATCTGGCAGCGAAACGGGTTGCGTGATCATGCCCAAATCATAAATATCATTGAAAACGGTTTCCAGGATGAATTTTAAAGAACCGGATGACTCTTCATAACATTGAACGATAATGGCTCTTTCTTGAGACGTAAAAATATGTACTGACTTATCTTCCTGAAACGAGGCGATCTGAGCATATAATTGACAGAGTCGTTCCGATGCCTGCGTTTTTTCTTCGTCAGATAAACAAAGCGATGATAATAGGGATTGTAGGCTTTCAGCTTCATTGATGAGGTTTTTATGGATATCCGATTCGATAGATTGTTGAATGGCTATCGCGGTATCTGCTTCCAACTGTTCTGTCGGAGTGAGTATCCGTAGCATGATGATTGTCCCTGTGTTTGCAATAAAGCCGCACACTATACTATAAAAAACGATATTCGGCTGGCACTTATCCGTCTGATTTATTAATATGTTAACTAATCAAAATCTCAACAGGAAGATGCCATGGTCAGAAAACGCGGTTTAGGGAAGTCACTAGATGCTCTATTAGTGGGTTCAGGCGCTGTGACAGATAATGTTGATGAGGTGACTTCAGAAAAGTTAAGTTTCCTGCCTGTTGATGTGATTCAACGAGGGAAATATCAACCGCGCCGCGATATAGATCAGGAATCGCTGCAAGATTTGGCGAACTCCATCAAGGCTCAAGGTATTATTCAACCGATTGTCGTACGGCATTTGTTAGGTGGACGTTACGAAATCGTGGCCGGTGAACGGCGCTGGCGTGCATCGCAATTGGCTGGATTAAAAGAAATTCCTGCCATTATTAAAGATATTCCCGATGAAGCAGCGATCGCAATAGCCTTGATTGAAAATATTCAGAGAGAAAGTTTAAATCCGATTGAAGAAGCGATCGCATTGCAACGACTGTTAGAAGAATTTTCCATGACACATCAGCAAGTGGCTGATGCGGTCGGAAAATCACGTGCCAGTGTGACCAATTTGTTGCGTTTACTGACGCTGACCGAAGAAGTCAAAACCCTATTAGAGCATGGTGATATTGAAATGGGGCATGCGCGCGCTTTGCTCACGTTGCCCGAAGTGTCCCAAATGGATGCAGCACTCATGATTGTTGAAAAAGGACTGTCTGTGCGGGATACGGAAGAATTGGTTCGGCGGATGCAATTGCCGAATTTGCCACCCATGCCGAAATCGATTGATCCAGATATCCGACGCTTGCAGCAAGATTTGGCCAATAAACTCAAACTGGCAGTGGCCATTGACTGTAATCCAAAAGGTAAAGGGAAGGTCGTGATTCGCTATACTAATCTGGAAGAATTGGACTTTATTCTGGAATATTTTCAATAAGATTTTAAGTGCTATTATTCTCATTTTTTGCATTGCAGAGCCCATTAAAAGCCATTATACTCGGCCCCATTCTCGGAACCCCGAAAAAACTCAGTCGGGACAAGGCTTGTGTCAAGATTAACAATTAAAAAAGAAGCGTATCGAATTATTTATTGGCAACTCGTTTTAATTATGGGGCTTGCGCTAGTGTTATTTTTATTACAGGGCATACAAAGTGGTATATCCGCATTGCTGGGCGGCCTGGCTTATTGGCTGCCGACTTTGATATTTGTCTGGCGCGTCTTTGCCAGAACCACTGCGCGAGCGGCAAAGCAGTTCCTTGTTTCATTTGTAGCGGGTGAAACGCTTAAATTATTGTTGAGCGCAGTATTGTTTGTACTCATTGTGAAGAATCTGCCGGTCAATGTGTTATCTGTCCTGGCCGGTTTTGTGGGTGCAGTGATTTCATTCTGGATTGCATCAGTGATTCTTTTTACAAAGGATGAAGGAGCGAGCCCATGAACACCGAACAAACGGTTTCCATGACATCAGGCGAGTATATTCAGCATCATTTGGACCATTTGACGGTCGACATGACGCCGCATTTTGGCGGTACCGGTTTTTGGTCATTCAACATTGATACGATGATTGTTTCGATTGTCATTGGCTTGTTTATTGCAGGCTTGTTGCGATATATCGCTGTCCGGATGACATCGGGTGTTCCGGGGCGTTTGCAAAACTGTGTTGAAATGGTAGTAAATTTTATTCAGGACACGGTGAATGAATCCTATCACGGTAAAAGTAATTTAATCGCACCCTTGGCGTTAGTCGTATTTTTGTGGATTTTCTTAATGAATGCGATGGATTTGCTGCCCGTTGATTTATTGCCGCGCATCATGAGTTTCTTTGGCGTGCACCACTTTAAAAATGTTCCCACAGCCGATCCCAACGCGACATTTGCCATGTCGATCAGTATTTTTGTCTTGATTATTTTTTACAATGTCACTGTTAAAGGTTTTGCTTTAGGCAAAGAAATTTTGACGAAACCGTTTGGCCCGTATTTATTTTTTATCAATGTGCCTTTTCGTATTATTGAAGAAGTGGCTAAGCCATTCACCCTGGCTTTGCGATTGTTTGGTAATATGTTTGCGGGCGAATTGATATTTATTCTCATTGCATTGATGCCTTGGTGGGCGCAATGGCTGCCGGGCGGCATTTGGGCTATTTTCCATATTTTAATTATTACAATTCAGGCATTTATTTTTATGATGCTGACCGTTGTGTATTTGAGTATGGCGCACGAGGCACACTGATAAAATAAAAATTTTTTAAATTAGGAGGTCTAATGGAAATTGCAAGCATTATTGGTCAGGTTCAAGGGTATACTGCAGTCGCCGTGGGTTTGCTGCTGGGGTTATCATCACTCGGCACCGCCATTGGTTTCGGTGTGTTAGGCGGTAAATTTCTGGAAGGCGTTGCACGTCAACCGGAATTGTCTCCCATGTTAATGGTTCGTATGTTTATCGTCGCAGGATTGGTTGACGCGTTTGCGGTGATTTCGATTGCGATGGGGTTATTTTTGTTGTTTGCGTCAAAAAATCCATTAGCGAATGCTGTATTGGCCGCCGCACAACAGCAAGTGAGTTCGTAAGTCGATTTTGAGTCATTGAAGTAGAAGAGGATGAGAGAATGGAGATTAATGCAACGCTCGTTGGTCAGCTAATCACATTTGCGCTCTTGGTGTGGTTCACAATGCGATATGTGTGGCCGCCGATTACCAAGGCTTTGACGGAGCGTGAAAAACAAATAGCTGCAGGTCTGGAAGCATCCGACCGTAGCAAGCGTGAGCTTGAAGAAGCGGAGCAAAATGCATTAAACATCATTCGCGATGCCAAGCTTCAGGCTTCGCAGGTGGTTGATCAGGCGCACAAGCGTTCTGTGCAAATCATCGAAGAAGCAAAAGAAAATGCACGTGCTGAAAGCAAGCGTATTGTCGAGCACGCACAAGATCAGATTGCACTGGAAGTGAGTCAAACAAAAGAAGCATTGCGTAAGCAGTTGGCCAATTTGGCCGTTGCCGGTGCTGAGAAAATTCTCAAACGTAATTTGGATGCTTCTGCCAATGCTGCATTATTAGATGAGTTTGCCGCTGAAATATGACACAGACAAAAATGACGACAATCGCAAGACCTTATGCAGTGGCCGCTTTTGAATTTGCCCTGGATAAAAACGCGCTGCCAGCTTGGGAAACCATGCTTGATGCGGCATCTTTAGTGACGCAAGATGCATCTTTGCAGCAGTTATTAACCAGTCCAGCGGTGACCTCGCGGCAATTAGCAAGCTTGTATTGCGATGTGCTTCAGAAATGGTTAAACACGGAAATGACGCATTTCATACAATTGTTGGCGGAATATAAGCGATTGTCAGTATTGCCGGATATTGCTCAATTGTTTAAGTCCTTTCGGGCTGAGCAAGAAAAGAAATTAAATGTACAGGTAACCTCTGCCGTGCAATTAAGTGATGGCTATCAAAAAAAATTAATTGATGCATTAACCCAACGGTTGCATCGTCAAGTCATGCTTGAATGTGAAGTGGATCCGCGACTATTAGGCGGAGCTGTCATTACGGCGGGTGATATTGTCATCGATGGTTCAGTACGCGGCAAGTTGGATCGCATGATTAAATTTATTTCGGAATCTCTTTAAGGTAAATGCATATGCAACAGACACAATTAAGTCCATCTGAAATTAGTGAATTAATTAAACAGCGAATTCAAAAGTTTGATATCGCGGCTGAGACACGTACAGAAGGCACTATCGTGAGCCTTAAAGATGGTATTGTGCGTCTTCATGGTCTGGCGGATGTCATGCAAGGTGAAATGATTGAGTTTGCCGGTAATACTTACGGTCTTGCCATGAATTTGGAACGTGATTATGTTGGCGCGGTCGTATTGGGTCGTACCGATCATTTGGCAGAAGGTCAAATAGCAAAATGCACGGGACGTATTTTGGAAGTACCCGTTGGCGAAGCATTATTGGGACGTGTTGTGGATGCATTGGGTAATCCGATCGATGGCAAAGGTCCGATTAGTACAACGCAAACAGCGCCCATTGAAAAAGTGGCGCCAGGCGTTATTTCCCGTCAACCGGTTTCGCAGCCGTTGCAAACAGGATTAAAAGCGATCGATGCCATGGTTCCTATTGGACGCGGCCAGCGCGAATTGATCATTGGGGATCGACAGACGGGTAAAACAGCCGTTGCCATTGATACCATCATTAATCAGCGCGGTACGGGCGTAAAATGTATTTATGTGGCAATCGGCCAAAAAGCATCCTCTATCGCTTCTGTGGTGCGCAAGCTGGAAGAACATCATGCATTAAGTCATACCATTATTGTGGCTGCCTCTGCCTCTGAAGCCGCTGCTCTGCAATTTATTGCGCCTTATTCCGGTTGTACGATGGGCGAATATTTTCGCGATAAAGGTGAAGACGCTCTTATTATTTATGATGATCTCACCAAACAGGCATGGGCTTATCGTCAAATTTCATTATTACTACGTCGTCCGCCAGGTCGTGAAGCGTATCCGGGCGATATTTTCTATCTGCATTCACGCTTGTTAGAACGTGCATCACGTGTCAATGCGGAATATGTCGAAAGAATGACAGATGGCAAAGTGAAAGGTAAAACAGGTTCATTAACGGCTCTGCCAGTGATTGAAACACAGGCGGGTGACGTTTCAGCATTTGTATCGACAAACGTTATTTCTATTACCGACGGACAAATCTTTCTTGAAACGGATTTATTTAATGCGGGCATTCGTCCAGCCATTAATGCGGGCTTGTCAGTATCCCGTGTAGGCGGCGCAGCACAAACCAAGATTATGAAAAAATTGGTGGGCGGCATTCGTATTGCGCAAGCACGTTATCGTGAATTGGCTGCCTTCGCGCAATTCGCTTCGGATTTGGATGAAGTGACGCGTAAACAGTTAGAGCGTGGTCAGCGTATCACCGAAATTATGAAACAAAAACAATATCATCCCTTATCAGTGGCTGAAATGAGCGTTATTTTGTTTACAGCAGATCAAGGTTATCTGGATGATTTGCCGCTGAATCAAATCGCTGAATTTGAAAGTGGTTTATTGAGAGACTTGCGTAATCATCACAGTGAATTGATGGATAAAATTAATTCCACAGGCGATTATAATGACGAAATTGCCAAAGCGATTCGTCACCTGATTGAATCTTTCAAGAAAACGCTGATGTCATAAAAAGGTAAACGCATGGCTGTTGGAAAAGAGATACGGACTAAAATTCGAAGCATCAAGAACACGCAGAAAATTACGAAAGCGATGGAAATGGTCGCGTCCAGTAAAAAGCGTAAATCACAAGACCGTATGCATCGCGCTCAACCGTATGCACAAAAGATTCTGCAAGTATTGGGTCATGTTGCAAAAAGTCATCCCGAATATAAACATGTTTTTTTGCAAGAACGTGAAATTAAACGGGTAGGATACATCATTGTGACAACCGATCGTGGTTTGTGCGGCGGGTTGAATGCCAATTTATTGAAAACAACGATCTCACACATTAAAGAATGGCGTTCGAAATCCGTGGAAGTGAGTTTATGTTTGATTGGCTTGAAAGCAGAAGCTTTTTTCAAACGCGTGGGTGGGAAAGTATTGGCACAAGCGAGTCATTTGGGTGATACACCCGCCGTTGCAGATTTGATCGGTACAGTGAAAGTGATGCTGGATGCTTTCAGCAATGGTCAAATTGATGCTTTGTATCTGTGTTCCAACCATTTTATTAATACAATGAAACAGGAACCGGTGATACAACAATTATTACCTATCGTGCCATCGACGGATGCAGAATTGGGTCATCATTGGGATTATATTTATGAGCCGGATAATGCGGCGTATCTATTGAATGAATTATTGTCGCGTTACATTGAGTCGCAAGTGTATCGGGGCGTGATAGAAAACATTGCCTGTGAACAGGCTGCACGCATGATTGCGATGAAAAATGCAACTGAAAATGCAGCGGAATTGATCCATGAATTACAAAGGGTTTATAACAAAGCGCGTCAGGCATCGATTACACAAGAATTGACAGAAATTGTGGCGGGTGCAGCGGTTGTTTAGTCTTACATATTGAGAGAGGTAAAAAATGAGTGTGGGTCATATTGCTGAAATTATCGGCGCGGTCGTAGACGTACAGTTTCCACGAGATGCTGTTCCCAAAATTTATGATGCACTCAAAATCGAAGACGCTAACATTGTGTTGGAAGTTCAGCAACAATTGGGCGATGGTGTGGTAAGAACCATTGCAATGGGCGTGACGGATGGTCTGCGTCGAGGACTCAAAGTAAAAAATACGGGCAGTCCCATTCGAGTGCCAGTGGGCAAACCGACACTGGGCCGCATTATGGACGTATTAGGGACTCCGATTGATGAAGCGGGTGATATTCAAACCGATACGTATTTACCTATTCATCGTCCAGCGCCGAGCTTTGCAGAACAGGCCGCTTCTGAAGAATTGCTTGAAACAGGCATTAAGGTCATCGATCTCGTTTGTCCCTTTGCGAAAGGTGGTAAGGTTGGATTGTTTGGGGGTGCAGGCGTTGGCAAAACTGTAAATATGATGGAACTTATTCGTAATATTGCAATCGAGCACAGTGGTTATTCCGTATTTGCAGGTGTGGGCGAACGAACGCGTGAAGGTAATGATTTCTATCTGGAAATGAAAGAATCCAAAGTATTGGATAAAGTGTCTCTGGTTTATGGACAAATGAATGAACCACCAGGTAATCGTTTACGCGTAGCACTGACGGGTTTAACGATTGCAGAAGCATTTCGTGATGAAGGGCGCGACGTATTGTTATTTATTGATAACATTTATCGTTACACACTGGCGGGTGTAGAAGTGTCTGCCTTGTTAGGCCGTATTCCTTCTGCCGTCGGTTATCAACCCACGCTCGCAGAAGAAATGGGTGCCTTGCAGGAACGTATTACATCGACGAAAAAAGGTTCTATCACATCGGTACAAGCTGTTTATGTACCCGCCGATGACTTAACCGATCCTTCACCGGCTACGACTTTTGCGCACTTGGATGCGACCGTTGTATTGTCACGACAAATTGCGGAATTAGGTATTTATCCCGCCGTTGATCCACTGGATTCCACGAGTCGCCAATTGGATCCACTCGTTGTGGGACAGGATCATTATGATGTCGCGTTATCCGTGCAAACGACGTTACAGCGTTACAAAGAATTAAAAGATATTATTGCGATTTTGGGAATGGATGAATTGTCAGAAGAAGATCGCCAGACAGTGACGCGTGCCCGTAAAATCCAGAGTTTCCTGTCACAGCCTTTCTTTGTTGCAGAAATTTTCACAGGCACGCCCGGCCGTTATGTTCCGATTAAAGAAACCATTCGTGGTTTCAAGGGCATTGTATCTGGCGAATATGATCATTTACCGGAAGAAGCTTTTTACATGGTCGGTACGATTGATGAGGCTGTCGAAAAAGCACAAAAACTGAAAGAAAAAACGAAGGCATAATCAATGGCTGATCCTAAAACATTACGCTTAGATGTGGTGAGCGCCGAGCAGGAAATTTTTTCCGGTCAAGTGGAAATGGTTTTTTTGACAGGTGAAATGGGCGAGCTCGGTATTGCACCGGGACACACGCCACTCATTACCAAATTAAAAGCAGGCAACATTCGCGCACAGTTGGCAGCCAATAGGGAAGAAGTTTTTTATGTCAATAGCGGAATGTTAGAAGTTCAGCCTTTCAATGTCACCGTATTAGCGGATACCATCGTGCGTGCGAAAGATATTGATGAAGCCGCTGCCTTGCATGCTAAAGAGCGCGCTGAAAAAGCATTGCACGATAGAGCGTCAGACATTGATATCGCACGGGCCACAAAAGAATTGGCAGAAGCGATTGCACAAATTGATGCAGTGAATCGCATCAAAAAACAGAGTCATGCGAAAGGGGGTTAATCATCTTGGCTGATTTTGTTATTTGTTGTTTTTATGATTTGTTGGGCTGGTAGCCCATAGCCGTAGAGCTAAGGAAGAAAAAAAGCGTAAACATTCGATCCTTACGTCCAAACAATTTCAATGAATTGATGAAGAGAACCACTCCCTCTCCACCCGCGTTTTTTGCGGGAGGAGAGGGTTGGGGAGAGGCGGGTTTTAAATCTTTCTTTTTAAAGCAGCCAAAATTTCATTTAAAACCGTATCCGTGTATCCGTGCTATTTTGACGGAGTTCTTTTACATAATTTTTTGTCAATTCGTTCATGATTCAATATGATAGGCGGAAGGTTTTTATAGAAAATGAAGCAGGAAATAAGAAAAGGTTAAATTATTAAAACAACACATCAAATAATATCAAACCATACTGTAAAAATATTTTTAAATATGGACTATTTATTCAGTTAAGGAAGATTTAAAGCCCGCCTCTCCCCAACCCTCTCCTCCCGCAAAAAACGCGGGTGGAGAGGGAGTGGTTCTCTTCATCAATTCATTGAAATTGTTTGGACGTAAGAATCGAATAATTACGCTTTTTTCTTCCTTAGCTTTACGGCTATGGGCTACCAGCCCAACCATCATCAAACATTTTATTTAACCTCACTGACCATGATTTAATCTATAAACTATCCAATGATTATTATCAAAACAAAACCCAAAACAGGTTAACTTCGTTCTGCGATATAATAATTAAGTGCCCTATTTTTATACTTCAAGTGAGTGATTAGGGGGGTAATTATATGAAAAAATTTATCTTTCTAGCGATAGTGCTTGTTTTGACCGGATGCTCGGCTTCCATTGGTACACCGCCTGCAACGACCACGACGTATACCACGACGCCAGCTGTCACGGAAACGACCTACGCAACACCCGTCGAAAAAACAACAACAGTGACGAGTTACTAATATTTAAGACGTTAATTAAAGTGGGAGAGTCATATTATGAAAAAATTATTATTATCCATTGCCGTTGCTTCATTCGGAATACTCAGTGCAAATAGTTACGCAGACAAAATTGTAGTACAAGGCGCACCCATTGTCGTTCAAAAAGAAGGCACCACTTATGTAGTTCCTTCTTCGACCGTTGTTTCTGATCGTTATTTTTTCAAGGTGGGTGACGAAAGACGTGTTTGCTACAAAGAAGTTCAACCGGCCTTATCAAAAGTAGAGCTAGGTCCTATGGCATTTAAATTAGGTAATGATAGGATCATAGTGCATTGCTATACCTATAGTCCTGACTATTTTGTTGTTCCATAGAAATAACAATGTCAGCGCCAGGGATGGCGCGGTTGCGTAAACCATTTGACGACAATTCCCAAGGGTAGTAAAAAGAATATTTTTATCGGGGATTAAACAATGGATGTCATCGAAAAGCCAACGAAGGATGTCGTCATGAATACTCAGTCTTCACTTCTCAAACAAAAAAAACCACATACCGCTTTAGATGGGCTTTTTCGTTATGCTGATTTGTTAAATTACGGTCAGGTACATGTTAAATTCGATCACAAAACCGGATTGAAAGCGATTATTGCTGTGCATAATTTAAAACGCGGTCCAGCGATAGGCGGTTGTCGTTTGATTCATTATCCCACCACGGATGCCGCTTTCGAAGATGCATTGCGTTTGGGTTACATGATGAGCTTCAAGGCAGCGATCAGTAATTTAAAACACGGGGGTGCCAAAGCCGTATTAATCAAACCCAAAGTGATTAAAGACCGCAAAGCCTATCTCGAAGCCTTTGCTGATTTTGTGCATGAACTAGGCGGACGTTATATTACGGCTGTGGATAGTGGGACAAGTCCGGAAGATATGGACATCATAGAAAAACGAACACCGTATGTCACCTGTACGACTTCATCCGGTGTCAGCGGCGATCCATCACCGGAAACAGCATTCGGTGTCAGGCGCGGTATCGAAGCTTCCGTTAAATTTAAATTAGACCGTGATAACCTGGCGGATATTCATGTCGCAATCCAGGGCGCCGGACATGTTGGTTATTATCTCGCAAAAGAACTGCATGCATTGGGGGCGCGTTTAACCATGTGTGATGTGAATCAACAGGCGCTGCAACGTTGTGTGGAAGAATTTGGCGTAGCGACCTGTACGCCGGATGCCATTTACGATATGAAAGCGGATGTGTTTGCGCCATGTGCCTTAGGCGCCGTATTAAATTTACATACCATTAAGCGATTGCAGGTTCCAATCATTGCAGGTTCAGCCAATAATCAATTAGCACATCAACACCATGGCGTATTATTGCATGAACGCGGTATTCTTTATGCGCCCGATTTTTTAATTAATGCAGGTGGATTAATTTACGTAGCGGCTGTTTATGATCATGCTAATCTTGCCATGGCGAAAGAACAGGTAGGTAAAATTTATGAAAGCACGATGGATATTTTTATTCGTGCACAGGATGAAAATCTTGCAACCAATGAAATTGCCGAAAGAATTGCGATAGAAAGACTATCGTAAAGGATAAATCACTCCATGAAATCAACTCAATATAATGCCGACTCCATCGAAGTATTAAGTGGTCTGGAACCCGTTCGACGGCGGCCAGGCATGTATACGGATACGACCAATCCAAATCATCTTGCGCGCGAAGCGATTGATAATAGTGTCGATGAGGCGATGGAAGGGCATGCATCTTTATTGCAAGTGATACTCTATAAAGATGGTTCGCTGGAAGTCACTGATGATGGACGCGGCATGCCAGTTGATATTCATCCGGAAGAAGGATTAACCGGTGTCGAATTAATTTTGACAAAATTGCATAGCGGCGCGAAATTTTCCAACAAACAATATCGTTTTTCCGGTGGTTTGCACGGGGTGGGTATTTCTGTTGTCAATGCATTGTCTAAACGATTGGATGTTACAATTAAACGTGACGGCATTATTTATCAAATGGCATTTCAAAACGGTGAAAAATCCTCTGAACTAAAAAAAATTGGAACGACCAATAAACGCGACACCGGTACGAGTATTCGTTTTTGGGCGAATGAAAAATATTTTGATTCAGCCCGTTTTGCTGTCACTAAATTAAAATATACGTTGCGCGCAAAAGCGGTTCTCTGTCCTGGGTTGCATGTTTCATTTCATGATGAACACACCGGTGAAACGGAAGAGTGGCATTATGAAAATGGATTACCGAATTATCTGCTGGAAGCGATTGGAAATGTAGAACATATTCCATTAGAACCTTTTGTTGGCTCATTTCAGGGGAACAATGAAACTGTCGACTGGGCTGCATTCTGGTTGCCGGAAGAGGGTGAAGTGATCGCAGAAAGTTATGTCAATTTAATTCCCACACCGCAGGGCGGCACGCACGTCAATGGTTTTCGGTTAGGCTTATTGGAAGCATTACGTGAATTTTGTGAATTTCGTAATTTATTACCTCGCGGTGTAAAATTGGCGCCGGAAGATGTCTGGGATCGTTGCGCGCATATTATTTCAGTCAAATTACACGATCCGCAATTCGCAGGCCAAACAAAAGAACGTTTATCGTCTCGTGAATGTGCGAGTTTTGTTTCAGGTGTTGTGAAAGATGCGTTTGGTTTATGGCTAAATAATAATGTTTCGATCGGCGAAGTACTCGCCAATTTTGCCATTGCCAATGCACAAAAACGCATGAAAGCCGCCCAAACTGTCATTCGTAAAAAAATCACCGCCGGCCCTGCACTCCCCGGAAAATTAGTGGATTGTACTTTACAGGATGTGAAACGGACGGAATTATTTTTAGTAGAAGGTGACTCAGCAGGCGGTTCTGCCAAACAGGCGCGCAGTCGTGAATTTCAAGCGATCATGCCGTTACGCGGGAAAATTTTAAATACGTGGGAAGTGGAATCCACACAAGTATTGGCTTCACAAGAAGTGCATGATATTTCTGTCGCGATTGGTATAGAACCCGGACACAAAGATTTAACTGGATTGCGTTATGGAAAAATTTGTATTTTAGCGGATGCGGATTCAGACGGATCGCATATTGCGACATTGCTGTGCGCTTTGTTCGTTAAACATTTTCGTCCATTAGTAGAAGCGGGTCACATCCATGTTGCAATGCCACCGCTTTATCGGGTTGATCATGGAAAAGAAATTTATTACGCCTTGGATGACGCGGAAAAACAAGGCATTTTGGATCGCATCGCGGCTGAAAATAAAAAAGGTAAAATCAATGTGATTCGATTTAAAGGGTTGGGTGAAATGAATCCACTGCAATTACGCGAAACCACCATGGATCCCAACACGCGTCGATTGGTACAACTGACGATTCAAGACAATGATAATACAGATAAAATGCTGGATATGTTACTCGGCAAAAAACGGGCACAGGATCGTAAAAGCTGGTTAGAGAACAAAGGGAATTTGGCTGAAATTCCTTAAAATTAGGCTTATTTATACACAGTAATTAGATTTTTGTGCGATAATATGCTTATGCCCTAAACGAGGACATAAGCGATGTATCCAAAAAATGAACACGTTAAAGCGTTATTTGATGCCATTATTAAAGTTGATGAAAATGATGAAAAATTTTCGTATGAAGATCAATTCAGCCGGGTAAAGCGTGCTATAAAAAATATTTTGGCTAGTGATAATCTTAAGAACCATCCTTTTTTAATTGGTAACCCATCCGTTGAACCTGAAAATGATATTGACTACAACGATAAAGAAACCGGTACAGCCCTTACCCATGCTATAAAAAGGCGCAATGCCGATATTACTCTTTTGTTACTTCAAAAAGGAGCCGATATTAAGAAAGCAGTGCCAGTCACGGGTCGTTGGAATACGGATGATGAAGAATTCATTACACAAGTATTTAAGTATGCAATCGACAAGCACGAAGAAACAATCATTCAAGCCTTATTACCTCACTTCGAAAACGATCAGGAAAAACTCGTAGCTCAACTGAGATATGCTCTCACTAAAAATCAGTTTGATAGTGTAACAATCATTCTGAAAAAAATGAAAGAACAAAAAGAGGGTGAAGACAAGCTAATAAACCTTTTCATCTACGCAATCAATAACCATCTTGCTGACATGGCAAAAGCACTCCTGCAAGCAGATTTCAAGCAAGAATATCTTTTAATTTTACTCCATACGGCTCTTCTTAAAAATCAATTTGAGATTGTCACCGCCATGCTGGAAGGTATTCAATGGAGTGAAAAAAGCAAAAATAGGCTAATGGAAAAACTGACCTACTTGATAGA
>CAZEEF010000009.1:0-1655 GCA_964511095.1 uncultured Coxiellaceae bacterium | reverse complement strand
TCAAAGGAAATACGGAAATTGTAAAAGCATTATTGGATGCAGGCGCTGATCCAAACAAGCTCAATAAAGAACGCATGTTACCACTGGCTTATGCGGTTGCTGAAGGGCATGTTAAAACGATCATTGCGTTATTGAACGGCAAGGCGGATATGAATCTGCTTACTCCAGATGATCAAGCTGCCTGCTTATCAATGATTGCCAAAGATCAATTACCCAAACCTTTCGCTGCTGAAAAATACGATGATCAATTGATTATACAGCTCGGTTTTGTTCTTCTATCACAACCCGCACTGCATTTTTCCGACACTACATTAAAAAAAATGGAAAAAGAAATTTTCCATACAGTCGGTAGCTATTTCATCAATCATTTGGGAGATCACCCAACAAAACTTCCTGATGATTTTTATCTTTTGTTGTCGTCACAACTTCTATTAGAGTCTGATAAAAAAACCCTGGATTCGACGAATGAATTTAAGATAGTCAGTTCTGCTTCTTTCTTAAATGCCAGAGACAAGGATTATGACAGTTTCGCAAAACATTATAATCAGGAATTCTTTACTCGTTTATTCACACCACGGAGCGCTCAAAATCTTGAAGGTTATCTTGAAGATTACAACTTCATTGGTAAAGCGCTTGTTCGCATGAACTCAAAACAGTATAGAGGGTTGGATCATTTTGATTCCGCCGAAAAAAGTGTATTGGAATATTGTCTCGCCGTTCTTCAAGCTTTAAATAAAAACACGGTTAACAACGTGATGATTCACACGTCATCTCAGGAAGAAGTCAAAGTTGAATCACCCATTCATTATCTGGAAAATAAATTAAAGCACTTGGCGGAAGCATTGAAAAAATCGTCATCACAGCAACAAAAAGTAGAAATTTATTATCAAATGGCAGAAACATTAAAAGAGATGGGCGAAAAAGAAACCGTGCTTGAAAATCAACTTAAACAGTATGATCGGGCATTACGATTTTGTTTAGTGGCAAAGCAAGATAATTCGGATTCAAAAAAAGACGATAAAATAAATCAATTAGCCAGTCAATTAAAGTACGCCTATCAAAAAGCCAAAGCTCAAGCATCGCAATCCGCTGAAAATTCCATCAAACAAGTCACAGGTTCGCATGCTTTATTTGGAGATACGCCAAAAACGAATCCTGAAAATACCCGTCATTCAACTTCAACACCCCCCGCACCCGAGCCACCTAAAAAAGATCGTTAATCATGTGATAAAAATCACTAAATCACTACCAAAAGTATCTTTTTTGTGCAACAATAGCAACCATATCAAAACGAGGCCCTATAAAAAATGCGATCAACACACGATATTTCTATTCAATCATTATTTGATGATATGGCGAATGGTAACGATGAAAAAGCCGTATCAGCCCTCACGGATGCCATACAAAATGGTTTTACCGATAGTTTGACTCAATTGCTACGAGCAGCAGCCGATCATCAAAAAATAAATGATACGTATAAAATATTATTCAAATTAATGGATCACGCCATACAAAAGCGTGACGTTGAAACACTAAAAATAATTCTGGGTACAGTGAAATGGACCCCTCCTGGAAAACAAAATATTGTATGGCGGTTTATTTCTGCCATCCAGGCAGGCGATATTGAAATACTCAAACCGTTATTAACGAAGGTT
>CAZEEF010000008.1:14603-24574 GCA_964511095.1 uncultured Coxiellaceae bacterium | reverse complement strand
GCTTTTGTTAATTTTGAGCCGGCATCGCTGCCCGCTACCACATAATTTGTTTTAGCTGATACACTGCCTGCCACTTTAGCGCCTAACGTTTCTAATTTTTCTTTGGCTTCATCGCGTGATACGGTTTGTAATGCACCTGTTAACACAAATGTTTTTCCTGCCAATGGCCTATGCGATGTTGTTTTGACTTTTTCCCAGTGAATGCCGGCTTGTAATAATTCATCTATCACAGTGCGATTATGCTTTTCCGCAAAAAATGACACAATGTGTTTTGCAACAACAGGACCAATATCTGAAACCGTTTGTAGCGATTCTTCACTCGCTTCCATTATTTTTTCTAATTCACCATAATGTTGCGCGAGTTGTTTTGCTGTGGCTTCACCGACTTCACGAATACCTAATGCATACAGAAAACGTGCCAAGGTGGTTTTTTTACTTTTCTGCAACGCATCCAATAAATTTTGCGCCGATTTTTCAGCCATGCGTTCCAAATCAGACAATGCATCCACTGTCAGCGAATATAAATCAGCCACACTCTGAATCAATTGATTTTCGACTAATTGATCCACTAATTTATCACCTAACCCTTCAATATCAAGTGCACGTCTCGATGCGAAATGTTTAATGGCTTCTTTACGCTGCGCAGGACAAAAAAGCCCGCCACTGCATCGTGCAACCGCCTCACCTTCAATTTGTTCCACCTGCGAATGACACACAGGACATTGTTTGGGTAAATGAATGGACTTGGCATCACGAGGCCGGTGTTCTTTGAGCGCACTGACAATTTCGGGAATCACATCGCCGGCACGCCGAACAATAACCGTATCGCCTATATGAACGTCTTTTCGCCGTACTTCATCCATGTTATGTAATGTTGCATTACTCACTGTGACACCACTCACAAAAACAGGATGTAATCGCGCAACAGGTGTTAATGCGCCGGTTCGACCCACTTGAAATTCAATGGCTTCAACCGTTGTTAACACTTCTTCTGCCGGAAATTTATGGGCAATTGCCCAACGCGGTGCGCGCGATACAAAACCTAATTCACGTTGTTGTTCCCTGGAATTGACCTTATAGACGATACCATCGATTTCATAGGGTAATTTTGCGCGTTTTTCAGCAAGATGACGATAATAAGTTAAACAACCTTCTATATTTTTTACCATTTTTGTTTCGGGATTAACACGCAATCCCCATTGTTTAAAATTATTTAACATTTCATATTGCGTTCCCGGTAATTCTCCACCTTCGACGCGTCCAATGCCATAATAAAAAATATCCAGTGGTCGTGAAGCCGTTATTCTGGGATCTAATTGACGTAAACTGCCGGCTGCTGCATTACGTGGATTCACAAAAATTTTTTCACCGTTTTTTTCAGCACGGGCATTCAATTCCATAAATCCTTTTTTCGACATGTACACTTCGCCGCGTACTTCCAGTCTGTCAGGATAACCCTCTCCCCGTAAATGCAATGGCACCGATGAAATGGTGCGAATATTTTCTGTAATATCTTCACCTGTTTCACCATCACCGCGGGTGGCGGCGCGAACAAATACACCTTTTTCATAGATTAACGTCACCGCCAAACCATCCAGTTTGGGTTCAGCAGTATATTCAATCGGCTCCGAAAGGGCTAAGCGATCGTGAATACGACGATCAAATGCCAGGACGTCCTCCTCCTGAAAGGCATTTTCCAGCGACAACATCGGAACAACATGCTGAACTTCCGAAAATGCTTTCAATGGTTTTGCGCCCACGCGTTGTGTCGGCGAATCGATTGAGATGAATTCAGGATTTTCGGATTCAAGTGATTTTAATTGTTGATATAATTGATCATAGGCTGCGTCAGAAATAATAGGATCATCTAACACGTAATAACGATAATTATGATCGTTAATCTGTTCACGCAGCCGTAAGATCTGTTCTTCAATTTTATGTATGGATTTTATTGTCATGTTTAGATGCGGTTTTATATTGCATAATTTTCTGGTGATATTGCCAGGCTAATTTTTCATTCCAGGGTGTCATGGGATCCGCACATAATACAGCATCCAAATCTTCTGCCAATCGTTCCGCTTTTTCCAGCATTAATTTAAAAGTGGATTGCGGATCGGGCGCTTGCGCAATATCCATAAATAACATTAGACCGGAACACGAAATTTCCGCGATATTATTCATGTCAAAATCACCGGGTTTATTGGCAGACGCCATGCTAAATAAAGCAATTTTGCCAACCGGTGTCGGTTGATAATAATGAAAAATATTCATTTCACCAAATTGCAAGCCTGCCGCTGAAATGGCCTGTAATAAATCATACGATTCGAAACGACTCCCTTTATTCGCCATGACACTCAGTATCAGTAAATTGGCTGGCATGGCTTTATTTTTTTCATGGGCAGCAGAAAGCACTTCATTGGTTTTTTCAACCGTTTTGGGATGCGCTTTTCTGATTTCTTCCACGGGTTGGGATATTTTCGGTCTATCGTCATATTCTTCCGCCGATGGCTCTGGTACCAAGTCAGCATCACTAAAATATCTCAATTCAGAATCCCTTTTATGTCTGGCAATATCGTAAGTAATTCGTTCAAGAGACAGATTGTCAATTGGTTCCATTTCCCGCTGATGATCATACATCGCTGAAAATTCTGTTAATTTCGTTTGACGTTTTTTGAACCAACTATCAAAAAATAGACCGAGAACGACAACAATACCCGCTGATAATAATCCAAATCCAATATAAACATCCAT
The DNA here is from genome assembly GCA_964511095.1 of uncultured Coxiellaceae bacterium. Classification (GTDB taxonomy): domain Bacteria; phylum Pseudomonadota; class Gammaproteobacteria; order DSM-16500; family DSM-16500; genus DATIJJ01. Next base: position 21,823 of record CAZEEF010000008.1, on the reverse strand, counting down.
GTTGACTCCTATGCGCCTGCTAAACTGACTGCTTCCTCGACATTCACACTGACCAGGCGTGACACACCAGGCTCATGCATGGTGACACCCATCAAGTGCTGACCCATTTCAATAGCCAATTTATTATGACTAATGAAAATAAATTGCGTTTTTTCAGACATGGTTTGTACTAACTGACAAAATCGTCCGATATTCGCATCATCCAGTGGTGCATCCACTTCATCCAGTAAACAAAACGGTGCTGGATTCAAATGGAAAATTGAAAACACGAGCGCTATCGCCGTCATGGCTTTTTCACCACCCGATAGCAGATGAATGGTACTATTCCGCTTACCCGGCGGGCAAGCCATGACGGTGATACCCGCATCCAGTAAATTATCGCCCGTTAATTCTAAATAGGCTTTACCACCGCCGAAGATCGTTGGAAATAATTCCTGAAAACGACTATTCACTTTATCAAAGGTTTCTTTAAAACGTGCACGCGTTTCTTTATCAATTTTGGCAATGGCACTTTCAAGCGTCGTAAGACCTTCCAGCAAATCGGCATATTGTTTATCTAAATAATCTTTCCGTTCTGAACAGGCTGAAAATTCTTCAATGGCAACCAGATTGATAGGACCCAGCCGGGTAATTCTTAAAGTCACCTGCTCTAACTGTTGATGATAAATAGCAGGATCCAAATCATCTTCCGGTAATTCTTTTAAAATGGCTTCGAGTTCACAATGCGTTTCTTTCAATTGTTCAGTGACGGTTTCTATTTTAACTTTTAAACTTTGTGCTTCCAAACGTGACGTTTCCAGCATATCGCGAATTTTAGCTGCTTCACGCTCAACACTTTGTCGATTATTTTCCAGTTCACGCATGGCATGCTCAATCGATTGATGCGCATGACGTGCTGCATTGACTTCTTCTTCGATTTGTAATCGATCGCTTAATGCAGTCGCTAATGTTTTTTCTAACTCTGGCAATGAAGCGCCAATTTGAGCATCTGTTTGTAATGCTATTTTACGTTCTGTTAATGTCGCCAATTGTGTTTGCATGCGTAAAATCGTTTGCTTAAGAGAAGAACGTTGTGATTGTGTCGTTTGCAAACGAATTTCCAACTGATGAGAAGACTCTTTTGCTTCATTTAATTTTTGACGACTCATCTGTTGATGTGCACGCAATTGGTGACGTTTCTGTTCTAATGATTCGCGTTGATCAGCCGCACCTTCCAATTCGCTCATCGCTTGCTGCCAGGCAGCACGGGATTGATTTAATTCAATTTGGGTTTGTTCATACTGTTCTGTACTGTCTTCCCATTCCGTGTGGAATTGGTCAGCCTGTGTTTTGAGCTCTGCCAAACGAGCTTGTTTTATTTTATGCTGCGCTTCCGTTTGGGCTTTTTCGGCATGCGATTGATTCACGATTTTTTGTGCCTCATCTCGCTTGTCTTCTAATTCTCTCAGTCGTTCATGGTGCTGCGTTAACTGTTCTTCCAGTGCTTGCTGCAGAGCCGCCAATTCAGTGATTTGTTGCGTTAATTGTTTGAGTTCTTGTTCGCGCTGAAAAATACCCGCCGCTGGATTTTCATCGCGGGAAATACGTAACCAGGCTGGACTGAACCAGACGCCATCGCGTGTGATGACAGACTCATGCGCTTCCAGTGCTTTGCATAACGTGAGTGCTTCTTCTCGCGTTTCTGCTACAAAAATAGTTGATAACAACGAATCAAGCGGCCATTTCGATTTAATTTTATCGAGCAGTAAGGTTGCTTTTTTAGAAACAGACTGACTCATTGCTGAAGTAGCAAATACGCTTAAATTACCTTGTTTCAAATCATCGATGTCTTTCGCCACCACCGATAATTCATCGACACAAACGGCCTGCAAGTGCGCGCCTAATATTTTTTCTACCGCGTGCTCCCAACCGGATTCGACTTCGATACCTTGCGCAAGACGCGGTAATTGATCCAGATGATGTTGTTTCAACCAATCGGTCACTGGATTATTGCGTTGCCCCAATGCGGTTTGTTGCAGCGCTTCCAAAGAAGCCTGACGGCCGCGTAATTGCTGAAGTTGATTACGTTTCTGATCAAGTTGTTGAGTCGTTTGTTGTTGTGCTGCCTGTTCCATTGACATTGCCTGGCGAATGGCATTGAGCGCCTGGATTTGTTCTGAAGAGAACTCCGTCATCCGCAAAATTTCTTCTGATAGATGATCAATTTCCTGATCTAATACAGTAAAATTCATTTGCGCCTGATGTTGTTCTAACTGCAATTTACGTTGCTTAATGGAAGTCAGGCGCTGTTCCAAATGGGTAACACGGGTTTGTTCGACTTGTGCCGTCTGCATGATTTGTGCAGACTGTTGATGAAATTGATCCCACTGACTTTGCCATGCTTGCACGGCTTCTTCTGCTTGAGTGCAAGCCTCTGAAGCCGCTTCTTCTGTCATGAGAGCATTCGTCAGTGCGGGTTCAAGCTGTTCGGATTCTTGTGTTAATTCAGTGAATTCACTTTCAATTTCTTCCAATGCATTTTTAACGTCATTGGAATCGTTTTCCACTTGTAATACATCACTTTGCCATTGACGCTGGCGTTCTTCGGTATGCTGTATCGTTTGTTCAATGCGTGTGATTTCATTGCCTGCAGCATAATAACGACGCTGCACTTCCTGTAAGGTTTCGCTGGATAAATGATATTCATCCCGTTTTTTATCCGCATTTAAATTAATCTCACCCAGTTCAGTCTGTTTTGCTTCAAGACCTGTTTCCTGCTGCTGAATCTGTAAGGTATATTGAACGAGTTTTGTATCAAACTGGCGCCATTCTGCAGCCAGCCATTGCGCGCGGAAAGTGCGTTCTTCTTCTTTTAATACTTTAAATCGTTCTGCGGTGGTGGCCTGACGATTTAATGTATTTAACTGTTTATCCAATTCAGTTCGGACATCGTCCAGTCTCGCCATATTTTCCTGGGTATGCTGGATACGATTTTGCGTTTCGCGGCGGCGTTCTTTATATTTTGAAACACCGGCCGCTTCTTCCAGATACGTTCGCATATCATCGGGTTTAGCTTCAATCAGCCTTGAAATCATATTTTGGCCGATAATGGAATAACTGCGCGGTCCTAATCCCGTTCCAAGAAAAATACCTACAATATCTTTGCGGCGACAGCGCGTGCCATTTAAAAAATAGCTCGATTCACTCTCGCGATTGATCATGCGGCGAATCGAAATCTCTGCATAACTGGCATATTCGCCGCCCAAACTGCCATCCTGGTTATCAAATACGAGTTCAACCGAGGCTTGGCCGACTGGCTTACGGGCGCTGGAACCGTTAAAAATAACGTCAGTTAAGGATTCTCCGCGCAAATATTTGGCGGAACTTTCGCCCATGACCCAACAAACGGCATCAATAATATTGGATTTACCGCACCCATTCGGCCCTACAATCGCGACCAAATGGCTCGGAATAGGCACTGTGGTGGGATCCACAAATGATTTAAAACCAGAAAGTTTAATTTTCTTTAGCTGCATAGTCTCATTACTTCACGTTGAATAACATCCCTATTGGACACAAATTCCATTACCGAAGTATATATTAAAATGGCTTCTAGCCTCAATCGGTTAAATCGATTAAGCTATAGATATGAGCTGGAATTCTCTTATCGATTCTTATCCTTGGATTATCCTTGTATTAGGAATTTCCCTCTTTATTTTTATCATTGCCACTCTCTGGCTCGTTCAACTGTCTCACAGACGTAAGCAATCCTATGCCATTATCGATGAAAACTTCAAAAAAGAAATTGCAGAGCGGATTCAGGCAGAAGAAACCAAGCAAAAGCTCGAAAGAGCCTTGCTTCAGGGGCAAAAATTGCAAGCCATGGGAACACTGGCAGGCGGCATTGCCCATGATTTTAATAATATTTTATATGCCATCATGGGTTATGCTGAACTCGCTCGAGAGGATGTGTCACAGGATAGCTTAATCCATAAAAATTTAGGTAAAGTATTGGAAGCCTGTAAAAGAGGTCAAGAGTTGGTCGCCCGAATTCTTTCCTTCAGTCGACGCCAACATCATGATTTTAAACCCATTTGTATTAAAGAAACCATTGAGGGTGTCTTAAGTCTCTTAAAACCGACGATTCCAGCCAGTGTCGCTATTCAATCCCAATACATGTCTGAAGACAGTACTATCTTAGGCAATCAAACGCAATTACACCAAGTCATTGTAAACCTGATTAATAATGCTGTGGATGCCATGGATGGTGAAGGAAGTGTTAAAATTAATTTAAGCCGTATTGCATCGTCAGATAGGATTTTTGGTCAATTTCCAAATGTAATCAAAGGGATGTACTGTAAAATACAATTAACTGATACGGGTCATGGAATGGATCAAATGACAATGGAACGTATGTTTGAACCTTTTTTTACGACGAAGGAAGTTGGTAAGGGAACTGGGCTTGGATTAGCAACGGTGCATACGATTATTAAAGAACACCAGGGAGAGATTCTTGTTGAAAGCCAGCTTGGGCATGGCACGACATTTACCCTTCTACTCCCAGAATGTAGTGAACTTATGGAGAATCAAAATGGCCAAAATACTACTGGTTGAAGATGATGATCTAGTCAGAGATATGCTGGCACAAGTCTTGACTCGCGCTTCCCATCAAGTCGAAAGTGCGACCAATGGTGATGAAGCCACTGAAATTCTCAAACACTCAGAACCAGACGTGATGGTCACTGACATTATCATGCCTAAAAAAAGCGGCATTACCTTAATTTCAGAAGTCAAAAACAAACATCCCAATATGGAAATCATTGCGATTTCGGGCGGAGGCAGGCTCGATCCAACGGGTTATCTGGATTTGTCTGAATCATTGGGTGCAACGGTTTCATTTGAAAAGCCGATTGATAATTCGACGTTGCTGATGGCGATTGATTTGTTGGCGTATGGGAGTAAGCATGAAGCTACCTGAATGTAATTAAAATCTTCGTCATTCAAGCCAATTGAAATACTAAGTATCTGTAAAAAACGTAGTTTTTAATTAATTGAAAATAAAACATTATTGATGCATAAGTGACTTTTGCAATATTTTAATATCTTCAATCGAAAGGCCGGTAGTCTCAGCGATTTTTTCAATATTTACACTATCTGATTGTTGTAATTTTTTTAAAGCAATAGAAGCTTTATACACTCCCTGATGGATGCCTTGTTGCATCCCTTGTTTGATGCCTTCCTGTCTAAATGAGTCTGCAATTGATGTCATAAACTTTTCACCTAACTTGGATTGAAGACGATCTCGAAAAGAAATCCATAATGCACTTTCATATTGAGCGTCTTTTGCTTCACATAAATAACGATAAACACTCTGAATATAGATTAATTCACCTTTGTCAGCAAGGTCAATTGTTGCTTTTTCCATCAGTTCAATCATTTTATCGGGACTCATTGACGAAGAACCGAATTTAAGTGCATTCAATGCCATTGAAATCCAAGAATCATCTTTCACCTCTCGTGTATCATACGAACTAAGATCAAGCAATGGTAATGGGTCGATCCAGATTTGCCTTGCTTTGTCCTGCTCATGAGGTTCAAATAAATCCCAAAAACGCATTGAATAAGGATAAGCATTTTCGCCATTATAAACAACTAATGGTACGACCAAGGGTAATATTTTTGTTTTATGTATTATTAAATGATGATCTATTATTCGAATAGTATATTTTGCCAGCCGATACGGCATCAACTTATCAGGTCTTCTTTGATGCTCAAGCAACAAATAAATATAAGCCATTTTCTTTTTATTTGTTTGCACCCGAAATAAAACATCCGATGCAGTTTTTCGCAAATTGTCATCGATAAATTCTGCTGGCTCGAGCTTCAATGTATCCAACTGAAGCATATTTAACACATCCTGCGAAAAAAAACGTTCTACAAAATGTCTTGCGGCTTGAGGATTTTGCATGGCTTTTTTAAAAAAAGCATCATGTATGGTATATACTTTCTCAGTCATATTATTCTCTAATGAAAATTCCAATAACGCTGTTTTTCCAATCGATATTGAGTAGGCGCAGAAATATTTTCCGCAAGATCAAATTGAATAGTTCCACTTGTATCCGTCGAGAATAGGCTAGCATGAATTTGCTGATATTTTTCGATGACACTTTTATGCGGAAAATGATAACGATTCCGATATCCTACCGGAAATAAAACATAACGAGGATGCACATCTAGAACAAATTCAGAGACAGCCGATGTTTTGCTGCCATGATGCGGTGCGACTAAAATATCCGCCGATAAATTTTTTGCATTCTTTTCTATTAAATATTTTTCAGCTATTTTTTCAATGTCACCTGTCAACAAAATGGATTTTTGCATTTTATTCGTGATCAATAATACACATGAACTATCATTATCCGAATTCAAATTGTCTGGCGTTGGATATAAAAATGTAAAATTCACTTCATCCCATTGAAAGGATTCACCGCCTAGACAATATGTACTGGGATAAGGTAATAACCGATCTGGTGTGCTTGTTTTAGTTTTTAAAATAGTAAAATAATGAAATAATGATTTCGCACCGCCAATATGATCGTTATCGGGATGACTGATAATTAACATATCAATTTTTTTTATGCCAATAGATCGCAAAAACGGTGCGACAACACTTTCACCCATATCATAATTTGAACCCAGTTTGGGACCTGTATCAAAGACTAAAACATGATTGCGCGTTTGAATAATCGCAGAAAGTCCTTGCCCAACATCTAATAAAGAAAACCAGACTTCACCTGATTTGGGTACAGGATACTGATAAAAAATAAGTGGTAACAACCCAATAAAACCGAACCATTTTCCTTGAAAACCAGAAGGGAGTAAAAGAATAACCATGCCTGCACAAGCTGACAGCAAGACCCAGGTATTCGGTATCATCAAATAATGATTTGCCCAAGATAAATGAGAAAAATATGTTAATATATGCCATAAAATAGCGAGTAATTTATCGGCTAATAATAAAATACATCCGCCGCCATTCGCAGAAAAAATTAAAACAAAACATCCCAGTAACGTCAATGGCACAATCAGAAATCCGATCCATGGAATCGCAATACTATTTGCAATGAAAGAAATTAACGAAAATTGCTGAAATAACCATATACCTAATGGTATTAATCCCACTGCAATCACCCATTGAATTCTGCCCAATTTCCACCATAAGTTATGCGGATTTAATCGAG
>CAZEEF010000008.1:0-14503 GCA_964511095.1 uncultured Coxiellaceae bacterium | reverse complement strand
ATCACCCATTGAATTCTGCCCAATTTCCACCATAAGTTATGCGGATTTAATCGAGCACTCATGCCATAAATAATCAGCGCTACTGAATAAAATGATAACCAAAAACTTTCTGTTAATACGCACAGTGGATTGAGAATTAATACGGCGAGTAAGGCGATTGACCAGGCATGCCATGAAGCAACCACTCGTTGCCTGATTAATGTGATAAACACAATGGCTAACATTATACAGGTTCGTTCAGCAGGAATCGAAAATCCTGCCAATGCACCATACAGAACAGCCGTGACGAACGCACAAAATCCACCAGCGAATTGGGCGGGCGCAATGAACATTAAGCGAGGTATTCGACGCCAGCACCAGGCAACCAAAAAAAATACCAAACCCGACATTAAACCAATATGCAGACCTGCAATAGCCATTAAATGATTCGTTCCAGTATTGCGTAATATTTCCCAATTTTCGGATGAAATATTTTCTCTCTCGCCTAATGCCAGCGCAATAATCCACGGTGACGTATTACTATTCGTTAAACTGCCTTCCATTTTATCTTTTAATGTTTGACGAATACGATTCAGCGTAAAATGAAACCAATGGCTTTCTAATAATTGATTTTCAGCAGTTGATACAATGTATCCGCTCGCTCTGACACCTTCTTGCAATGCAAAGGATTCATAATCAAAACCACCAGGATTCATCATGCCGTGAATACGTTTTAGTTTGACGGTAAATTTCCATTTATCACCCGCACGCAAATGGATTGAATCGGTACTTTCTAAAGATAATTTAATAGTCGCGTGGATTTTTTCAGATTGCAGACTGTCTAATGAAAATAAAAAAGAAATTCTATTATCAATCGTGTTTGGGATAGATGCAATATAGCCTGTCGCAATGACGGGCTTACCTTCTATCTCCGTCGGTAAATTCCATGCGTCGAAAACATGGACATAGAACAAAACCCAGGAAAATCCCAATAATAATGCAGAAATAGAGCGTAAATAGGGATAGCTTTTTACAAAAAATATTTCAATGAAACCTGTGATTGAAATGAGTACTAAAACCCAATAAACCGCAGGTAAATAAGAAAATTGTTGTAATAACAGTACGCCGCATAAAAAGGCGAGTGTGAAGGACCGCATTGGAATTTCCTACTAAAATGAAAAACGCTGAATCCCGTGAACAAGTCACGGGACGATGTGATAATTAGACTAACTGACCATTTTCCAAAGATAAAATACGTTGCGCATGTTTGGCAATATTCATATCGTGTGTCACCATGATGACACTGGTTTGATGAATTTTTTGCAAATCGAGAAATAATTGTAATACTTTTTCGGCATTGCGTGGATCCAAATTTCCGGTTGGTTCATCTGCTAACACACACAATGGATCCGAAATCAGGGCGCGGGCAATGGCAACGCGTTGACGCTCACCACCGGAAAGTTCACCGATTTTATGCGTCATCCGATTTTTCAATCCAACTGATTCCAGCAAATTTTCAGCTTTTGATTTTATGGTTGAAACATCCATACCCCGAATCAATAAAGGCATACTCACATTTTCGAGTGCCGTAAATTCGGGTAATAAATGATGAAATTGATAAACAAATCCCAGATAGTGATTACGTAAATGACATTTCTCTTTTTCAGATAATTCAGCAAGCTTTTTTCCAGCGACACTGACACTCCCTGAACTCGGTTTGTCTAACCCCCCTAACAAATGCAGCAATGTACTTTTACCCGATCCCGAGCTACCCACAATGGCAACCAGCTCTGCCGATTTAACATCTAAATTGATTTTACGCAAAACATCTACCTGGGTCGCTCCATCTTTATAATTTTTTACCAAATCAGAACAGGCTATCACAGAATCATTCATAACGAAGGGCCTCCACAGGCAGAGTACGCGATGCGCGCCATGCCGGATATAATGTTGCCAGCAAACTAAACATCAGTGACATGACACTGATACGAATGATATCAGTGGATTGTAATTCTGAAGGAAGATAATTCACAAAATACACACTCGATGAAAGAAATTGGACATTGAAAATGTGTTCGATCCAATTCACTAATTGAGTCACATTGGACGCCAGTGCAACACCGCCAACGACACCGATTAACGTACCGACGATACCAACAATCGCGCCTTGTATCATAAATATAGCCATAATCATCTGGGGCGTCGCACCAAATGTTCGCAAAATGGCAATATCGGATTCTTTATCATTGACAACCATCATGAGGGTACAGACCAGATTAAATACCGCAACGGCAATGATCAATAATAAAATTAAAAACATCATCGTTTTTTCCAAACTGACCGCATGAAAAAATGCACCGAATTGTTCAGTCCAATTGGTAATTCGGGTGTTCGGTCCTAATTGCATGGCTAATTGTTCCGAAATTTGGGGTGCTGCATAGACATTTTTTATGCTGGCGTGAATCCCTGATACGGATGTGCCTAATTGGATGAGCTTTTGTGCATCCTGTAAATGGATAAATGCCAATGTTCCATCAAAACCAAAACCACTCCCTGCACGGAAAATACCAATGAGTGTAAATCGTTTAAAACGCGGAATCACACCCGCCGGTGTTAATGAAACTTCCGGTGTCACGACGGTAATTTTATCGCCGACAGAGGCATTTAAACGATCCGCTAATTCTTCACCTAAAATAATCCCAAATCCGCCTGCTGTGAGCTGGTCCAATTTACCCTGAACCATTTTTTGGGGTAATTCCGTGATATTTTTTTCAAGTGCAGGATCTATTCCATCGAGAATAGCAGGCTGCACAACACCATCGTTGGTAATCAATACTTGACCCGTCACGAAGGGGGCCACTGAAATGACATTCGGATTTTGCTTTACCAACTGTTGTACTTCCTGCCAATTAGACACAAAATCAGCCAGCGTTGTAATGGTCACTGGAGGAACCATGCTAAAGACACGTTTTTTGATTTCTCGGTCAAACCCATTCATCACCGATAAAACGGTAATTAACACTAAAACACCCAGCGCGATGCCAAGCATGGACATTAAAGAAATAAATGAAATAAAGTGATTGCGCCGTTTTGCGCGCGTATAACGTAATCCAATAAAAAAAGCTGCGGGTCGAAACATTTTAAAATCCTGTATTGACTAATTGAAATAATTTAAAAAAATTCGCCGTCGTTTGTCTGGCAACAACATCCACCTCGACACCGCGTAATTTTGCAATGAATTCGGCAACATAACGCACATACGCCGGTTGATTGGATTGACCGCGATGTGGCACTGGCGCGAGATAAGGTGAATCCGTTTCAATTAACATACGTTCCAAAGGCATTTCTCTGGCGACCTGTTGTATTTCTTTTGCATTATTAAAAGTCACAATGCCCGAAAAAGAAATATAAAAATTTAAATTCATTGCTTCCTTTGCCATTGCCATATCTTCAGTAAAACAATGCAATATACCGCCAACGGAAGCCGCGTTTTCTTCTTTTAATAGTTGAATCGTATCTTCTTTTGCCTGACGAGAATGAATAATTAATGGTTTATTGATTTCTTTGGCTGCACGAATATGCTGACGAAAACGCTCGCGCTGCCATTCAACATCGCCCTGACTTCGAAAATAATCTAATCCCGTTTCACCGATCGCAATAATTTTTTGATTTTGTGCCAATCGAATTAAATCAGCAGCAAGAGGTTCTTGTTCAACTTTTTCGTTTGGATGCAAACCCACCGATGCACTGACATTGTCATAAGCTTCAATAAGCGCCATCATCGTCGGAAAGTCTTTCAACGTAATGCAAACACACAGAAAATGCTGGACACCCTGCTCTTTCGCAAATTCAATTGCATCTGACACGTTAATTTCCAGTTGGTCCAAATGGCAATGCGTATCAACTAACATAATTTCATCCATCGAATAAATACTTCTTTTAACAATAACGGTCGATTGATATTGAATGAATTCAATACGTATGCATAAATTTTCTGAACAACATCGCAATAATCTATTAAATTGTCTTGCGCAAATTTTTTGGATAATTGACTGATTGCAGCATAATAATCCGAATTAATCAAATAAGCTTTTGACGCTGTCAATTTAAATCGTAACAAATCGCGCAACCACACAAGCAACAAATTGAATACCATTCTGATATCTTTATCTTCCCATTTTTCAGCAAATTTCAGAGGATCTAGTTGTTGTGCATTCAATTGTACTAATCCATTATATAAATCATGTCGCAACACGATGGTATCATTCAACAAAAAATCGCGCGCCTGTATGGGTGCGCCGTCTGCTAAATTCAGTCCGAATAATACTGTTTCCATATCACTATCTTTGATTTCTGAAGCGAGCCATGCAAGCGAAATGTCCTGATCAGGTTTTTGAAAAGCGATCACCTGACATCGACTGCTAATGGTAGGCGGCAATCGCAAACGTTGATTGCAAATTAACATGATCAACGTATTCGGTGTCGGTTCTTCAAGCGTTTTCAATAATGCATTACTGGCATAAACATTCATGGCGGATGCGGGATTAATCAAAATAACGCGATAACCATTCAACATGACGGTACTATTCACAAAACTGACGACATCTCGAATTTGATCTATTTTAATGAATTGCGCATTCTCTTCTAACTCAATTTGCATAAAATCAGGATGTGTTTTTGCACGCTGCAAACAACAGGATTGACAATGGCCGCATGCACCTTCTTCAGTGGGAACGCCGCACAGCAAATAATTTGCAAAATGGTGTGCCAACTCTTTTTTGCCAATGCCATCCGATCCTGTAAATAATAAAGCATGCGGTAAACGATTTTGTTTTTTACGTTGCAGCAAAGACGTCCATATCATTTTTTGCCACGGCAATATCACTTCAGTTTGCATAATGCGCACTCGTCATTAATTCATTTAATTTTTCTCTTATTTTATATTGAATTTCCTCTAACGACTGCGTGGCATCGATCCTGTAAAATCTGTCGGGAAACTGTTCGGCTCTTTTTAAATAAAAATCACGGACACGCTCAAAAAAATCGATTTTTTCCTGTTCTATTCGATCATGCGGTCCGCGATTTATTGCGCGGACTAAACCAACTTCTGGCGGCGCGTCTAATAAAATAGTCAATTGAGGCTGTAAATTTCCTACGACCCATTCATCCAGCATTTCGATTTTTTTCACATCTATTTTTCTGCCGCCGCCCTGATAAGCATAACTTGCATCCACAAAACGATCACTGATAACCCATTTACCTGTTTGAAGTGCTGGCAGAATGACATGGGCGATGTGTTGTGCACGACTCGCAAACATCAACAATAATTCGGATAGTGAAGTCATTTCTTCACTCTCTGACGTTAATAAAATTTTTCTAATGTGTTCTGCAATAGCTGTACCGCCAGGCTCACGTGTCAAGATAAAATCCTGTTGTTGGCCCATTAAATAATCCTCTATCACTTTAATGGCAGTTGTTTTCCCGACACCTTCAATGCCTTCAATGGTAATAAACTTATTAATCCGTTTTTTTTGCATTGCATTTATCCTTAGTTAAATGGGTACACTGCTGGCAAGAACCGTTTTAAAAAATAGGAACGAATCAAATCATTGTTAAAATAGTCTGGCTTTGGTTGATTTTCTCGAACGTTCATCACAGCCATATTATGCTGACTGAGCGTCGTAGAAAACTGATGTCCTTCATTCGGTTCTGCACCGTTTTTTGCGACATAATAATAATAATTATGATGCTCTGGATGCAAGGCTGCCTCAATCGATTCCATACCCGGAATAGCAATGGGGGTTGGAGGCAATCCCTTGTACTTATAAGTATTGTAAGGATTATTTGCTAATAAATCCGTTTTATAAATTGTTCCATTATAATGTGTACCTGCAGCATAAATAACGGTGGGATCCATTTGTAACAACATGTTTTTCTTTAATCGATTAATAATAACACCTGCAATCACTGGACGCTCTTTAGCTAAAGGGGTTTCTTTTTCGATAAGAGAGGCGACAGTTAAAACTTCATCTTGCGTATCGTATGGCAATCCAGGTTCACGGTTTTTCCAGGCAGAATTTAATTTATTTTGCATTTTTTGAAAAGCGCGTTTTAACAGCAACAAATCAGATGAATCTTTATCATAAAAATAACTATCTGGAAAAAAACGTCCTTCAGGACTCCAAGTGGGTTGACCCAAATAAGTCATAATGGCAGCATCACTCATAGCAGCTGACGTGTGTTGCAAATTAGGGTCTCGTCCTAATACTTCTCGTAGATGTTTAAAATTCCAGCCTGCGATTATCGTGAAAGTATAGTGAAAGATGCCGGTGCCTGTCGTAATCTGGTTAAGCAGACTGACGGGCGTCGTGCCTTTGGGAAATAAATAATCCCCCGCTTTCAGCTCATGTTGCGTACCTTTTAAATTAACCAGAAAATTAAAAAGGGATGGATGCTGAATAATGTTTAATAGATAGAGATCATGTACGACCGATTTAAGCGAAGCGCCTGGTGGAACGGTATATCGAAATCCCTGCTCATCTTTTACAATGGATCCGTACAAAAATGTTAGCCAGGCAATACTCAGCCAGAGACAAATAAATACAAATAGGCCGGCGATTGCAATCCGAATGCGATGTCTATTTTGAACCATTCAACTTATTTCCAGAATATGTTTAAGGTATTTTAACTTAATTTATTAAGAAAACGCAGGTAAAAATGAATACTGCTTTTTAGAGAATTGACGTGCCCGCGAAGAAAAACGATTTTTATTATTCTTCAAACCGTCGAAATATCAATGTACCATTGGTTCCACCAAATCCAAAAGAATTTGAGAGTGCCACGTCAATTTTCATTGGCTGAGCCTGGTGCGGCACGAAATTCAAATCGCAACCTTCACTGGGATTGTCCAAATTAATGGTTGGCGGAGCCACCTGGTCACGAATCGCCAGAATACTAAAAATAGCCTCCACAGCGCCAGCTGCTCCCAGTAAATGACCTATCATCGATTTTGTGGAACTGACCGCCAATTTATAGGCATATTCACCGAAAGTGTGTTTGATAGCTAACACTTCCAACTCATCACCTGCTGGAGTGGAAGTACCATGCGCATTAATATAATTAATTTCATCAAAACGCATACTGGCATCGGATAATGCGCTTTTCATGGCTAGCGATGCGCCTAATCCTTCAGGATGGGGTGTCGTAATATGAGAGGCATCTGCACTCATACCAAATCCAACGAGTTCGGCATAAATTTTTGCCCCCCGTTTCCTAGCATGTTCTTCACTTTCTAATACTAATATGCCAGCTCCATCACCTAAAACAAAACCATCGCGATCCCTATCCCACGGACGACTGGCTTTTTCAGGCGCATCATTGCGGGTCGATAAAGCACGCATGGCTGCAAATCCGCTGACACCCAAACGGGTCGTTGCCATTTCCGAACCGCCAGCGATCATGACATCGGCATCGCCATAGGCAATTGTACGCGCCGCGAGACCGATATTATGCGTTCCCGTTGTACAGGCGGTAACAACCGCAATATTAGGTCCACGCATGCCGTACATAATAGATAAATTCCCGGCAATCATATTGATGATAACGCCGGGAATAAAAAAGGGAGAAATACGTCGTGGGCCTGACTCCAGCAATACATCATGACACTTTTCAATCATGGGCAAACCGCCAATGCCAGAGCCCACAGCCAGCCCGATACGATGTGAATTTTCATCTGTCACTATCAAACCAGAATCTTTAATCGCTTCTACTGCAGCAGCAATACCATATTGTATAAACAAATCTTTTTTACGCGTTTCCTTTTCAGGCATGTAATGTGATCCGTCAAATCCTTTGACACTACTACAAATACGGCAACTGATGTCGGAGGCATTAAAATGATCAATTAAACCGACACTGCTTTTACCCGCCAAAATGTCCCGCCACGTATCGTCTACGTTAAGACCCAGCGGACTAATCATGCCAAGACCTGTCACTACAACGCGTTTTTTACTCACAATGACGCCCTCTTTAAAATCTAAACAGACGCTTTGCTTCATAGAACCTGTCGTCTTATAAGACGACAAGCCCTGCTGCAAATGCTGTTCTTTTCAGCTATTACCCTTTTGCATGCTCTTCAAGATGGGAGTTAATATAATCAATAGCTTGTTGAATAGTTGTAATTTTTTCCGCATCTTCGTCTGGAATTTCAGTTTCAAATTCTTCTTCCAATGCCATAACCAATTCAACAGTATCTAAAGAATCTGCACCCAAATCATCTACAAAAGAAGAATCATTCGTAATTTCTTCTTCTTTAACACCTAATTGCTCCACAACAATCTTTTTGACGCGTGATTCAACAGTACTCATAGTACGTTTTTCCTCTTCAATTTTAAAAAATTCTTAATATCTCACTTAAATAATCATAACTTGACGTTAGTTTAGTTAAAAAACAATAAGTTTCAAGCCGAATTTTATCCATTAACCGCTTGACTCTTATGATTTTATATTTTACGGCATATACATTCCACCATTCACATGCAAAGTTTGACCTGTGATGTAACTTGCTGCATCCGATGCTAAAAATGTCACTGCATTCGCAATATCATCCGGTTGTCCCAAACGTTGCGCAGGAATTTTTCCTAATAAAATAGCACGTTGTTCTTCCGGTAAACTGCGAGTCATGTCTGTATCAATAAAACCCGGCGCCACTGCATTGACCGTAATATCACGCGAACCGACCTCTTGTGCCAACGATTTAGTAAAACCAATCAATCCTGCTTTTGCCGCCGCATAATTAACCTGGCCAGGATTTCCTGTCGCGCCCACCACCGAACTGATGCTAATAATCCGACCCCAATGGGCTTTTAACATATCCCGCAAGCATGCCTTGCTCAAACGATAGATAGAATTTAGATTGGTTTCTATGACTTTCATCCATTCATCATCTTTCATTCGTAATAATAAATTGTCCTGAGTGACAGCTGCATTATTGACTAAAATAGTTGGCATGCCATATTTTTCTTTCAGGATAGCTAACGCGGCATCGATAGACTCTTGATCTGCTACATTCAACAGGATTCCCATGCCATGAATACCCGTTTTTTCAAATTCCCTGCTAATGTTATCTGCGCCTTGTTGAGTCGTTGCAGTACCTATCACTGTGGCACCGTCAAAACCCAATTTTGATGCAATCGCAAGACCAATACCTCGACTGGCGCCAGTGACTAACGCTATACGGTTGTTGTGTATTTTTTTTTGTTCCATAGTATCTCCAGCTAAGCGGACAGATTAACAGCCAGTAAACTGTGTAAATTTGTCAAATCAGAAGTGTTTATTAACTGTGCATCAGTCACAATGCGTTTATTCAAACCACTTAGTACCTTACCTGGACCGCATTCAATTATAGGATTAATTTGTTGATTTTTAAAAGATTGCATAACGTCAACCCAGCGAACAGGCATAAATAACTGACGCGTCAAACCCTCTTTAATCTGACTGATGTTGTCATAGATCACAGCATCCACGTTATTAACAACGGGTAAGATCGGCAGCTGAATATCTATCGTTTCCAATAAATGGGCTAATTTTTTTGCTGCGGGTTTCATTAAAACACAATGAGAGGGAACACTCACTGGCAGTAATTTAGCAAGTTTTGCACCTGCTTCTTTTGCTAACATAATTGCGCGTTCCACTGCAGCAACATGACCTGCGATAACAATTTGTCCGGGACTATTAAAATTAGCAGGCGCTAATACATCCTGAAGCGCCGCCGTCACACACACCGTTTTGACGGCTTCATCGTCCAGGCCCACGATAGCTGCCAACGCCCCTTCACCCCGTGGAACAGCTTCTTGCATATACTGGCCTCGTGCCGCGACCAGTTTAATAGCATCCGAAAATTTGATCGATCCGGCACACACTAATGCCGTGTATTCCCCTAAACTATGACCCGCTAACAATGTTGGCTGGATATTTTTCTTTATTTGCAGAATTCGCCAAATAGCATAAGAAGCCGTTAATAAAGCAGGCTGTGTATGCATTGTTTTATCTAATTCTTCTAACGGTCCCTCCTGGGTCAACTTCCATAAATCAAATCCTAAAATCGAAGAGGCTTCCCTAAAAGTCGCTTCGACTTCTGAAAATTCTCGAGCGATATCAGCCAACATACCGATTGACTGAGACCCCTGGCCCGGAAAAACGACACCTAATCCCACATGCAACTCCTCAAGCAATAGTTTAATATTGAATTAATGCAGATCCCCAAGCCAAACCACCGCCAAAACCTTCGAGTAACAACATATCACCTCGTTTGATTCGAGCATCACGAATGGCTTTATCAAGAGCCAGTGGTATGGAAGCACTCGACGTATTGCCCTGATCTTCCAAAGTGATTGCAACCCGATCGAGCGGTAAATCCAATTTTTTTGCCATTGCCTGAATAATACGAATATTCGCTTGATGAGGTACCAACCAGTCAACCGCTGATTTATTCATCCCGTTTGCTGCTAATGTTTCATCAAATAAATCACCCAAAATCTTGACAGCCAATTTAAATAATTGATTACCTGTCATCTGAATGTAAAGTGCCTCTTCAACATCCATTGGCTTACCGATACTGAGACTTAACGATAATACATCTTTGTAGGTCCCATCGGCATGCAAGTGAGTCGATAAAATGCCTGGCTTATCGCTTGGACCCAGTACGACAGCCCCAGCACCATCACCAAATAATACGCAAGTGGTACGATCACTCCAATTAACAATACGTGACATGACTTCACTACCAATCACCAACGCATGTTTTATCGTTTTGTTACGAATGAACTGATCAGCAATACTCAGTCCGTACATGAAACCTGCGCAAGCTGTCGAATTCAAATCAAATGCCGCGCAGCCCGCAATCCCTAATTTTTGCTGCAGCAAACAAGCCGTGCTGGGAAACATTTTTTCAGGCGTCGTCGTTGCAATGATAATCAAACCAATATCCGCAGGCGTTATTCCGGCAACTGCCATCGCTTGACGCGCCGCCTGTTCCGCCATGGTCAAAGCAGTTTCATGGGCTGCTGCGATATGACGCTTATGAATGCCGGTTCGCTCGACAATCCAATCATTCGTGGTTTCAACCATTTTTTCCAAATCAAAATTCGTGAGTATTTTTTCAGGAAGATAACTGCCAGTACCCAAAATCTGTGTGTATGTCATCGGTTAAACCATGCCTTTTAAGTTTATTGATTCGTTTGCTTCAATTCTGAAGATGATAATTTGAGTAAATGTTCAACCTCAATACTAATCCGTTCTGGAATATTTTTTTCTATTTGCACAACTGCTTCTTCAATGGCATGCGCAAACGCTTGAACCTTTGCTCCACCATGACTTTTGATCACAATGCCCGGCAACCCAATAAAAGATGCTCCATTATAGCGGTCTGGATCAATTCGTTTTATCAACGATTTTAAAATGGGCATCGAGATAAGTGCGGCTAATTTCGTCAACCAATTACGGGTATAACCTTCTTTTAATAAATTACGAATAAAGATAGCCACACCTTCACTGACTTTGAGCGCAACATTTCCGACAAATCCATCACAAACGATGACATCTGTATTGCCCTGATAGATTTGATCACCTTCAATATAGCCCGCATAATTAATCGCTTTAGTACTGCCCAGTAATTGTGCTGTCTGCTTAACTAATTCATTGCCTTTAATATCTTCATGACCAATATTCAACAAACAAATTTTTGGACTTTTTATATTGTCGACGGCTGAAGCCAATACGGATCCCATAATGGCAAATTGAAACAGATGTTCTGGCGTTGAATCCACATTTGCACCCAAATCCAGTATGCGCACATTCTTGCCTGAGATAGTTGGAAAGGTAGAAATGATTGCTGGACGATCGATTCCTGGAAGCGTTTTTAGCACAAAGCGCGCTGTCGCCATTAAAGCGCCTGTATTACCTGCGCTGACACAAGCCTCTGCGTTACCCGCTTTAACCAGATTAATGGCGATTCGCATGGATGAATCTTTTTTTGAACGCAAAGCCTGTGACGGGGGCTCATCCATTTGGACCTGCTGGGAGGCATGCTGAATAATTAATCTGGCTGTATCATAGGTTTGATTTTGCAATTTTTTTTGCAAAACCTCACTATCACCCACCAAGATCAGATTGAGAGTAGGATACTTTTCTAATACCTGCAAAGACGCCGGTATGACTACAGGAGGTCCATGATCGCCTCCCATAGCATCAACTGCAATAGTTATTTTTTTCAAACGGATTACTCTTCGTCGTTTTCTTCTTCAACGACTGGGTTGTTATTAATAACTTGACGGCCTTTATAATACCCATCAGGACTGACATGATGTCGACGATGCGTTTCACCGGTTGCTGCATCGATAGAAAGCGCTTCTGCACTTAAAGCAGAATGCGCGCGACGCATACCGCGTCTGGAACGGGATTTACGACTTTTTTGAACTGCCATGAGCTTAACTCCTCACTATTTATCGCTGCGTTTGGAACGCAATGATTCAATTACTTTAAATGGATTCTCTCTTTCATTTGGATACGACTCTAGCGATTGTTTCGCTTTGCAGTCATCGATTCTATGCATCGATACGATCGGCAAGCTCACAATTAATTCATCCTCAATCATTTCACTTAGAATCAGTGAAAAATCAGGCACTAAAAGAGGATCATATCTTTCAGGGAGCTTATCAGCCTCTTTCTCCGATTGTACAATACCCAATATAAAGTCACCGATTATCTCATACTTGAAAGATTCCAGACAACGCTGACATTCTAATATCAAACAAGTTGTCATATGTCCTTTTACGTACCGTATGCCTTCTTCGTCTACGCCAAAGATCAGATCGACGATAACTTCACCTTCCTCTGAAAAAAGACTGGAACGCAGGCGCGTCATGTCTTTGATTAATAGCGTACCGCTTAAACTTAGCGAATTGTCCGCGAAGCGAAAGGGGTCAACCTTTAAAGGTAAGTTGTCTTTATGCATAGCTGCGGGATTGTATTCGTATGCGAAAAGACTGTCAATTCAAAATAAATGTCCAAATAATCGCTAACTTATCGATTTCAAACAATCCGCTAAATCTGGATCTAACGGCGCAATGACTTTTATGTTCTGTCCCATGGAAGGCAATGTAAATTCAATGGATTTTGCATGCAGAAACAATCTTTTTAATCCATATTCCCGCATTTTTTTATTAAAGGCCTTGTCGCCATATTTTTCATCACCCGCAATAGGATGATGACGATATTGGGCATGTACACGAATTTGATGCGTTCTACCCGTATATAAATGCGCCTCTACCAAAGCAGAATCCGTAAATGTATTCAAGATAGTAAAAACGGTTAATGATGACTTTCCTTCTCGATTCACCTTCACAATACGCTCACCATGGCTTAACTGATTTTTTTGTAACGGGGCTTCAACGCGTAACTCTGTTGATTTCCAATGCCCTTTCGTCAAGGCCAGATATATTTTTTGCATTTTTCCAGCTCTCAGCAATTCATGAAGTTCCTTCAAGATGCCTCGTTTTTTAGCCAAAACAAGACAACCTGAGGTATCGGCATCCAGCCGATGGGCCAACTCCAGATGAGGGAGTTTGGGATACATACAACGCAATGCTTCAACGATACCTATCTTGACTTTACTGCCGCCATGAACCGGAATACCCGTCGGCTTATTGATAATAAGTAACTGATTATCTTCATAAAGAATACGCTCAGACAATATCTTGACTAAAGAACGGCCCGGTATTTTAGAAGAGGGTCGTTCCGCTAATTGAACAGGCGGAATACGAACCAGGTCGCCTGTTTGCAAGCGATAATGGGGATCGATGCGTTTTTTATTTACACGAACCTCACCTTTTCGCAAAATACGATAAATTCGAGTTTTAGGTACGCCTTTTAACTTCGTTATTAAAAAATTATCAATACGCTGATTCGCATAATCAGACTCAATCGTTAAATGGTACACAGCCTGTTTTTTCATATAAATCCTATAGTTATAAATCAAATACCTTGCATAATGCTCAATTTGATTTAAAGAATTCTTCATATCATCATTTGATATAAAAATAAAATACTGCTATATTGACTAACACCTTGATAGGTAAAATTATTTAATAAGGTATTCGACTTGGCAATAAAATACAAACTATCTTAAGTGCAAGATGAATACTTGGAATTGTTAACACGTGCTCCAGCACTAAATAAAGACAGCTGCGCAGGATTATAGGAAAAAGATTTTGAGATGATTTCAGATAATCATCCAGAGTTAGGCGAATTAAAAAATTATTCAAACGTAAATATTGTGGACACGCAAGCATTAAGACAAAAAAATAAATTGTTTTCAACCTGCAAATGGAAAATGCCCGTCCAAAAAATATTAAAATAATCTTAATTCACCCGAAATGAATGCTGCCTGTCTCGTGATGGAACGCCTTAGAAAAAAGGTAGCTATGAAAAGAATGCTTATTAATGCAACTCATAAAAATGAAGAGTT
>CAZEEF010000007.1:0-25550 GCA_964511095.1 uncultured Coxiellaceae bacterium | reverse complement strand
TTGCCCGTGAAGATTGGGCAAAGGCTGGCAAATTGATCGCGGATAAATAATCTCAGTTGATATTGCCCTAATGAAAAAACGATTTTTTAACGTTATCATTAGGGCATTAAATCTAAGATATAATGCCGTTTTTTATATCTGAGAATTTTTTGAATTTATTAAATAACCTACCACGCGTGCTTTAATAATTTCATTGACCCTGGGAAAGCTCCTTCACCAAAAAACAAATTTATGGATGCCCTGGTAACTACCACTAGGCTAATGACAATAACTCAAGATTGTATATTGGAGGCAACAGAAAAGTATATGCAGAGAAATAATTTTTTTGTAAAAGCATTAAATGCAGCTCAACAAAGCCCAAAAGATTTTGCTAAAATATTCGAAGAAGATGATGCTGATCCTGATGTGAAAGAATTTGATAATGACTCAAATACAAATAGATATTTAATTCATGCTATTATTGAAGAAATCCCAGATGAAAAATTACCACCTCTTTTAAAGATTCTTAACGAAAATAAAGTAAATTTAGCAACCAGAGGTCGATTTAGATTTACATCTATAACGATTGCGGCGCAACATCAGAAAGTTAGTGCTGTCAATTTTTTAATTGCGCACAATGCTAATACTAATGATTTTACTTGCCCCGCTCTTAGAGCTGCAACACTGTATGTTAAAGATCATGAAAATGAATCAAAAAGTTTGGAAATAGTAAAAATTTTATTAGCAAATAAAGCAATAATCAATTATCAAGATGAACATGGAGCAACAGCATTAATACATGCAGCTCAGCAAGCATGTTTGGAAATTATGCGATATTTAATTTCTAA
Source organism: uncultured Coxiellaceae bacterium (assembly GCA_964511095.1). Taxonomy (GTDB): domain Bacteria; phylum Pseudomonadota; class Gammaproteobacteria; order DSM-16500; family DSM-16500; genus DATIJJ01. Next base: position 24,723 of record CAZEEF010000007.1, on the reverse strand, counting down.
AGATGCCGAATTATTTTTATATGAACGGGATGATCGCTTTGGAGAACCAAAAAGAAAAACAGCGCTTGGGATTGTTTATGAAAAATATTATTTCGCTAAAGATATTTTAGGTTATCCTCATCCTCAGAGTGAGCGTCTTGAATTTGTAAAACATCTCGAACATGCAACAAAATGTTTAGACTTGCTCATCAATGCAGCCAAGGATGATTTGCAGAAAAAAGCTCAAGAATTTTTATTACATAAGAAAGTATCTCCATCAAAAAATGGAGATACTCTTAAAAAATATCTTTCTGAAAAGATTGGAGAGTTAGCAGGAAGATTTGGTTTTACTGAGGATATTAAAAAATTATTAGAAGAAAAAATAGCAAACCCCATATTGAATCAGATGGAGCCTGAAGAAAAGCAGCCTGCTAAGCCAGATGATTTTAGAATGATTCCGCTATTTGTTCCTAAGAAACGGGATCTCGATCATCCACCTAAGAGTGAAGAGACGAAACATCCGAGAAGAGAGATCAGGCACAGCAAACGAATAGCAGAATACACCCCTATTTTATTAGGATTTTTAAAAGCTTGCCTGAATCGTGATGATGTCTTAACCCGACAGATGTTGGAAAGTGCTAATGTTCTATTTAAAGAACCCGCCATTATCCATGATTTTTTCAATCATTACAGAGATGATCTATATCTTTCTGAAGATAATTTAAATTTTTTATACGAAAAATATAATGGTGTTATATTTAATTTGTCTGGTTACACATTTTATAAATTATCGGATCATCCTAGGGATGCATCGATATCAACTGATTCTTTCGGTCTGGAAATATTAGATGGTAAGTTAGCTTATACAACCAGAAATCACGAACATGATATTGTTCGTCATGTTAAAACAGATTTAGATGCATCTGATTCTATTTTTTTTGAAGAAAACATTCGAAAAATAAAACAAAAAATATTGATCCATGCTATGGAAGCTGGACATAAGAATGCATCTGATCTGGAACCTCTCCTGCTATTTGCAGCTAAACGAGGATACGTAACGTTAATAAAACGCATGAGTCATAATGAAGAACTATTAAAATCGCTATTTCAGAAAATGATTAATGATGTCTACAAAGTGGAGAGCTTCAAAAAAATCATTGAGAATGTTTCATTAACAGACGAGCAAAAAAATACACTCGTTATTACTTGTTTAACTGATTTTAGATTAGATACTTTTCATTCGGATGAGGAAAGATCAGAAATAATTTCCCTTTATGAATATTTTATTCCCCTAGCTTCCGTGCGTTGGTTTGAAAAATTATTTCACCATCATGATATATTGGAGAGTATTTGTTATAGATATAGGGCGCTCATAGAGCATAATTTATTTAATGAAACATTGCATCCGCGCTATATTGCATTGATTCAATTATTAATTGACAAGGATTATATCCAAAATGGTTCTATTCTACATCTTGAGTTTTTAACACTTAGCCTAACTCGCATAGGAAGAAGCGATTTAGCCAATGAATATTTAAATATGATTTATCTCATTCCTCAGGTTAAACTCTACCGAGCTTATTTAGACGACGATTTCGATAAATTTGAAACATTAGCGCGTCATTATAATGGAGATCAATCGGTAAATAATTATCTTAAATATTTGTACGATGATTTGGGCAAAATTCCAGATTCCAAAAAACCTGATTTTTATTTGAAATGGAAGGCAAGTGATTTAAAAAAAGAAATGTTTGGTGAAACCTCACAATTATCTTCTTCCAGCAGTGTACAAAGCCACGCAGAAGAAAAAACTGCAACAACGACGAGATCGGCGCTTCAAGCAAATCATTTACTTAAACTACGTCTACAGCCTGGCACATCCACTACGATTATAGAGTGCTCTGGCGATCAAATAAAAACTCAAATAGATGCGTTCCATACAAGAGGCAATGGGCATTAATTTAAGATTTTTTGATGATATATGGTTAATAAACAAATAAGCCCGCAATATGCGGGCTATAATGTACGATTGCAGGTATGACACCAAATATTATCTATAACGATCCATCTACACCCATATAAGTAGCAGTTGTTCTTATATCTATATTTATTTTTCCATTCGAATAGCTTAAAGAAAGCATTTTTAGATTCCTTACTTGAGTCTATCGATTACTGTCGGCTTGAGTTGAAACTATCAAGTCATTCTTTATCGAGATGACATTGTCATCGCGTTAGATGGCTGCTCCAGTTTTTTTGTTATATGTGGAATAAAACGTCCTACTTTTTTGTAATCCATTTGAGCAAATATAAATTCACAATTTAATTGTAAAAGTTTTCTTGCAGTCTCTAAATCGCCTTGTTCAGATCCAATAGTTATATGAGCACATCTTTGGGATGAATTTGCTGATGTAGTTTTCCATACGTAAGTATTTCTATCTCGCTCTGGGCACATGATGGAATCAAATTGATTTGAGAGCAGTTCTTGTAATCTTTTGTCATTTAGTTCTGAATTTGGCTTCAAGGATAAACTCACACCCCAGAGAGGCTCTGCATCATTTCCAAGATTTACTACCGATTCAGCTTTAAAAGTGAGAGGAGCCTTAAAAATCTCAGCTAATTGTTCAAATGCAGTTTGCACTTTTCCAGCTTCATCATTCTGTGTGCAACCTAGAGTAAGATGGCTAAAGTCTTTTAGTTTGGGAACGTCCTTACTTTCTGACTGTATATGGTCAAGAAGAAGTCTAATTGTATATTCAGGGCCTTGTGGCTTAGCTGAGGAAGCTCCATACATTTTTGGCGAATATGAGGAGGCGGTAGATGTACTTGGTGAAGCCAAACTTACTTCTACCTTATTGTCGCCTATTTTGTGAGTTACTGTTGGGACCGGTGCTCCTTCTGTTTCCATTACAACAGTCGTCTTCGCTTGCAGACTAGGTCCTTCACCCGTAGTTGATGTATGAATAGATTTGATACCAGGCTGGTCTATCTTCTGAACAATTCTAATACTTCCTCCTTGAGCAAGCATCCTTTTTATAAGCGCACGACGCTCAGCAATCATTTTTTCTGCATCAGACATCTCAGGTTTTCTACCTTCCATTATGTATTCCTCTCAATAAATTTTGGGACGTGAGAGTATCTTAAAGTGCCGTTAAAATACAATTGTTTATTGATATTCCCAGATTATGGTCTGTATTAATAATGACCTAAGTGATATTATTTAGAGAATTTAGAATCAATGCAAATACTTCCAGGTAACTAATCGAGGCTACTATACTCGTGTATGATGCAAACGGATTTTGGTTATGCCAAAAGCGATTTAGCCAAGGTAAATTAGCATGGTGGCCAACAAGCAAGTTATACACGGTAACCCTTCGCGCAAGCGAATTACACATTCTGCTTGCACAGGGTGACCCCATTTAGGCCTATTTTATTAATATGGATGCAGAAGAAAGCCCGGCTAAATGCCGGGCGCGTGACTCTAAAAATGTCGAAAAATATGAGCTACTTACACGATCCCTTCAAACCATCCGGCAAAATAGCATTGCATACTGTGCGAGCCTGTTGTAATTGTTGATCCGTTATTTTGGCACCAAATAAATTGACGTTCGCAAGATCAGCGCCCTGCAAATTTGCATCAGTAAAGTCTGCATAAGTGAAATTACCGCCAAATCTTGCATCGATTAATACAGCATTATTAAACTTTGCTTCCGATCCATTAGAAAAAGTGGCCTGTATTCCATTCACATTTGTATAATCAGATTTCGTATTGTCACCGCTAAAACTGGCTCCAGAAAGATTAGCATGCTCGAGATTTGCTTTTCGATGATCTGAAAAATAGCCATTCGATAAATTACACCCGACGCATTGATTTGTTTCATTAAATTTCTTTGCCTCCTCTTGATCATAACGAATGGCAGCCTGTGCCAAATGGGTAATAGACAAGGTCAGTGCCAATAGAATAACTTTACGATTTAAGTGCATATGTTTCCTCCTGAAAATTAAGTCAATAGTTCTATTTTTGAAGCTGAAATTTGAAAGGGAAGTTGGAATAGTACATGCTGGATTCATTCAGAATGGTGGCTATGAGTGGGCTCGAACCACCGACCTCAGCATTATGAGTGCCGCGCTCTAACCAGCTGAGCTACATAGCCATAAAAGAAGGACGCTATTCTCGAAGCTTTGAGGGCTGTTTGTCAAGGCGAAATCTTGAAAAGAGACAGGATTTTAGGGCCTAGTCTGTAAAAAATTTGCATCCCGGTTTAATCTTGCGTACAATCGGCAGCCTTTCGAAGATCATTTATAATAATATGATTTTCTCCTTGCCTTCATCGGCTGTCTGGCGGATAAGGCTGTAATAACCGTAAGGAGTGTAATTTGATATGAAGCATTATGAGATTGTGTTTTTAGTCCATCCTGATCAAAGCGAGCAAGTGCCCGCCATGATCGAACGTTATTCCAATATGGTGACCCAACGAAAAGGTACTATTTATCGCCTGGAAGATTGGGGCCGTCGTCAGTTAGCTTATCCTATTAACAAGATCTTAAAAGCACACTATGTATTGATGAATATCGAGTGTGATAAAGAAACGGTTGATGAGTTAACCAATGCATTCCGTTTCAACGATGCTGTTATTCGTAATTTAGTATTAAATGTGAAACGTGCCATCAAAGATCCGTCTCCGCTGCTTAAAGAAAAAGAAGGTCGTGGTGAATCGGCTGGCGGTCATTTTGACTCGGATGCCGGTCATAAGCCAAAAGGCAGAAGAGCGCCCATGAGAGATGAAATCAATGAAAATCTTTCAGTGGAAGCTGAAATGGACCGTACAGACAAATAAGATTAACAGCTGGAGTGATAGATATGTCTACCTATTATCGTCGTAAAAAATTTTGTTACTTCACCAGCAATAAACTGGAAGAAGTGGATTATAAAGATGTTTATCTTTTGAAAAAATTTATTACAGAAAGTGGAAAAATTGTTCCAAGCCGAATTACAGGAACCAAAGCGCGTTTTCAACGTCAATTAGCTAACGCAATCAAAGTTGCCCGTTTTCTGGCTTTGTTACCGTATTGTGATAAACACTAAACTAGTTTAATAAATTTAATCAATGCAACAGCTTGTTTTGTTGATGCAAAATAAGCTCGAGCAGATTTCTGGGAAAGCATAACGGGTACTTATGTTACTACGCCGCTTTACGGACTTTGTGTTACAAAACCGGCTTTATGCGATGGGTGCGGCGTTTGTTTTGTCATTGATCCCATTGTTCGGCGCAAGTTTAGGTATTTTGATCGCTGCTTTTGTGACGCTCAGAAAAGGTGCGTTTGAAGGCACACTTGTATTATGTGCGGTGCTTGTACCGTACCTGTTAAGCTATGTGTTGTCACCGCCGTCTGCTGAGCCAGAGTTGTTCTTGATTGCAACGTTAACCATTATTGCAATTAACATATTAACGTGGCTGCTTGCATTAATTTTACGGCGTTATGGTAATTGGAATTGGGTGATAGAAGTTTCGATACTGGCGGGTGTCATGCTCATTTGCATTGTTCACCTGGTATTTCCGGAAATTCAAAACTGGTGGGGCGCGCAATTAACCAGTTATTTAAATAAAACAGCGGCCATGTTGCAACAATTAGCACCCGAAGGCGGTGCCGCCCAGGAAGAAATGCAAGCCAATATTGTTGCAAATATGAAGCAATATATTACTGGCCTTGTGATTGCTTCCATTATTTTTAATGCGTTGCTGCAATTGGTGATTGCGAGAGGGTGGCAAGCGGTTATATTTAACCCCGGCGGGTTGCGAAAAGAATTGTATGCTATTCGTTTAAGTTATGTATCGGCATTTGTTTTTATTGCGGTCCTCGCAACCGCTTACGCCGGCAATGCGTTTGGTCTGGATATGATGCCAGTCATGGTCACTGCATTTTGCGCAGCTGGATTGAGTTTGATTCACTGCACATTGGCAGCAAAAAACGCAGGTTGGTTCTGGTTGGTGCTGGTTTATTTGGGAATACTGTTTCTTTTCCCGATGGGAGTGGTTCTGGTTGCGATGATAGGACTGCTCGATAGTTTATTTGATATACGTCAACGGTTGAATTAATTTTGAAATGAAAGATGAGGTGCAAGGTGGAAGTGATTTTATTGGAAAAAATACGTAATTTAGGCGTATTAGGTGAAACAGTGAAAGTCAAAGCAGGTTATGGCCGTAACTTTTTGATTCCGCACGGTAAAGCTGTCTCTGCAACAGCCATCAATAAAGCCAAGTTTGAAGCACGTCGTGCAGAACTTGAAAAAGTGGCAGCGGAAGGTATTAAGGTCGCTGAAACCAGAAAAGAGGCTGTTATTGCATTGGGTACGATTATACTTTATGTAAAAGCAGGCGAAGAAGGCAAATTGTTTGGTTCTATTGGTACACGCGATTTGGCGGCTGCGATCACTGAGAAAGGTGTAGAAGTCTGTAAGAGTGAAATTCATCTTCCTTCAGGTGTCTTGCGTCAAACGGGCGAATACGACATTGAAGTGGAATTTCATAGTGATGTGGTGGCTCGCGTTAAGTTTGTGCTGGCGGTTGAAGGTGAAAAAAATCAGGGTTAAATTTTTTCCCTGTCACTTTTAAGCATATTGGGCTGGTAGCCTACCAGCCCAACATCATCATTCACGAAGACATACCTCTCGTTGATTTGACATATCAATTGTCAACACACCCCAATAGTGCGAAAATTCCAGAAATCCTACTGATAGGTGTAAGTGATTATGGACGCGCAAACCACGACTCGACGCTATAAAAATAATAATCAGACTGATCTTGATGCAGTCAAAATTCCCCCGCATTCGATAGAAGCTGAACAATCTGTTTTAGGCGGTTTAATGTTAGATAACCGAGCCTGGGATCAGATTGCTGACCGGTTGCGTGAAGGGGATTTTTATCGACACGATCATCGACTCATTTATCGCGTGATGAGCCGATTGACCGAACAAACGAAGCCATTGGATGTCTTGACAGTTTCTGAATCATTGCGTGAATTGCATGAGTTAGATAATGCGGGCGGTGAAGTTTATTTATTTGAGTTGGCAAATAATACGCCGAGTGTTGCCAATATCAAAGCTTATGCCGATATCGTGCGTGAACGTTCAGTGTTAAGACAACTGATTGGAGCCGCCAACGATATTGCGAGTCATGCCTTTAATCCACAAGGTCGTACCAGTGTTGAATTATTGGATGAAGCTGAGCGGCAAGTTTTCGCTATTAGCGAACAAGGCACGCGTAATGGCGGGCCCGTCAATATTAATGATTTCCTGGCGAAAACCATGGAACGAATTGATACATTAGCTAATTCGGATGATCCTATCACAGGCGTTGCGACGGGATATCATGATTTGGATGAAATGACATCCGGTTTGCAATCATCGGATTTAATTATCGTTGCCGGCAGGCCGTCTATGGGTAAAACGACTTTTGCAATGAACATTGCGGAAAATGTCGTCATGAAGAGCAAGTTACCCGTACTGATTTTTAGTATGGAAATGCCAGGTGAATCGATTGTCATGCGTTTATTATCATCACTATCACGTATTGATCAATTAAAAATTCGTACGGGAAAAATAGAAGAACAAGATTGGCCGCGCGTCATGTCAACAGTCAGTATGTTATCAGAAGTTCCTTTATTCATTGATGACACGCCAGCATTGAGTCCGGCTGAATTACGTGCACGCGCTCGTCGTCTGGCGAAAGAACACGGTCAAATTGGCATGATTGTCATTGATTATTTGCAATTGATGCAAGTGCCAGGCTATAACGAAAATCGTACGGCTGAAATTTCAGAAATTTCGCGCTCGCTGAAATCGTTAGCAAAAGAATTGCAGGTTCCTGTGATTGCGCTATCGCAATTAAATCGCGGCTTGGAACAGCGCGCAGATAAACGTCCCGTGATGTCGGATTTACGTGAATCAGGTGCGATCGAACAAGATGCCGATTTGATTGTCTTTATTTATCGGGACGAAGTTTACAATGATAATAGTCCGGATAAAGGCACGGCAGAAATTATTATTGCTAAACAACGTAATGGTCCTATCGGAAAAGTTCGACTGACGTTTTTGGGGCAATATACCTGTTTTGAAAATTTTACCCGACATCCGTATCAATGATTTATGACACGCCCTACTAAAATTACAATTAATTTAACTGCCCTGCGCGAAAACTTACAGCAAGTGAAGCGTATGGCGCCTGACAGTTCTATCATGGCCATGGTGAAATCCAACGCCTATGGTCATGGCATAACGCGCATAGCCAGTGCGCTGCCTGATGTGGAAGCGCTGGGTGTCGCTTGTTGTGAAGAAGGCCTCATCTTGCGTGCATCCCATATTAAAAATCCTGTGGTTTTAATGGAAGGATTATTTTCGGCGAGTGAACTGGAGAAAGCGGTAGAGAATCGCTTTATCTTGGTTCTGCATCATGAATCGCAAATCGACATGCTGGAAAAACATCCAGCATTGCCGCCTTTTTTTGTCTGGCTAAAAATTGATACCGGCATGCATCGTCTGGGTTTTGAACCAGGCGAGGTAAGCGGTATTTATAAGCGTTTAATGCAGTGTGCAGCGGTCAAAAAACCGATTGGACTCATGACCCATTTTGCAGACTCGGATTCATTAGACCGCGCATCCACATTAGAGCAAATTGAAGTGTTTAATGCAGTGACGCAGGGTTTGACAGGACCGCGCAGTCTTGCGAATTCTGCGGGTATTATTGCATGGCCTTCCGCGCATGCTGACTGGGTGCGTCCTGGCATTATGTTATATGGCGCATCACCTTTTGCAGGACATCGAGGTGTTGAACACCATTTACAACCCGTGATGGCGCTCACGTCTGAATTAATTGCCGTTCATGCGCTCAAGAAAGGCGCGCGTGTCGGTTATGGCGGAACTTGGACATGTCCTGAAGATATGCGGGTTGGTGTGGTGGGGATTGGTTACGGGGATGGTTATCCGCTCCATGCCCAAAATGGCACGCCGATTTTGGTGAATAATCGTCCCTGTTCATTGGCAGGGCGCGTTTCCATGGACATGATCACGGTCGATCTACGCACTCAACCGGAGGCAAAAACGGGCGATCCGGTTTTATTGTGGGGACCCGGGTTACCCGTTGAAATCGTGGCAGAATATAGCGATACAACCGGCTATGAGTTACTGACACGTATTACGCAACGCGTGCATGTGGAAGTCATTCCATAAAATAACAGTTTTGATCAATTATTATACTATTTAATTTGATACACTGGAGCAGTTGTGTATTAAATTTTGTCTGTTCCTGTTTTATACAAGCTAAACCAAATCAATTATAACGAGGAGGTATGCTATGTTATTAAGAAACTGGAGAAACAGAAAGAAAATTTATCCTGAAACGGAAGTGGATGAAAAAGCAAGGTTAGCCGAAGACATTCGGGAAATGAGGGAGCTAGCCATGCTGGAATTTGATAAAACAACTATTCCACCCAATTTGATCGATCCATTGTTATTTGAACCTTTTGTTGATCCTGTCATGACAGCTTACGGTCGTATTTATTCTTCCCGTTCAATCAAGCGGCATTTGCTCAGTGTGAGCGCTGACCCATTAACACAAGAGCCGCTGACGGTGGGACAGCTTTATCAACCGCCCAAAGAAATCATGAGTATTCTTGATGCGTTTAATCAATTACGAACAGAAAAGAAAAAAAGGCTATTGGAAGCGAATGATACGGATACTGTCTCGATTGTCATGAGTTCGTATCGATTTCGTCTTATCCAGTTAGATACTAAAATGGCAGCAGCCTGCAAACAGCTCGTGACGGATACGGCCATCCGAACCATCAAGAATAATTTAAAACTGGATGAACGGAATAAAGATCATATCCGTTTTTGGCAGAGCAAAGGAAAGGGGGGGGATACGATTCCAATCCATGTGCAAAATATGATGAAAGCTGCCAATGATTCTTCTTATGAGACAGTGGAAGATTTTCTTGCTGCAGTGAATGCAGAACGGCGTTCATCCCGTTGCGATAGTTTTTTTAAATACGCTTTTCGGGATGAAGCGACTCGAAATCTTTATCGTCAACGGGATGAAAATTTAAAAACGTTTGTGGTGCGTTAATACATAGTTGATCGCTGATAGAGCAGTCGGGAAGCTGGCTGCTCGCTTTTATTTTACAAAATTCCTGTTATCATGCGTCGTTTTAAGATAAAGGAATGTTAAAATGATATCATCAAGACGAATTGCTCAATTATTAGTGAATCAAGCGTCTCACTTGCATTTGACTCGACCCATGACTACCGTAGAAGCAGCACAACGTCAGAAAAAAGAGACTCAGGAAATAACCTCTCTTTATTTACGTTCTACCAGTAAACGCTATAATAGATGGGATATGGACTTGATTCGGAACGGTAAAAGAGAACAGTTTCGATTATCGGATGCGCCAGAAGCTTGGCAACTTCATTTGAGGGAAAGATCTAATCCTGATTATCTGGATTATTCAGATTGTGCAGTATCAGATGATTATAATGTCTATTTATATCGTAATGCATTTGGTTGTTTCTATCTACGGGGAGATTTAGGAACGGATTTTCATTTTATAAAATGGGAACTACCTGATTTATCTCATACAGCCTTTGCAAAAAATGAAGAATGTAAAGATGAAGCATTACGGGCTCTGATATTTGATAGTGCAGCAGAAAACGGTCACGTTTTTACACATTTGTTTACAGCAAGACAAAAAGGAGCGATAAAGATAGGGGTTTTGGCTTTATGCGGGTTAGGTATCGCGTCTTCGTTTTTTTCTTCCTCTAAAAAAATTGACCCTCCGGCTTCGTCTGCTGTTCAAGCGGACGATTTACAGGAATTGCCCAATCAGGTCAGAAGAATGGGCATTGAATATTACTGACAGGGTAAGGACTTACTGTGTCATGCCAGCGTGCTTCAAGCTGGCATCCAGAAAAATTTCGATGGATACTGGATGCCAGCTAAGAGCTTGCTGGCATGACAGTGTTTTTATCATAATGACAGTGCGGCTGAGCTATTACTCTGTAATCGGCCTAAAATGGTTTGTACCCACTATTTTTAGCCAAATCCGACGCTTGCCCAGATGAACTTTTGCCTTGAGTCGCTGCAATTGCAAACATGCCTACGGCTAGCACACCGGTTAACACACCCGTGAAAATTTCAAGAGGGCTAACTGTATGCGGATATTTCAGAGGAAAGTGTTTTCGTAACACTTCATTGGTCCAGCGGGCACGGTTTTTATTTAAATAATTATCAAAAGCCTGGCACGCTCCAAAATTTTCTTTGCTAAAGTGAGATAATTGATTTCTTATTTCTTGATTCACTCCGCTGATAAAAGATCCTGCCAGATGATCCATTTTCAGCATTTCATCATCAGCAAGAGAAGGTTTTTTGAGATTCCCTTTGCTATCAAATAACGTTGCGCAGGCTAATTCTGTCATCGTTTTTACAAAATTTTCAATGGCAATCTGATCTGTTTGCTGATCTAAAACATAGTCACTATCGTACGATTGAATATGTTGAACAATTGTTTGAAATGTCTTGCACAAATCATCAAGCGTTTTTTTATCAACCGGTGACTGGCTGTCATCAAAGGAAGTTTTTTTTCGTGACGAGTAGCTTTTCATAGGAATATCCCTCTCAAATGAATTTTAAATAGTTTTAAAATAATCGACTGTTTCCTGCAATGATTGTGCAGCAAAGATTTGCATGCCTTCTATTTTATCTTTCGGCGCATTGGCATGCGGCACAATGGCGCGTTTAAATCCATGTTTTGCGGCTTCACGCAAACGTTCCTGACCGCCTTGTACTGGACGAATTTCACCGGCTAATCCGACTTCACCAAAAATAATAAGATCATGTGGTACGGGACGATTGCGTAAACTGGATAATACGGCCAGTAAAAGCGCTAAATCACCGCCTGTTTCCGTCACACGAACACCGCCCACGGCATTCACAAAAACATCCTGATCAAATGTCGCAATGCCACTGTGACGATGTAAAACAGCCAATAACATCGAAAGACGTTGAGCATCCAGTCCGACACAAACGCGACGCGGGTTTCCCATATGACTTTGATCGACCAAGGCTTGGACTTCAACGAGTAAAGGTCGCGTGCCTTCTTTCGTTGCCATAATGACACTGCCAGAAACCGGTTTTTCATAACGCGATAAAAAAATGGCGGAAGGATTGCTGATTTCACGCAATCCTTTATCCGTCATCGCAAAAATCCCCAATTCATTCACCGCACCAAATCGATTTTTAATACCACGAATTAATCGATAACGACTATCTTGTTCGCCTTCAAAATAAAGCACCGTATCGACCATGTGTTCCAAGACACGCGGTCCAGCCAATGTCCCTTCTTTTGTCACGTGACCGACGAGAAATAATGCGGTTTGTGTCTGTTTTGCAAATTTAACGAGTTGAGCCGCACTTTCACGCACTTGCCCGACAGCGCCCGGTGCCGATTGTAATAAATCCGTATGCATGGTTTGAATGGAATCGATCACGAGTACACGCGGATTTTCTTTTTGTGCATGTTTTAAAATGCGTTCAACGTGCGTGTCGGCGAGTAATAATAAATTTTCTTCCGGTAATCCCAGGCGGCGCGCGCGCATCGTGACTTGCTGCAATGATTCTTCACCTGTGATGTATAACACTTTTAACTGTGCCGCGAGATGGCATAATGTTTGCAATAACAACGTTGATTTACCAATACCCGGATCACCGCCAATTAATACAACGGATCCCATGACCAAACCGCCGCCTAATACACGATCCAGTTCTTTTAATCCAGTCAGAAGACGCGCTTCCTGTTCCTCTAACGTAATTTCACACATTTGCGTGATAGCCGGTTCGCCAACAGCATAACCTTGATAACGAGGGTGTGTTGCAATCTGAGTGATTTCTTCAACAATACTGTTCCAGGCGCCGCAACCGAGGCACTGCCCCGACCATTTTGGAAATTGTGCACCACACGCCTGACAGGCATGTGTGATTTTGGCCTTGGCCATATTATTCCTCAACTAATAAATGGATGGCAGAAGAATCCAATTCGCCATGACCTTTGAGCACCAGACGGTCGAGGCTATGCATGGCATGCTTCGCGCCAGGCAAATCGACATTCACCTGGTGGGCTTGTTCCAGGGCGAGATGCATATCTTTTCGATGTAAAACAGATTTGAATCCGGGTGTGTAATCACTTTCTAACATGCGTTGACCGTGAATTTCCAGTACGCGACTGCTGGCAAAACCGCCCAACAACGCTTCACGCACTTTGATGGGATCGACGCCAGACGCTTTCGCCAACGCCAATGCTTCGCTGACGCCCACAATGGTTTCGGCAATAATGATTTGATTACAGGCTTTGGCAATTTGTCCGGCGCCATGATCGCCGATGTGGACAATGCGTTTTCCCAGTTTTTGCAGGATAGGATGTACTTTTTTCAAGATCTCTGCTTTGCCGCCTACCATAATGGATAACGAACCTTCGATGGCGCCTTTTTCACCGCCCGATACGGGCGCATCCAGCATTTCAATTTGTTTTTTGGCAAGTTGTGCCGCAATACGTTGTGTCGCCGATGCTGAAATCGTGCTCATGTCGATGACAATACAACCGGGTTTGGCTGTGTGGATAATGCCTTTTCTGCCATTTAAGACTTCATCCACATCGGCAGTTGCTGGCACGATGGTAATAATGACATTGACACCGGATTGGGCGAGTTCTGCGGGAGATGAAAAAAGGGTAGCGCCAGCTTTGACAAGCGGTTCAGCCACTTCAGGTCGACGTGCATAAATTGATACGGTGTAGCCGGCACGCAGTAAATTGATTGCCATGGGTTTGCCCATGATGCCGAGACCGATAAATCCGATGTGTTGCATAGAAAATTTCCTTATTATTTAGATGAAAAAGCTGTCATGCCAGCTAAAAACACACTGGCATGACAAAAACTTTATTTAACTCACCACTTTCCAGGAGCCATCCGGTTGTCGACAAGCTGTTCCATAAACTTGTTGTTGCTTGCCAGCCACATCCGCAACAGAACGATACTCACGACAATATTGATTACCATGTACCGTCACATTTTTAGTGGGAACAACGGTATAGCTTGCGCCTGTTTTTTGATTTTGCCAATAAGCCGGTTGACCGACCGAATTGCTTTCCAGCGCCCGGTTCATTTTCATTCGATCGACATCATCCATGTTTTTACCCAGCGCGCCGCCAATCAATGCGCCTGCTAATGCGCCTGCGCCTACCGCCAATAATTTACCACTACCACCGCCAAACTGGCTTCCCAGTAAACCACCTACCACGCCGCCTGAAACGGTACCTACATCCTGTTTGGTCATATCAGCACATCCCACTAAAGAAAGGCTAGTGATGAGTGCGACTAATGCAGTTACAAATTTTTTCATCGTCATTATTTACTCCGAAAGACTTTAAAAGATAAAACAAATCGACGATATTCTATACCGTGTTTTATGCTAAGCCAACTATTTTGATCAAAATGAGCTCAAAAAAGCCTTAGAGAGTCCCTAATGCATCGACTTTGGCAGCGCAGATAAAGTCATTTTCGGATAACCCCTGAACGGCATGCGTCGTATAATGAACAACACAATAGTTATAACCGATCTCCATATCCGGATGATGATTTTCCTGGTTAGCCATCCAGGCAATCGCATTGACAAATGCCATGGTTTTATAGAAATTTTTAAAGGTAAAGCGACGTGTTATTTTCGTTCCTTCTGTATTGACTTCCCAATGATTCAGGTGGGTCAATAAAGTGTTTATTTTATCTTTCGAAAGAGCAGGAATACCGCCTTCACACGGTACACAGCGTTTTGATTGTAAATCACAAGTCTGGTTCATTTTTATTTATACTCCGGGGGGATAAACAGGATCATATTCACCCAATTCACGTGCTTTGTGAATCAAGCCAATCAAATCCGTATTGGTTAAATCAAATAACGTATCAAAACTGTCGATGACATAATAAATCGGTTGCATGATATTAATTCGGTAAGGTGTACGCAAGGCTTCTAATGGATCAAACGGTCTGCGTTCAACGGTGGGATCTTCGAGACTGTAAATCGTTTCGCCTTTGGAAGACAGAATGCCGCCGCCATAAATTCGGATGTTATTATTTTTTTTAATCAATCCAAATTCAATGGTGAACCAATAAAGTCTCGCGAGCAGTGCGCGATCTTCTTTACTCGCATTTAAGCCCAGTTTGCCATAAGTATGCGTGAATTCCGCATACGCTTTATTGGTGAGTAATGGGCTGTGTCCAAACACTTCATGAAAAATATCCGGTTCCTCTAAATAATCCAGTTCTTCACGTGTTCGGATAAAGGTGGCTGCAGGAAAGCGTCGATTCGCTAACAAATGAAAAAATTTTTCAAAGGGAATCAAGGCGGGTACAGGCTCCAGTTGCCAACCCGTTGCTTCGAGTAATATATCAGAAACTTCTTTGCACTGAGGAATTCTATCCACCGGCATGTGAAGTTTTTTCACACCTTCCACATACTCATCACAAGCCCGATTTTGAATAATTTTTATTTGACGTTCAATGAGTGTTTGCCAGACCGCATTTTCTTCTTCGGTGTAATGTGCAACGCCATTGGCATCCACGGGTTTTGAAACATAATGCGTTTGTTTGTATGACATAAGTATTAGCTCAGAATTCTTTGATTGGACGATAACTTATATTATATTCTATTTCCAGTCATTGCATATCAACCAGGAGGGTCCAAAATGCAAAATTATAATCCAGCAGGTACGGATGGTTTTGATTTTCTTGAATTTTCAACCACCGAACCCGACGTACTTGAAAGACAATTTCTATCGTTGGGTTTTTCAGTCGCCGCAAGACATCATAAACACAATATCATTATTTATCAGCAAAATAACATTAAATTTATCGTCAATCGGGCTCCGAATTCTTTAGCCTCTGAATTTGCAAAATTACATGGACCCTCTGCTTGTGCCATGGGGTTTCGAGTCAACGATGCAAAGGCAGCCCTTCAACATGCCGTTGCCAATGGCGCAACAGTCTGTGAAGAAGGCGCTTATGCCTGTCCTGCGATTTATGGGGTAGGCGGCAGTGTCATTTATCTGGTGGATGATGAACATCAACAGGCAAATTACATGAAAGATTTTTCTGACTGCAGACAAAATCATTCCGATGTCAAACCTGTCGGTTTAACTTATTTAGATCATGTCACCCATAATTTATATCGCGGCAACATGGATAAGTGGGCTGAATTTTACGGAAAAATTTTTAATTTCAGAGAAATTCGTTATTTTGATATTGAAGGAAAATTAACAGGATTAAAAAGTCGTGCATTAACCAGTCCCTGCGGAAAAATTCGTATTCCGCTGAATGAATCGTCTGATGATAAATCACAGATTGAAGAATTTCTGAAAGAGTTCAAAGGCGAAGGCATTCAGCATATTGCATTAGGCACGTCAGAAATTTATTCGACGGTCGAACAATTAAAAACGCAAGGATTACAATTTTTGGATACACCGGATACTTATTATGCGTTACTGGAACAACGCTTGCCTTTGCATGGCGAAGACAGTGAGCGTTTACGTAAAAATCGCATTTTGCTGGATGGTACAACGCAAAACGAAAAAAAATTACTGTTGCAAATTTTCACACAAAATATGTTAGGTCCTGTTTTTTTCGAAATTATTCAGCGCAAAGGCGATGAAGGATTTGGTGAAGGCAATTTTAAAGCACTATTTGAATCCATTGAGCTCGATCAGATTCATCGTGGTGTCTTGACAACTTAAGAATGGAAAATAAAAAAATATGAAACTGGCTACTTTAAAAAATAATACGCGTGACGGTCAACTGGTTGTGGTGAGTCGTGATTTAATGCAAGCGGTTGTTGTAACAGATGTTGCATCCACGTTACAACAGGCGCTTGATCATTGGTCTGACTGTTGTCCTGCGCTGCTGGATTATTATCATGCACTCAATGCGGGCAAATTAAAAAATACACTGTCTTTTACTGATGAAGCTATTGCAGCACCCTTGCCGCGTGCTTATCAATGGGCAGATGGCAGTGCTTACGTTAACCATGTTGAGCTCGTGCGTAAAGCACGCGGTGCTGAAATGCCAGCGGATTTCTGGACGAGTCCATTGATGTATCAAGGCGGTTCGGATCATTTTTTGGGGCCGCAGGATGATATTCTCATTGAAAATATTGAATGGGGGGTGGATTTTGAAGCAGAAATAGCAGTGATCACAACCGATGTTGCCATGGGCGCAACACCGGGTGAGGCGATGCAATCCATTTGTTTATTGATGTTGGTGAACGATGTGTCATTACGCAATTTAATTCCGGCTGAATTGAATAAGGGATTTGGTTTTTTTCAGAGTAAACCGTCGAGTGCTTTTTCACCCGTTGCAGTGACGCCAGATGAATTGGGTGACGCATGGGATGGCTGCAAAGTGCATTTACCCCTGGTCACGCATTTGAATAACCAATTATTTGGCGAACCGAATGCAGGTGTCGATATGACGTTTGATTTTCCAACGCTGGTAGCGCATGCTGCCAAAACGCGTCCATTGGTGGCAGGTTCTATTATTGGTTCGGGTACCGTTTCCAATGTGGATCGCCGTCAAGGTTCATCTTGTATCGCAGAAAAACGGGTGCTGGAAATCTTGCAACAGGGAAAATCCATCACTCCTTTTATGCAATTCAATGATGAAGTGCGTATTGAAATGTTTAATAAACAAAATCAAAGTATTTTTGGTGCGATAAGACAACGTGTCACGGAATATTTGCCTGCTAATCAAAAGGAATTGTATGATGCTAACGCTTTATGATTATTATCGATCTTCAGCCAGTTTTCGCGTCAGAATCGCATTGCATTTTAAAGGGTTAGCTTACGAAAAGCGATCCATTCATCTCGCGAAAAATGAACACGATGCGGAAGCATTTCAACAAATCAATCCGCAAGGATTGGTCCCTGTTTTGCGGGATAATGATAAAATCATTCATCAGTCATTAGCGATTATAGACTATCTGGAAGAAATGCATCCGACGCCCAGTGTGTTTCCATCCGATTCGTATCAAAAAGTGCTGGCACGTTCATTTGCCTTGATGATTGCCGCCGATATTCATCCATTAAATAATTTACGCGTATTGAATTATCTCACGCATGAATTGGGACTCACGGATGAAAAAAGAAATCAATGGTATCAGCATTGGATTGAAAAAGGATTATCGGCACTTGAAAAAAATCTCAGTCAATCCCGATACACAGGCGATTATTGTTTTGGAAATCAGTTAACCATCGCCGATATTTGTTTGGTGCCGCAATTATTTAATGCGCGGCGATTCCATTGTGATGTGGAGGCTTATCCAACGTTGGTGCGAATCGATTTGCATTGTCAACAGCAACCGGCGTTTCAAGCCGCCTGGCCAACAGAGGAGACGATGGCATGACGGACATTGATTTTCGGGCATTGGCGAATGATCATATTCGAAATATTACACCCTATCAGCCGGGGAAACCCATTGAAGAAGTTCAGCGTGAATTAGGCATTTTTTCGGTGATTAAGCTTGCGAGCAATGAAAATCCATTAGGTCCGAGTCCGCGCGCCTTGCTTGCCGCTGAAAAAATGCTGCAAAAAGCGCATTTATATCCCGATGGCGGCTGTTTTGAACTGAAACAGGCGCTGGCGCATTTTTTACAGGTCAATCCGACACAATTGACGATTGGAAATGGTTCAGAAAATATTCTGGAATTAATAACTAAAACGTATTTAAAAGAAAACAGTGCAGCCATCGTTTCACAATATGCTTTTTTGACGATTCAATTATTAATAAAAAGTTATGGTGTTGAAATGCGTACCGTGCCTGCAAAACAATTTGGTCATGATATTAGACAAATGATTGCAGCGATTGATGAAAAAACGCGAATGGTTTTTGTCGTCAATCCCAATAATCCGACGGGCACTTATACGAATGCACATGATATGTTGTTACTGTTAAATTCCGTTCCGTCCCATGTATTGATTGTTGTCGATGAGGCGTATCATGAATATATTCAGCAGCCGAATTATCTCAATTTACTGCCCTTATTAAATCAATATTCCAATCTGGTGATCACGCGAACTTTTTCGAAAGCGTATGGATTAGCGGGTTTGCGTTTAGGGTATTCCATTTCATCACCGGCTATTGCAGACATGTTAAATCGCGCGCGATTGCCATTTAATGTGAACAGCATTGCTGCGAGTGCAGCGTTAGCGGCTTTATCGGATCAAGAACACATTCGAAAAAGCATCCAGTTAAATAAATTGGGAATGGCATTTTTAGAGGAAGCATTTAAAAAATCGGCGATTGATTATATTCCATCGTTAGGTAATTTTATCACGATCAATGTGAAAGAGGATGCGATGGCTGTTTATCAAAAATTATTATATCAGGGTGTGATTGTGCGTCCCTTAAGCGCGTATGGCATGCCGACCTATTTGCGTGTGACAGTGGGGACGCTGGAAGAAAATGAAAAACTGTTAACGGCATTGAGTGAGGTATTTAAAAAATGAATCATTCTCTCTATGGATTTGGCAATCATTTCCAATCAGAAGCGTTGAAAAATGTCTTAATGAAAGGCCGCAATTCACCGCAAAAAGTGGCATACGGTTTGTATACGGAACAAGTGAGCGGCAGTGCTTTTACGCTGCCGCGGCATTTGAATTTGCATAGTTGGTTATATCGTATTAAACCCTCTGTTGTGCACAGTGATTTTGTCGCCGTGCCGCACGATTTTCTCGCATCACCGCCGTTTAATGCCATTCCGACACCGCCAACCCAAATGCGTTGGAATCCCATTCCTTATCCAGAAGATAAAAAAAATTTTATACAGGGATTATTCACACTGGCAGGCAATGAAGGTGCCGCCATTCATTTGTATGTCACCAATACATCGATGCAAGATGAATTTTTTTATAATGCAGATGGCGAATTATTGATTGTGCCACAAGAAGGCGGTTTGCAATTTCGGACGGAAATGGGTGAGTTAGATGTCAAACCCGGTGAAATCATAGTGATTCCACGCGGCATTAAATTTCAAGTGATTTTATTGAATGAAAAAGCGCGCGGTTATATTTGTGAAAATGTCGGCATGCCATTTCGGTTACCCGAATTGGGCGTGATGGGTGCGAATGGATTGGCGAATCCACGGGATTTTGAAATACCGGTTGCCGCATTTGAAAAACGAAACGGTGATTTTCAATTGCTGACGAAATTTCAAGGGACATTGTGGTCTGCAAATCTCTCACATTCACCGCTCGATGTTGTCGCTTGGCATGGCAATTATGTGCCTTATAAATATGATTTAAAACATTTTAACACGATCAACTCAGTCAGTTTTGATCATCCGGATCCATCCATTTTTACTGTTCTCACTTCACCCTCACAACAGGCAGGTATCGCCAATGTGGATTTTGTGATTTTTCCGCCGCGCTGGATGGTTGCCGAAGAAACATTTCGACCGCCGTATTATCATCGCAATATTATGAATGAATATATGGGATTGATTCAGGGTGTGTACGATGCAAAAGAAACAGGATTTGTGCCAGGCGGCGGTAGTTTACATAATTGCATGTCAGCGCACGGCCCCGATAAACAGGCCTTTGAAAAAGGAACAGAGGCTGCCTTGCAGCCAGAATATTATGACAATACGCTGGCCTTTATGTTCGAAGCCTGCCAAGTCTGGCGCCTGACGCCGCATGGATTGAATGCGGCGTTTCGTCAGCCAAACTATCTGGATTGCTGGCAAGATTTATCGGCCAACTTTCAGGCGATGGAGCGTCTTTGAATGTGATTCAGGCGTATTTTGCTTCATACCGGGTATCGCTTTGGAAAATAGAGAATGGAGTTGCAGCAAAAATAATTCAGAACATTTTTTGGGTCTTGTCGGAAATGATTTAACATCCATCTCTTGAATGGGAACCGGCTCAATTTTCATGGGCGCGCGCGGCGGTTCGACATGCCTTTTTTCTTCATGTGAAATCATCGTGAGTTGTGCCTGATCACCACTCCAGCGATTCACATTTTTGGCTATTTTCTTAACGATTTCAGGTCTGATTTCTTTCAGAATCACCATGACTTCGGGATCTGTCCTTTCCAATGTATAAAACAATCGATCTAACACACGAAAAAAATCAATCAAAATATCAGGGAGGATGTCTTTAAAAGCGTTACAGAGAAGAATATTTTTTTCTTTACCCGAAGAACCCAATAATGTCAATAAATCCTGGTACGTATTAATCATGTGAACGATTTTTTTTTTCGTGAGCAAGCCCACCGTTTGATTTTTTAAAGCAAGACAAATAGCAACGCCTTGATTAGGTTTAGCATGTTGAACTATTTTTACCAAATCCTCTATATGATGAATCATATCAGGCAGTTTATCGATGACACTCTCAACGACTTCTATAAATTCCTTTGTTTTTAAAAATGGCTGAATTAAAAATAGATCATCCAGACTGTTGATACAGGTCGGAATTCGTGTTTTTAAATAGCGATAAAAAGTCTTATGTTCTTCTCGACCCGCATTAAAAATTAATGCTAACGATTCTATTGATAGCGGTATATGTGATACCTGTTCAATGATCACAAGGGGCAGTGGTTTTTTTTGATAGTATTTGAAATGATTGACTATGTCTAATAAATCCGTGTAGGTATGAATGATGGAGCCCATTTCATTTTTGAGACCCTCTAACATGTCAATGCATTGTCTGAATGTGAGATGAACCATCATTTCTTTGATAGCCTCACAAGATCGAATGATTTTAGGCAATATTTTTTTTATCACTCTAAAGATGACTGCTTTTTTCTCTTCTAGCATCGAAGGAAAATGTGTCTGAATGGCATTTATTATTTTGATAAAATCAGCAGGCGATGTGATGATTTTTTCCCATCTATCTTGTAGCGCGTGACAAACCACAGAAAATTGTTTTAATTTAAAATGCGGCAGTAACTGACAAAAATCATCTGCCGTTAGAATGATGTCACCCCATTTGTCTGTTAAATCATGAAATAGCTTACTTTGTTCCTGTGTTGAGTTTGCTAAAAGAGTTCGTGCGTAAATATAATCCCCGGCTTTTTTGATCAGCGTATGCAATTTCCATTGGATCGCGTTAAAAATAGATTTATGCTGATAATCACCAAAGAACACAATGCAGCGTTGATAGTCATCCAGGGATGCGATAAGATCAGGCCATCTTTTTTTTAACTCCAAATCTGTACATATCGCAGCAGCGACAGTACTTCTGATGGAATTGAAACGGATATGGCTCAAATGCTCCATGATTTTGAAAAAAACAGATAACGTTTTGATGATATCTGACCAGCTTTCACTGAGCGCGGTATATAAAACAAGGAGTCGATTGAAATCGTATACTGTTTTGGGATAATAGAGCAGGGGAAACCAGGTGACAGGCTGCTCTTCAGTCCTTGTGTTATTCACGCTGTAAAAAACATTACTTAACCATATTAATTGATTGATAAACTGAGCAGGATAAGCATAGCGTTTATCTCTGGCGTTAATGGTTTCTTCCTTCTTGTTTTGCAAAAAAAGCAGTACATTATTAAACGCAGCGACAAAAAGAGGCGTCCATTGTTTGATGGGTATCAGGCAGGCATGCAACATGATACGATTCACGTTATAGGGATGTGGATCCAGGTTAGGTTCCTCCATGACCCGAATCATTTTATGAATCACATCATCTTTCAGATACAGTTTGTTTTGAGCATGTAATTTCATTACCTCAGAAAAAAGTTCATCTTGTTCCATTCGATTACCTGCAAAAAAGCGTCTAAAACAATTTTCTATAAAATCAACGGGATTATCTTTTAAATAGGAATTCATGCGAGTTAAGAATAAATTAACAACAGTTAATTTATCCTGATCCATTGCTTTTACCATTTGAGGTGTTGCTTCTGTAATATGTTTTAAATACGCTTCGCAATGTGTTTCTGCAGAATCGTGCAGTGTGACTTCCTTTAAGAATACTTTTTTGTAATGACAGATTAATCGATACGCCTGTTCTGCTGCAATAAACGATTGGCTTACCGGAATGATTTCGTGAATGTGTTTGTCTTGCAGATGTTGTTGCATTTTACTGAGTGCGGCACGCTGAAGTTCAGAGGATGGATGGGTGCTGTCCATTGGATTGATGAGCAAAACACGTTCCAGTATTTTGGTGTCAGAATCAAATAGAGCAGGTGTAAATTCAGTTAATTGATTCACCACGGCTTCCGCTAACAATTTTCTGTTTTCTTCTGTCATGGAGGGCGTTTCTTCTTTAATGAGTTTTTGCATTTTTATCTGTAAAATGCCACCGAAATGAATCATTTTTTTGAGTGTATCCGGCATGCCTTTCGCCTCATTTTTAATCCACTGAGCGAGCGCGCATTGATAGCGAGAGGGATCGTTTTTCTTCCATACGGCGAGATAAGGCAGGGCGAAAGGTTCCCATAATTTCAACACCCCTATTTTTAATTGAAATTGATGGATCAGATAATGACGAACCAATTGGCTTGTAATAGCTTGTTCTCTTGTAGGTCGTTTTTCTAAACCAAAGACACCAAAATAAAGTTCGTTTCCCTGGTTAGGAGAGTATTTTGCTTCTTTTTCAGGGTTAGGATTTTGCATAATACGATGCAATGTCTGAAGTGTTTCTTTGATTTTATGAAACCGTTTCTTCGATAGTGCTTTGGGAAGCGGCAAATAAGTTCCCGCATTTTCATCCAGCATTTCTTGTTCCGAAAGAATTTGCAGCGCTAAAATGGCATCGTTTGCCGGCAATTCATGAAACGCAGGTAATAAGTGAGCAATCGCTTGATCAATGAGGGTAGCATAATGGAGATGCAGATCATGTAGCGGCATATTAATCCTTTTATTAAACCGAATGAAACGTGCATTTTTATCATCTGCTGATCGAGCGCGCAAGGTATGTAATGCTTGACACCGCAGTTAGTCGAGGCAGAATAGCTTTTATTTAAAGTAAAAGGTTTCAAATGACTTACCATAAACCCTATGAAGAGCTTCTATTCGGTGATTTTCTTTTGACAGCCGACAAAAAAAAGCTGGATATTGAATACCTTTATAAATTGCTCTGCATCCCTTCCCGTTATTCCACGGGTTTACCGCCCGAACGGTTTCATTTAATTATTGAAAATTCGATTTGTTTTAGTGTGTTTTATCAAGGTAAACAAATCGGCTTTGCGCGTGTTATCACAGATTTTTCTGAATTTGCCTCACTTTGGGATGTCTATATTGATGATGAGCATCGCAAGAAGGGCGTCGGCAAGGCATTGATGAAATATGTTCTGGCGCATCCCCGATTGCGAGGCATTTTCCGCTGGTTTTTAATGACGGAAGATGCACATGGTTTGTATCAAAAATATGGATTCAAAGCGGAAGCTTATAATCCGTATGTCATGATGAAAGTGAATGTGAATGAATAATCCTATCGTTCGCGGCCTGGGAAAAGTGAGCTAACTATATGATTATATTAATGAATTTTAAAATTTGTGTAACACTTTTCACGTTTTTAGGCCCAAAAATCACGTAAGTTCATGATTAATATAAAAAATTCTGACAAAAACGGGGTTAACTCCCCACCACGTCGTCCTGCGGACAAGCCGGCGTTGTTGCGTAATTCGTCATCGCGAGCCTCCGAAGGAGGCG
>CAZEEF010000006.1:0-25660 GCA_964511095.1 uncultured Coxiellaceae bacterium | reverse complement strand
CTTCCGATCTTATTTCACTCGGCGGGAAATAACCATTATTCATAAAAATACCCGTAATACCCCAAACAAAAGGAATACTGTATTCGCTGTGAGGATCATAGCGAATATCCAAAAAAGCAGGATCCAGATTTTTGTATTCAGGCAATTTTGTTTTATCCAATTTTTCTAACATGCCTTGACGGCGCATGCGATCAACGTAGTAGCTCGACGGTTCAATCACGTCATAGCCCGGATTCGCCGCCGCGCGTATTTTGGAGTACATGATTTCATTGGTTTCATAAGCGCTGTTATTGACTTTGATGCCCGTTTCTTTTTCGAATTGTGCGATGACACTGTCTGGAATTTCTTCACCAAATGTATACACATTGACGATTTTTGCAGACGATGCAAAGAGTGGATGGATCAGACCCACTGAGAAAAGTGCGATCAAAAAAAAGCGAAAAAAACAAAGCATGATTTTTCCCTTGGTCATAATAAAAATGCCTATCCTTCCATCTTCAATTTTTCCCAATACCGCTCGTAAAGTTCAATCGCTTCATCACTAATATCCGTTTGAAATTGACCTCGTCGCAAAATAGCATGCGAAGGGTAAACGATCGGGTTATTACGAACGTCAGGCGGTAATAATTTTTTCGCTGCTAAATTCGGTGTAGGGTAATCATTATTGAGGCTCACCGCTTTGGCAATATCGGCACGCAGCATAAAATTTAAAAATCGATAGGCGTTTTTGAGATGCGGCGCCCCTTTCGGAATGGCAAAATTATCGACCCAAATCACAAAACCTTCTTCAGGATAGATAAATTCCAATTTGGGATTTTCTTTTTTAGCTTTATAAAGATCACCATTCCAGGCCATCCCGATGTTCGCATCTTCATCAATCAGGATAGTGATGACACCATCGCTTTTGAAAATTTTAATGTTGGCGCTTAATTGCTTCAATTTCAGATAGGCTTGATTGATATGATCCGGGTTGCTGTCATTAATAGAATAACCCAATGACAATAATGCAATGGCAAAGACTTCACGCGAATCATCCAGCAGCATTAACTGATTGTCATATTTTTTGTTCCAGAGATCAGTCCAATGGGTAATGCTATTCTCGGGATAAGTCTCCTTGTTAACAAAAATACCCGTCACACCCCAAATAAAAGGAATACTGAAATAATTATGCGGGTCATACGATTGATTAAGAAATTCGGGATCTTCATTGTTGAAATGGGATAACTGCGAAGCCTCTATTTTTTCAAGCATGCCTTGTCGCCGCATACGATCCACATAATAACTGGACGGTTCGACCACGTCATAGCCCGCGTCTTTCGTGGCTTTTAATTTGGCATACATGGTTTCATTGCTGTCGTACGTTGAAAAATTGACTTTAATACCGGTTTCTTTTTCAAATTGTTGAATAATAAAGTCGGGAATGACACCGGACCAGGTATATAGATTAAGCACATTATCGTCGGCGGCATAAAGAGAGCCCGTTAAAAAAAATGCGCTTAGCAAAATAACTTTTAATAGTCGTTTCACGGTTTTTTTCTCCCAATCAATTGAGAGAAAATGATCAAAGCCAATGTTAATAAAAATGTGATACTGCAAAGCGCATTAATTTCCGGTTTAACACCCAATCGTACCATCGAATAAATTTTAAGCGGTAAAATTTCAAAATCCGGTCCCGCGACGAAATAACTGATAATCACATCATCCAGTGAGAGCGTAAAACTTAACAGCCATCCCGCGAGGAGCGCCGGCCAAAGTAGAGGCAGAATGACGCGAGTTAATATGACGATATCCGTTGCACCCAAATCTTTGGCCGCTTCAAAAATATATTGATCAAAACTCACAATACGACTGTAAACCGTCACGACTACGAAGGGTATGCAAAATGTAATATGGGCCAATAACAGGCTCCAGAAGCCAAGCGAAATTTTAAGCAGGCTGAATAAAATCAAGAGGGATATGCCCATCACGATATCCGGAGATAAAATGAGAATAAAAACCAGACCATACAAAACATTCCGGCCTAAAAAATCATAACGATATAAACAGACAGCCGCCAGCCCGCCGATACACATGGCAATGGTTGCTGCAAAAATTCCTAATACTAAGGAATGACTGACCGCAATCCAAAGATCGGCGTCTGAAAATAATTCGTGATACCAGCGCAATGAAAAACCATGCCAGACGAGGGAATATTGTGCCTGGTTAAATGAATAGGCGATCAGGATGATAATCGGAATATAAAAAAATAAATAAATGGCTGTTAAATAAGAGGCGATCGGAAAGCGTCTCATAGTAAATCTCGTGATTGGCTGCCGCGCGTGCTTTGCCAGTAAATCAATAACAATATCGCCAGCAATAAAGTAAACACAATACTGATTGCCGAACCCAGTGGCCAATTTTCAGCAATCAAAAATTGGTTTTGTATCAGATTACCGAGAAGTATCGATTTTGAACCGCCGAGCAAATCCGGGATATAAAAAATCGTCATGGCGGGCAAAAAGACTAAAATGCAACCCGACAAAATACCGGGTAATGTTAAGGGTAAAACAACTTTTCGGAAAGTCGTCAAACGGTTGGCTCCCAAATCCCGTGCTGCATCAATTAATCGACGATCGAGCCGCTCAATGTTCGTCAACAACGGCAGGATCATGAAAGGTAATAAATTATAAACTAACCCAATCATCACCGATGTGTCGGTGAATAACAAGGGTAATGGTTTATCAATAATCCCGAGCCACAGCAAAATGGAATTAATCAGTCCTTTAGGTTTTAAAATCGTAATCATGGAGTAACAACGGATGAGAGAACTGGTCCAGAAGGGAATGATGACGAGCAGTATCAGTAAATTTTTATACCCATTTTCCATGCGCGCAATGAAATAGGCGAAAGGATAGCCGAGTAACAGACAAATGGCCGTACAAATGCCAGCCACATAGAAAGATTCTTTGAAGATTTTGATATAAATCGCATTGTTGAGTTGTAAATAATTGATCAGTGTCAGCGGCAGTGTGATCAAATGGCTATCATTACGACTCAGGAAGCTTGCGATCGTGACTAAACCAAAGGGTAACAAGGCAAAAATAAGAAGCCAAAACCAGATGACAGAGAGTGAAAATTGTTTAAAAAGACTGTCATGTTTCATGCGGCAGGATAACCTCCCAACCTGAAAGCCATGTGGCCCAAACTTGTTCGCCGATCGCATATTCCAGGCGATCATCATCTTCATCGAAAAATTCGGTGGCCGCCACTAACTGGTTGTTGGATAAACGGACCATGAGATCAACGGTTGTCCCTTTATAAATAACTTCTTCGACGATGCCTGGGAACATATCATTGGTGTCATCCACTTCGGAGTGATCCCAGACACGCAAATCTTCGGGCCTGACTAAAACATGCGCCTTTTGTCCGATCGTGAACGGTCTGGTACTTTTGACGATACGTTTTTTACCCTGAATGTTGACTGTAATTTTGTTTTCATGGATGGAAAGCACTTCACTTTCAAAAATATTCACTTCGCCAATGAACTGTGCAACTGTCAAATTTTGTGGTTTTTCATAAACCTGGCGAGGTGTGCCTATTTGTTCGATGCCGCCTTCATGCATGACAACCACACGATCGGACATGGATAACGCCTCTTCCTGGTCATG
Source organism: uncultured Coxiellaceae bacterium (assembly GCA_964511095.1). Taxonomy (GTDB): domain Bacteria; phylum Pseudomonadota; class Gammaproteobacteria; order DSM-16500; family DSM-16500; genus DATIJJ01. Next base: position 22,013 of record CAZEEF010000006.1, on the reverse strand, counting down.
TGTCACGAAAATGAAAGTGATGCCAAGTTTGCGCTGCAACTGTTTTAGTTCGATTTGCATGGTTTTACGCAAGCGATAATCGAGTGAGCTTAACGGTTCATCGAGTAACAAGACGAGAGGCCGATTGACGACAGCCCGGGCAATCGCGACACGCTGTTGCTGGCCGCCGCTCAGTTGTTCGGGTTTCCGTTTGATATATTTTTCCAGTTTGACGATTTTGAGTACTTCTGCTACGCGTTGCTCAATTTCCTGTTTCGGTAATTTTTGGCAGCGCAGGCCAAAGGCAATATTTTCGTAGACAGTCATGTGAGGAAAAAGCGCATAACTCTGGAAGACAGTGTGTACGTGACGCAAGTGCGGCGGCAGGCCGTCTACATCTTTACCATTAATAAAGATTTTGCCGGTCGTTGGCGTTTCAAATCCGGAAATTAAACGTAACAGCGTTGTTTTACCGCATCCGGAAGGCCCCAATAACGTCAAAAACTCACCGTTATGGACTTCGAGATTGATATCAAACAAAATTTGATGATCATGAATTGCCTTCGAAACGCCTCGAAGTTCGATTACATTCGCTGTCATTTTCCCCTGAGTTTCCAGAATGAAGTATCGTTCAAATTATGGAGTTTAATAGGGGGGATGTCTAGCACTTTTCAAGGGGGATTTTGCAGGGGAAATTTGACGGATTTTTCAGGGATTTTTTCTTTAAGAGTTTCTTAATATGGATATGTTCTAATGGATGGGTTAGTAACGGAAATGCAATAGATGGGGTAGAAATGTTTCGAAAAAATCCTAGAACCCTGGCTGATTTTTTTTCGGCTGACTACGTAGATCTTGCTGATTATAAACTAGATAATGCACAAGTCCTTCTGGATTTTCATTTCCGCCAGGAGTTAAAAGAATTTATAGAGCTCTATGATATCAAATCCTGGCCGTTTGACAGGGTAAAACAGATGGCAGAGGATTTTCTTGCAAAACGCTGGCAGAAAATTAACGGAAAGCCGGCTGCCTATCTGAATGTACCCGATCTTCCATCGACCCAGTTTTGTTTACGATTGGCCGAAAAACTCAGCGAATGCTGTACGCCGGATGAAAAAGGGGTTAATTGTTTAAAGTATTTAATGCCTACTCTCCCGAATGTTCAACAAATGCATCCTTCCGTATCGCTCGCAGAAATGCTATTGACCGATGATGGCAATGCCGTCTCCATTGATGAGTGTCTTCGTGCATCCAGAGCGCAAAAACGCTTTTGTTATTTAAATTCAACGACCCATCAATTCGTAAAGCTGACTGACCAGGAGCGTGAGCGTCTTAAAAATCACTCGGCAGAAACAGCAGCCTATTATTTTGCCGTAGAATTTTATCTGGAAGATTGTCGCATTGATTCTGCATTAGAGGCGCTGAGTAATGGTTTATCAAAACATAATAGTGTTGGACGCGAGACTCAGGATCAGCAAAAAGTAGCCATCGCGAATTTTGAATTATTCCTCGAAGAACTGAAAAAAATACCTCATGGGCCAAATTCCACCAAATATAATGAATTGATGAAAAAGGGACATCATCGGAAACTGTCTGAAATATGGGATTTGCTGCGCTGGAATCAACTGTCATATGCTGTGTGTGCGGATGCCTTAACAGAAATACTCATTTATCTGAAGAATGCAGACTTTCTTCTGGAGTGTCATCCGGCGCTTTCTGCTTGGGCTGAAGCGCGGATAGATGTCGCACAAAAAGCTTATTGCAATGCAGTGAAAGAGGAGCGGCTTCATGTCACTTCTAACAGGAAAGTAATAGAATGTGTTAAATCATTCAACAATGACGAGCTTAAACAACTATTTACTCACACAGCAACGGATACCTGTCTCATTATAGTTTGGCGGCATTTAGCCATTGAACAAAAAAATCAACTCATTGGAATTTTAGAGCGAGAGCGATTATCAAAAATTCTGCGGCCACAAGGACCTTGCAATGAATTACAGTCAGCCATTCGATCGCTAGAGCATGAAATCACTGTGACAGGCGGTGCAGAAAACAATGCGTTGGCAGATCAAGTTTTACGGGGAATCCGAAAGGACAGATCCAAAGCTAAATCAAATGATGAATTGTTAATGCTCGCCATCATAGCGCATCGCACTGCCGTTGGTGTGAGAGAACCGTTCAATATCATGAATTTAAGAAGTTATGCGGAAACAGTCAATGCTTTTTCCAATCAATCAAAACAGCCGAGAAGATCTACGATTGCGGCCATGTCTTTTTCAAGTTTATTGCTTTATGGCGTGATGTCCACATTGATTGTGCTTGCGACACACGGTATAGGATTGGTGGGATTAACCATCGCTGGCGCCGTGTTATCGGGTCTGGGTGGTACAAAATTCGGTTGTAACGCCATCCATGCCTGGAAGCGGCCACCGTTTCATCGAACAACAGTGGCTGCGATGCATTTTTTGAAGGACAGGGAATGTAAAACGGGCGAAAAATTTATTACATCTAAAAAAGTTGAAGTTAAAGTTGAAGAAAATGTGGATCCTGAAAAGCTTCAACCGGAAGCACAAATTAAATTGGGATATTAAATTTATCTCAAACACAATTATCAGTGCTTTGAGTCAAGAGAGTGTGTTGGTTTTGGAAACTGGTCAAGTTTATCTTTAATATCTTGAAGCATTGGCGCAATGATGTCTGAAAATTTGGGATCTCTTTCAGTTTTAGTCGTATTTTCTAGTGCTGTTTTGAGCTCATTCAATTTTGCATGCAACTCAGGTGATTCCATACCTGATTGATTGACTATCAGACTGGCTTGAGTCAGTAACAATGCAATGGAATAAGCTTCAGAAATTTCGCCTTCTTTTGGTTTGGATGTGAATTTAAATAATTTAGGCAATTCATTTTTATTGATATAGTTAAACAATTCGACTGCTTTTGAAAAATAGCCTTGATTGTCAGGTATGGGAGTCGTAGTCAACAGTGAGGTTTCCATATCTAGCATGTAAGATTTAAGTGCATTTTTGTTGGGATGACTGATGACTGCTGCATTTAACATAAAAAGAAATTCATATCTATTTTTGGTGAGATGAAAAACTTTTAATACAGTTTCTTTAATTTGCGGATTGACATTGTCGGCTTTTATTTCGATATCTTTGTTCATTTCTTCAGCGTCTTTTTTCAAGCTACGCGCATGAGCGTCTCTCATATAATCAAAAGATGTTCTATGCGCTGCATCATGATAAGCGCTAAGGTAATCAGGATGAATTTTTATTTTTTGAAAAAGTTTAAGAAAAAGGGGATCTGTTTCATAGTAATCTAACGTATTTTTAACGACTTCGGGTGGCAACTGACTCAATGTTGATATTGCGTTACGAAGATGGATGCCTTCATTTTCTTTTAACTCGCTTAATCGCATTTTATTGACGATGATAGTTTGTTCCGAATCGGTATTTTCAATGGATTTGATAAGCGTATCTAATTTTTCATAGATATCAACATAATGCTCGGGATACTTTGATTTTAAGGATTCCCTATTATTAGCTATGCGTTGTTGTTGTATTTTTGCAGGATTATAGATTGTTGTACCTCTTGTTTCTGTTTGTATAATGCTAGGAAGTAATTCTTTGTCAGGCGAGGCAAGAATATCCAGTGCTTTTTGTTGTAAATTAGCCAATAGGGTTTCTTTGCTTTGGCGATTTTCCCTGAAGGCCGCATCATCAGCTTCTGTCGGTCTCAACAGAAAATGGAGGTTGTTAAAAAATTGATAAAATGGTTTGGCATGTTTACTATATGAATGACAATATAATTGTAAGGTATTTTGCCATTCATCGAGCGTTCGATTTTCTTTTTCTTTGATTGTATTTAACTCCCGTTTAAAATTTTCATAAATCTCTAATTTTTCATTCATACTGGGATCGGCTTTAATATACTGGATATTTCTTTGAATGTCTTGATCGAGAGTCTCAAATAATAAATCCAGTGAATTTTTCAATGCTATCTTATATTCTCCCATCTTTTCTGAAAATTGATTATTCGGTAATTGTGGTGATTTCAATTGAAACTTTAATAAGTTAAGTTTTTTAAGAGACTCTCGAAGTGTTTTATCGGCTTCCGAAAGTTCAACAAAATCTTCACCGGCAGGGAATTCAATTTTCTTTGGAAATTGAATTTTATTAATCGCATCACTCATTGTTTTTATATCGAACTCTATTTTTTCGAAATATACAAACCGATTTAATGATCTTGTTAGACTATTTGCGGCTTCAGTGGGTGTACCCGATTCCACTGTTCCCTGCAATAACTTTATCAATTGATACGGCGATTGTTGAAGAAGGGCTGGTTGTTTTTTGAGAAGAGTAATGGTCTCTAGTATGTGTTGATCTTCATTAGTTAATTTCATCGACTCGAATAATTTAAGTGTATCCTCAATAATAGATAAATTCCTGGCAACAAACGGATGCGGATCATGTGCTTTCTTTTTATTAGCAAATAACACCTTCACCTCTTTGGATTCTTCGATGCCTGAAGGTTTTTTGCTAATAAATACATAAAATGGTTTTGCATATTCAACAAAAGTATCACAAAATTTTTGTAATTCTTCTGGCCATTCGTCAGGTCTAACATTCGATTTGATGGGTGAATTGATTTTAAGAAGATGATAATTCTCTAACTGTTTTTTCATGTCTGCATTGGCTTCAATGGCAGCAAGATTGTCTGCTATAAACTGATCAAGTTTTTTAAACATATCATCCAGGATATGATTTAACTCTTTTATGTAGTCTGCGCTTAATCGATTTCTTTCTATATGAAATTGTTGCTTCATCAGTTTTGAATCTTTCAATTGAGCTTGGAGTTTAAGAAGATTATTAAGCGAATTCGTAAGATATCCAGGAATTTTAAAGAATGCGGAACGAATGATGTTTATCTCAGAATCAATTTGTTTTAAATCATTTTTTCGAACGATGTCATGATTTGTTTTGTATTTTTGCAAAACAGCGTAGATTTCCATCGCATTTTTATCTTTGGCGTGTACGGAAAAATTTTCCATTAATTCATGAGTTGTTTGCTTGGCGAATGCAGGGTCTTTGTAGCAATGCTTTATTTCATTTAAAACGTCCCGGTCTTGGATTGATAATTCTTTTGGTGCAGAACCATTGATTTTTTCAATAAAAAATAAATGACTATCTTGCGTCAGTAATTGAGTTATCCTGGCTTTTATTTCTTCTATTTCATGGGGTGATGAAATCGATGACACAAAATCGTCTGATTTATTTATTCGATATTGATTGAACGTTATCCAGAGAGATGTTTCTAACCGACTCTCTAATAAATGTTTTTCAGGCGCAAACTTCACTATTTCAGAGACTAATTGATTGTATTCATCTTGATTTTGCTTCAAGCAAAAATGACACACGTCAATCCAAAAATGTATTTTGTGTGATACGGCATCATCAAGGTTGTTAACATCTTGGAGTAGCTGTGCGCCATAAAAATCAGCGTTAATGATTTTTTTAATCTCTGCGGGAGGGAGTTTTATCAACTCAAGTGCACATTGTTCGTAAAGAGGCTTTGACGGGTCGATAGTAGGTGTTTTTTGCTCAAACATAACAACCTCGCGCTAAATTTACGCTATTAGTTAAGTATATACCATTTAGGTTGATTATGTGCTATCGTTGCGCCCTGAAAATGTCTCATATGTAGGGATTCATCATGCTGGCACATACTGAACTGATTGATTTTTCAGAACTTTCACGCGATGCGATTCGCGAATTATTACAAAAATGTAATCTTGTGCTGACTGTTGATGAAGTGCTGACTATCCAAAATACCATTTTAAAACGTCCTCCAACGCTTGCTGAACTCGTCCTCTGGTCCATTCAGGGTTCTGAACATTGTTCTTATAAATCCAGTCGAAAACATTTAAAAAAACTCGTGACCGATGGGCCGAATGTGATTTTAGGCGCAAAAGAAGATGCGGGCATTGTGGAAGTGGCGCGGGATAAAACAGGACGGCGTTATGGGATTGTGATGAGTCATGAATCGCATAATCATCCGTCACAGATCGTGCCTTATGAAGGCGCTGCAACCGGTATTGGTGGAAATGTACGTGATGTGTGTTGTATGGGTGCGGAAGTCATTGCGGTCGCCGATGGATTGCGTTTTGGTGATATTACGCGACAGAAAACGAGCTGGATTCAGCAAGGTGTGGTCGCGGGAATTGCAGGGTATGGTAATCCGATCGGCGTGCCGAACCTGGCAGGCGATGTGTATTATGATCCTGGCTACAATGACAATTGTCTGGTGACAGTTGTCACCTTGGGCGTGGTGCGTGATGATCATGTGATTCATTCCTATGCGCCAGAACAAGCAGAAAATTATGTTTTTATTTTGGTCGGGAAACCGACAGATAACAGTGGTTTTGGCGGAGCCAGTTTTGCATCGACCGATCTCATTGAAGAAAATACAGAACAGAATAAAGGTGCAGTGCAAGAACCCAATGCCTTTTTGAAACGGCATTTACTCAAAGCCAATTATGCCTTGTTTGATATTTTTCGTGAAAAAAATCTGATTGAAAGCGTGGGATTTAAAGATTTAGGTGCGGGCGGTGTTGCCTGCGCAACGGTTGAAATAGCCGATGCAGCGGGTTATGGCGCAGAAATCGATTTAGAAAAAGTGCACGTCGGCATGAAAAATTTGCATCCTTCCGTCATTCTTTGTTCCGAAACACAAGAGCGTTTTATGTGGGTAGTGCCGCCTGAGTTAGTGGACTTGGTGCTGACACATTACAATCAGACTTTTGCATTGCCCGCTATTTCATTCGGCGCGAAAGCGAGTGTCATCGGTAAAATTCGTACGGATGGTATGTATATCGTGAAATATCAGGGTGAAAAAATCGTGCATGCACGTGCATCCGATGTCACGAAAGGTATTCTGTATGATCGTCCGTATGCGCCTGCCAATCACGTTTTTTCAGAACCCAACTTACCTGTTCCAACCGATTTCAATGAAATTTTATTAAAATTACTGGCGCACGAAAATATTGCATCGCGTGCCCCCATTTTTGAAATGTATGATAAACAGGTACAAGGTCGAACAGTGATTGAAGCTGGCATGGCGGATGCCGGTGTAATGCAGCCTTTTAATGAAGAGAAGTATCCTGTCGAAATTCGACAAACCGGTATTGCCTTGTCATTGGATCAATGTCCGCGTTATAACAAAATTAATCCTTATTGGGGCGCAGTGAATGCGGTTGTCGAATCCGTTCGTAACATTGCTGCAGTCGGTGCCTTACCGCAAGCCGTGACAGACTGTCTTTGTTTTGGCAATCCTGAAAAACCCGAACAACTCTGGGAATTGACAGAATCTGTGCGCGGTATTGCAGATGCGTGCCAGGCCATTGGACTGAAAGCGTTTCCCGAAGCATCACTGCCTGTGATTTCAGGCAATGTTTCGCTTTATAATGAATCCAGGGCAGGTGCGATTCCTGCCAGTCCCATGATCAGTTGTCTCGGTAATATGCCGGATGTCAGTCGAGTGATGACGAAAAATTTACAACAGACAGATTCATTATTATTTTTAATCGGTGAACGTAAAGATGAATGCGGTGGCAGCGTCTATTATGATTTGTATGGTGAATTGGGTGCGAATGTCCCGGCGCCTGATTTAAAACACATTCGCCATGAAATTCATGCCTTGAATGACGCAATTCAACAAGGATTGATTTTGTCAGCGCACGATATTTCAGACGGTGGTTTGGCAGTGGCGCTCGCTGAAATGTGCTTCAATAAAAATATCGGTGCGACGGTTACCATTCCAGGTGATTTGCCGGTTGAGAAAAAACTATTTAGTGAAACAGGCGGTTTTATTTTAGAAATTTCTAAAGAGAAAGCGGCCGCTGTGAATAAACTATTTATGCATTTTGACGTTCCAATGTATGCACTCGGCAATACAACACAAGAACCGTATTTAAAAATAGAAAATCACATTGCGCTTGAAATTAAAGTGGCTCAATCTGCGTGGGAAAATGGGTTGCGGGAGAAAATGTAATGTCCACAGTCGATTACAAATCAGCAGGCGTTGATATTGCTGCTGGCAATGAAACCGTCCAACGCATCAAAAAAGGCGTTGAAAGTACTTTTTCAAAGGCCGTATTGACAGAGCTTGGTAGTTTTGGCGCATTGTTTGATTTATCTGAAATCCTGCGAGAGTATCAACAACCGGTTCTCGTGCAAAGTATCGATGGCGTTGGCACGAAAATCATGATTGCCAGCATGATGCAAAAATTCGATACGATAGGCGCTGATTTAGTGAGTGCGACGACCAATGATATTATTGTGTTAGGCGCAAAACCGTTAACACTCCTGGATTATGTCGCCAATGATACATTAAATCCTGCTACCGTCGAACAAATCGTGATGGGTATGGTGAAAGCCTGCCGTGAAAATCATATTTCTCTCGTCGGGGGTGAAACCGCAGAAATGCCAGGCACGTATTTGCCTGGCGAACATGATTTAGTGGGTGTGATTACGGGCGTTGTCGAAAAAAATAAAATTATTCTGGGGAGAACGATTTGTCCTGGGGATGTGGTATTGGCATTTGCTTCGAGCGGGTTGCATACCAATGGTTATTCACTCGCGCGCAAATTATTTTTTGACATTGGAAAATTTTCTGTCGACTCCCTGTTGCCGGAATTAGATCGTTCATTAGGCGAAGTATTACTGGAACCCCATATCAATTACACACGGCCCGTGTCGCATTTATTGCAAAATAATATTGCGATTAAAGGCATGGCGCATATTACAGGCGGCGGGTTGCTGGAAAATATTCCCCGCATTTTACCAGACCATTGTCAGGTCACTCTTCAAAAAAATACTTGGCCAGAACAAGCCATATTTTCAGTGATGCGAGACTTAGGACATTTAAACGATGCAGAAATGTATCGTACGTTTAATATGGGTGTTGGATTGGTCATGATTCTGGCTGCTGATCAGGTCGATCAGGCGCGGCGAATTTTACAGGATTTACCTCAATTCAAATTATTCGAAGTGGGTCACGTGATTGCAGGTGAAAAAAAAGTGAGATTGATTTAATACAGCGCGGGATGACGCTTGGATAGAGGTATAGATTTTATGCGTATTGCGATCGTACAATTTCCCGGTTCAAATTGTGAACGTGAAACCATTTTGGCAGTGAAACGTGCAGGTATGCAGCCGGAAGAATTTTTGTGGAATGAATCGCGTGAAAGATTAAAAACATATGATGGTTATATTATTGTTGGCGGATTTTCTTACGAAGACCGCTCGCGTGCCGGCATTCTTGCCGCGCTCGATCCCATCATGCAAGTGATTAAATCAGAAAGTCATCTCGGCAAACCCGTATTGGGCATTTGTAACGGCGCACAAATTTTAGTTGAAACGGGTCTCGTACCCGGCATCGAAAACGATGCATTAGGGATGGTGCTGACTGACAATAAACGCATGCGAAACGGAAAAGTATTAGGCACAGGTTATTATAATGCGTGGATAAATATGCGATTGTCAGATCATTATCAATTAAATGCATTTACACGTCATCTTAAACCCAATTCGATTTTATCGGTGCCTGTTGCGCACGCGGAAGGTCGTTTTGTCATACCGCCTGCCTTGTTGGCTGAAATGCAACTATTGGGCGCCAACGTATTTCAATACTGTGATGCCGATGGAAAAATAGTGAATGAATTTCCCGTGAATCCGAATGGTTCAGTCGATAATATAGCAGCCGTTTCAAATAAAGCCGGCAATGTGATGGCCATGATGCCGCACCCAGAACGCACGGAGAACGGCGATCCCATTTTTCAATCCATGCGTGATTATATTCGCGAAGGTTATAGGCAACGCGTAGCGCCATTGAATTATTATCCGCGAACGCACGCGCTGACGAATTATCAAATGCCAGCCGGTCATCATCAATGGATTATTGAATTAATGATGACAGACAATCAGGCGATATCCGTTGAAAATGCATTAAATCATTTGAATTTTCCCGTCAAGATCACACGCCGCATTCATTGGGAAATTGAGTGTGATTCAGCTGAAACAATGGAACAGATTCAGGCAAGTGGTGTTTTGTATAATGATCGTAAAGAAAAACGGGTATCCGCAGAAACCCTGCATCAAAAAAAGATGACGACATTTTTGATTCGCCCGAAGGATGATATGCTTGGACGGGAAAAACAGCAATTGTTGGAAACGCATTTCAATGTAAAAGGAATACGCGCCATTCGCCACGGAATATTGTGGGGAATTGTTGGTGATGAAAATGTAATAAACCCTATTATTAACTCACATATATTATTTAATCCATACGCCCATGATTACTACTACTATTGAAAAAACCGAAAGTTATGTTGAAAAAATTAAACGTGCGATGCCGCATTGTCTGACTGCAACGCATTTGAATGTTGGAAAAAAATACCAGGGAAAAGTGCGTGATACGTACGATTTGGGTGATAAACTTATTTTAATTACCACGGATCGTCAAAGTGCATTTGATCGTGTGCTGGCTTCTGTACCCTACAAAGGACAGGTGTTGAATCTGACCAGTACCTGGTGGTTTGAAAAAACGGAACATATTATTCCAAATCATGTCATTGTGATACCCGATCCGAATGTCACGATCGCCAAAAAATGCCAGATATTTCCGATTGAATTTGTTGTGCGTGGTTATATTACAGGCACAACCAATACCTCTTTGTGGACGCAATATCAAAAAGGTGTGCGCGATTATTGCGGTCATTTGTTGCCAGACGGCTTGCAAAAAAATGAACGCCTGGTAACACCGTTAATCACACCGACAACAAAAGATGAAAAACAGGATCGTCCTATCAGTCCTGACGAAATTATTCGTGAAGGATGGATGACAGAAGACGATTGGAATATCGCATCCGCGGCGGCAATGCGTTTATTTGAGTTTGGTGTGATGACGGCAAAAAAACATGGACTCATTCTGGTCGATACCAAATATGAAATGGGTAAAGATGAAAATGGCAATATTGTTTTAGCCGATGAAATTCATACGCCAGATTCGAGTCGTTATTGGTTGGCGCACAATTATGAAGAACGATTTGCCAATCAATTAGAGCCGGAAAATATTGATAAAGAATTTTTACGGTTATGGTTTGCGGAGCATTGTGATCCGTATAAAGATGCCAATTTACCGCAGGCGCCCGAAGAATTAATTGTGACATTGTCGTCGAGATATATTCAGTTGTATGAAATGATTACGGGGAATGCATTTCATTTTCCGGAATCAGGATTGTCAACGGCTGAGAGAATCAAAAGAAATTTGGCGGGGTATTTAATTTAGAACATCGAGTGAGGTCTTTCATCCATGTGCGGAATTGTCGGAATATTTAGTCACACACCGGTCGCAGCTGAATTGTACGACAGTCTGATTCATCTCCAACACCGCGGACAGGATGCAGCCGGTATTTTAACCTGTTCAGAACGATTTTTTCTAAAACACGGTTTAGGTTATGTCAGGGAAATTTTTTCACCTGACGATATCAGCTATCTCAAAGGCAATATCGGCATCGCCCACACCCGTTATCCCACAGCGGGCGGCTACGATATGTCTGATGTCCAACCGCTCTGGATTGGTAGTCCGCGAGGCATTGCATTAGCACACAATGGCAACCTCATTAACTACAAAGCATTAGCCAACGATATTACACAGAAAAAACATCGCCATCTCAATTCCTCCATTGATTCCGAAGTATTGTTACATTTGTTAGCCGATGGATTGGATCAAAATAATCATACAACCGATGAAGGCGAACATTTTTTTTCAACGATTTGTGCTGCCGTCAATCATATTTTTACCACAGCAAAAGGTTCTTATTCAGTCGTCAGTACGATTATTGGCAAAGGCTTACTGGCATTTCGCGATCCGCATGGCATTCGTCCTTTGGTCATGGGTGAGCGTATTCATGAAAATGGCACAAAAGATTATATTTTTTCTTCTGAAAACACGATGTTTTATGCATTAGGTTTTGAACAGGTAAACGATTTACAACCGGGCGAAGTGATTTTTATCAATCGCGATGGGCATCTTTTCCGAAAAATATTAACCAAACAAAAATTTACGCCGTGTATTTTTGAATATGTCTATTTTGCGCGACCGGATTCGACATTGAATGCAGTGAGTGTTTATCGTGCCCGTTTACGGATGGGACAAAATTTGGCGAAGCGTTGGAAAGAAAAGTTTCCGGATGTGCTTCCTGATGTTGTGATTCCTGCGCCTTTTACGTCGAATACAGCCGCATTATCGTTTGCGCATGAATTGGGTGTGCGTTATTCGGAAGGGTTATACAAAAATCCCTTTATCGGCCGGACGTTCATTATGCCAGATGGTCAACAACGTAGTCGCAGCGTACGTTATAAATTAACACCGCAAAAAACGGAAATTAAAGATAAAAAAGTGTTGATACTCGATGACAGTATTGTGCGTGGTACCACCAGTCGTGAAATTGTCAAAATGGTACGCGAATTTGCGGCGAAAGAAATTTATTTTGTGTCAGCCTGTCCGCCGATTAAAAATCCCTGTTTTTATGGTATCGATATTCCATCGCGCGCTGAATTGATTGCAGCTACACATACGCCGGATGACATTCGAACCTTTTTAGGGGTCGATAAATTGTTGTATCAGGAAATGGCGGATTTGGTAGAAGCGGTCATCCGTCGTGGAGATCATCATATTGATGATCCCTGTATGGCATGCATGAATGGCTGTTATGTCACGGGTGAAATGGATGAGACAAAAATGACAGCATGGGAAGCGGCACGGCATGAGGTGGCAGAATGAATATTTTAATCATTGGTTCGGGTGCGCGTGAACACGCCATAGCAAAAACATTACATCGATCGCTTAAAAAGCCTGCGCTTTTTTGTTGTGGAATAGGGAATCATCCGGGAATACGTGAGCTCGCAGAACAGTTTTGGATAGGCGATATTTGTGATGCTGCCAAGATCGTTCAACTCGCACAGCAATGGAAAATTGATTTGGCTGTGATAGGGCCGGAAGCGCCGTTGGAAAAAGGCGTGGCAGATCATTTATGGGAACAGAACATTCCTGTGATCGGACCGACAAAAAAGCTCGCGCAAATTGAAACTAGCAAAGCGTTTACCCGCGATTTACTGAAAAAATACCGCATCCCGGGTTCGCTGTCCTATCAGGTTTTTCATCATTTAACCGGTGTTAAAACGTTTCTGCAACAATTGGGTGAAAACAATTATGTGATCAAAGCCAATGGATTGATGGGCGGTAAAGGCGTGAAGGTCGCGGGCGATCATTTGCATTCCATTGCAGAAGCGTATGCGTTTTGCGAAAAATTATATGCAGAAAAATCTGTTTTTGTCATTGAAGAAAAATGCATTGGCGAAGAATTTTCTTTCATGTGTTTTTGCGACGGCAAAACACTCATTCCCATGCCATTGGTGCAAGATCATAAACGGGCTTATGTGAACGATAAAGGTCCTAATACCGGCGGCATGGGCAGTTATTCGGATGCGGATCATCGATTACCTTTTTTGCGCGATGAAGATTTTCAGGCAGCGTTTAAAATAAATCAGGCTGTCATTCAGGCATTAACACAAGAATGTGATGAAACATATCGCGGTGTGATTTACGGTAGTTTTATGGCGACAAAAGAGGGCGTGCGTATCATTGAATTTAATGCACGTTTTGGTGATCCGGAAGCGATGAATGTGCTGGCGCTTTTAGAATCGGATTTAGTCGCCATTTTTCAGGCAATCGTTCAAGGCACATTATCACAGGCTCTTGTGCACTTTTCACCAAAAGCGACTGTTTGTAAATACGTTGTGCCAGAAGGATATCCGGACAATCCAGTCAAAGACAAAATCATTGATGTGTCAGCGGTGGAAAATCATGAACAGCTTTATCTTGCGGCTGTCGCTGAAAAAGAAGGTATTTTATATGCGACCGGTTCACGTGCAGCAGCCATAGTGGGTGTGGCAGAAACGCTTTTGCTTGCTGAAAAATCGGCAGAAAAAAATATTCAACACATTAAAGGTCAATTATTTCATCGATCAGACATAGGCACTTCTGAACTGATTCATCGGCGTGTGATGAATATGCAAAAACTGCGAGAAGCCATCACATGATTGCATTAGGTATTTTGGGTTCAACACGTGGAACAGATTTGCAAGCGATTATGGATGCGATTCATGAAAAAAAATTGGATGCCGTGATCAAGCTAGTCGTGAGTAATAAAAAAGACGCTTATATTCTCGAACGTGCAAGCCAACATCATTGCAAGGCATTATTTGTAGATTCTAAAGACGTTTCGCGTGAAGAATACGATGAAATGATTTCCACCCTCATGAAAAATGAACAAGTCGATTTGATTATTTTAATCGGTTATATGCGTATTTTATCGGATACATTTGTTAACGACTGGCAACATAAAATCATCAATGTCCATCCCTCATTGCTGCCCGATTTTGCGGGCGGTATGGATGGTCATGTGCATCAACAAGTATTGGATGCAGGTCGGAAAGAAACCGGCTGCACGGTGCATCTTGTGACGAAAGACGTGGATGCAGGTCCGATTTTAGTGCAGAAAAAATGTGATGTTCTCTGTGATGATACAGCTGACACATTAAAAAAACGTGTCCAGGCATTAGAAGGACAAGCTTTAATTGAAGCCATCCATTTATTGGCAGGAAAATAAAATGAATCAATCTGATATAACGATAAAGCGTGCGCTGATTTCCGTGTCTGACAAAAGGGGCGTGGTGGATTTTGCACGTCGATTGAGCGAATACGGTATTGAAATTCTGTCGACGGGCGGTACCGCCAACTTATTACGTGAAGCGAATATTCGCGTTCGGGATGTGTCCGATGTAACGCAATTCCCGGAAATGATGGATGGGCGAATTAAAACATTACATCCGAAAATACACGGCGGTATTTTAGGATTGCGTGATGATCATGCAGCAACAGCAGAAGAACATCACATACCGTGGATTGATTTAGTCGTTGTTAATTTATATCCGTTTGCAGAAACCATCCAGAACCCGAAGGCTACGTTGGATGAGGCAATTGAAAATATCGATATTGGAGGTCCCACGCTGATTCGAGCTGCGGCGAAAAATATGGGATGGGTTGGAGTGGTTGTTGATCCGGATGATTATGCGAAAGTGATGACTGAATTAGATGAAAAAAATAAATTAACTTTTTCTTTGCGAAAAGAATTGGCGAAAAAAGCATTTCTGCATACTGCGCAATATGATTCGCTGATCTATCGCTATTTAGCAAAAGAACCCGATTCTGTTTTCTCAGACGAACTTCACTTCACTTTAAAAAAACACAGCGAGCTGCGTTATGGCGAAAATCCACATCAGGCAGCGTGTGCCTATCAAAGTTCACACACCACAGGTATTTTGAACGCGAGACAACATCAAGGCAAAGCACTTTCCTATAACAATATTGCCGATGCCGATGCCGCTTATGCCTGCGTACGTGAATTTAAAGAACCCGCCTGCGTTATTGTCAAACATGCCAATCCTTGTGGTGTTGCTGTAGCAGATACTCTGTTAGAGGCTTACCATCAGGCATTTGCCGCCGATTCTCAATCTGCATTTGGCGGCATTATTGCATTCAATCGAACGTGCACAAAAGATATCGCACTCGCCATGTCAACACTATTTTTTGAAGTATTAATCGCGCCCTGTTATGAAACAGAAGCCTTAGCCATTTTGGCCACTAAACCCAATTTGCGTGTACTCGAATTATCACTCGACCCTTCATCCATTCAGCATGAAATGAAATTTATCGACGGCGGTGTTTTGTTACAGGAAAAAGATAGTAAACCACTGTTGTCAAACGATTTGAAAATCGTCACGGAACGCAAACCAACGGATGAAGAAATGCAATCCATGCTATTTGCCTGGCCCGTGTTAAAACATATTAAATCCAATGCGATTTTAATCGCCAAAAATAAAAGTACGAAAGGCGTGGGTGCAGGTCAGGTGTCCCGTATCGATGCGGTTGAAATCGCGATTAAAAAAGCCGGTCGTGAATTACGCGGCGCCATTCTCGCATCCGATGCTTTTTTTCCTTTTCGCGACAGT
This sequence comes from uncultured Coxiellaceae bacterium, assembly GCA_964511095.1. Taxonomy (GTDB): domain Bacteria; phylum Pseudomonadota; class Gammaproteobacteria; order DSM-16500; family DSM-16500; genus DATIJJ01. Next base: position 5,904 of record CAZEEF010000006.1, on the reverse strand, counting down.
ATTGATCGACTGGCTGAAACGGGTATTCGTGCGATTATTCAACCGGGAGGCTCGATACGCGATGAAGAAATTATTGCAGCGTGTGATCAACACGCTATCGCGATGGTTTTTACAGGTTCACGTTGTTTTAAACATTAGAGGAGAAGCATCATGGCGAAGAATTTAGTGAGTATATTAATGGGTTCAAAATCCGATTGGCCGATGATGGAACAGGCGGGCCTTGTTTTGGATACGTTGGGAATCGGTTGTGAAGCGCATGTGTTATCAGCGCATCGTACGCCCGATGCGTTATTTGATTATCTCAAAAAAGCAGAGCAACAGGGCATTGAAGTGATTATTGCGGGCGCGGGTGGCGCGGCGCATTTACCGGGTGTGATTGCTGCAAAAACCGTGTTACCTGTCATTGGCGTACCGATTCCTTCGCAAGCATTTAATGGAATGGATTCCCTGTTGTCGATCGTGCAAATGCCAGGGGGTATTCCTGTGGCGACGATGGCGGTTGGAAAAGCCGGTGCAATCAATGCCGGTTTATTTGCAGCGAGCATTTTGGCATTAAAATATTCGGACTATCGTTCAGCGATACAAAAATATCGTGCGGAACAAGCGGAAAAAATTTTAGCGGAATCACAATTAAAAGGTTAACACTATGTTTAACAAAATGGCTTTGGCGGATTTCGATCCGGTATTGGCGAATGCGATTCACAATGAAGAACGGCGTCAGGAAGAGCATGTTGAATTGATTGCGTCAGAAAATTACGTGAGTCCATTGGTGTTAGAAATGCAAGGCTCTCAGCTCACGAATAAATACGCAGAAGGGTATCCGGATAAGCGTTATTACGGGGGTTGTGAATTTGTGGATGTCGCAGAAAAATTAGCGATTGAACGCGTGAAAAAATTATTTGGCGCAGCCTATGCGAATGTCCAACCGCATTCAGGATCACAAGCCAATGCAGCCGCGTATGCCGCGATGATTAAACCAGGCGATGTTGTATTAGGCATGAGTTTGGCGCATGGCGGTCATTTAACACACGGCTCACCCGTTAATTTTTCGGGAAAACTTTATCAATTTTATTCGTATGGTTTGGATTTGAAAACGGGTTTAATTGATTACAATCAAGTGGAAGCATTGGCTTTGCAGCATCAACCCAAATTAATTGTGTCCGGATTTTCTGCTTATTCGCGCATTGTCGATTGGCAGCGATTGCGTGAGATTGCTGATCAAGTCGGCGCGTATCTTTTAGCGGATATTGCCCATGTGGCAGGATTGGTGGCTGTCGGTTTATATCCTTCACCGGTCGATATAGCGGATGTCACCACATCAACGACGCATAAAACATTACGCGGACCGCGCAGCGGATTGATTCTTGCCAAAGCGAATCCGGATCTCGAAAAAAAATTAAATTCAGCTGTATTCCCCGGAAATCAAGGCGGCCCATTGATGCATGTGATCGCTGCAAAAGCCGTTGCTTTTCAGGAAGCACTGCAACCGGATTTTAAAATTTATCAACAGCACGTTTTAAATAATGCACGAGCGATGGTAAAAGTGATCATGGATCGCGGTTACAAAATCGTGAGTGGCGGAACAGACAATCATTTATTTTTAATTGATTTAATTGATACAAATATCACGGGAAAAGAAGCCGAAAATGCATTGGGTCGTGCGTATATTACCGTTAATAAAAATGCGGTTCCGAATGATCCGCAATCGCCTTTCGTGACCAGTGGATTACGTTTTGGAACACCGGCTGTCACCACGCGTGGATTTACAGAAAAAGAATGCGAACAGTTAGCGAATTGGGTATGTGATATTTTGGATGATATCCAAAATGAAAAAAGGATTCTCGCTGTGCGTGAAGAAGTGCTGGCACTTTGTAAAAAATTTCCAGTGTATGATTAATGATTAAACGTGAGATAGGCTATGCCATACGTAATAAATTTACCGATGCGAACACACAATTTTGTTGGACGTGAGATTGAATTAAAAGCAATAAAGGAAGCATTTGAAAGTCCAAGTTGTGGCGCTTTAGTCATAGGTGGTTTGGAAGGGATGGGTAAAACTGGCTTGGTCACGACATATGCTTATTGCGACGATGATGTCACGCATGCTATCTGGCTGAAAAGAGAAAGCGTGGATAAAGATTACCTCGCGTTTGCTAACAGGCTGGAATTACCCATGGGGTCAAATGTTCATGCAAAAATAAAGGAGTGGTTTGCAACGAATTCAGACTGGATACTTGTTTTTGACAATTTCCATTCACTGACAGAAGTTGCTCCTTATCTTCCTGAAGCTAAAGCAAATGGATTGGTGTTGATTACTTCTCGTTCAAACAAGTGGGGAGATTTGCAGAGATTAGACATTGGACCGTTATCTGAAAACGAAGCAGTTAAGTTATTAAAAACAATATTTCGTGCACGTCATGAAAACGATGACGCGCTCCTTGCGCTCGCAAATAAAGTAGCCTGCATTCCCCAGGAACTGATCAAGTGCGCACATGAGATGCCCCCTATTCCTATAGCTGATTATTTACGCACAATACCGCAAATTGATTTAACCAAAATAAAAAAGGGTTTTGGAAATTATATTGATTTTTTATCTCCGCCTATGCCAGCCAATCCAGATTTTGCCTTTAAAAATGCGCCCCAGCCATTACTGTTTGGTTTGCATCGATATTTGGATGACAGCGATTTAGCTTTGTTCAGTCATACCAATCTGTTTTTTGAAAAATTATTTCGTGCTGAAATGAAAAATCGTGCAGTGCAATTTTTCAAACCCAATTCTATTGATAGATTCTTGCTTAAATCGCATCGTGACCGTCATAAAAACGATATCAAAAAGAAATTTGAAGCGTGGTGTAAGGCAAATCAAACGCATTTTGATTTACTCACTTTTGAAGGGAATGCTTATGTTCTGAACCCTATGCCTGATCGAAATACGCCATTACAGGATTTATCTCCACCATCGGAAGATGATCTTCCCATAAAATCTCGCCAGATGATTGAAGAAGTGATTGTAAAGATTGATCATGACTTCCTGCCTCCTGCACTGAGAAAAATTGTGGGTCAATTGAATGTCATTTCTGCGTTTCAGCTTTATTTTCCTGCCAAAGTTTATCCTAACCCTGATTTAACAATTGATTTTAATAATCATCGTCAACAAACGCTTGATTTGTTAGTAGATCCGATAGGCGAATCAAAAGACGATTCTTCTGTCAGCGCCATGACATCCGGATTTTTCCTTGAATATGAGTTATCTTTCAGAGGTCGAATTTGTCACAAGGGTAAATCCATTGAGTTAAGCGAACTTTTTCCTGATTTTGTTAAAGAAGGACGTGTTGTGATGAAACTTGTGACGCCTATTGCCTATCACCGATTTTCTTTGTCTCCAAGGACTGCCTTGAAAGATGATAGAGACAATTTGTATTCCTGTAGCTTGATGTAAGTATGCAATAATTTTACTGGGAAAAGTGAGTTAAGTTTATGATTATAAAGGAAAATTTCATAATCTGTGTAACACTTTTCGCATTTTTTTCGAAAAAAGTGAGTTAACTATATGATTATAAAGATAAATTTCAGTAATAAGCGCTTTAAAAATACGGGATAGCTATTGTTAAAGCTTGTTTCAACCAAGGTGTAAATGTTTGTGGAGAGTCAACTAATGCTTTTTGAAGATCTTGCAGGTTAATCCAGCGAAACGCTTGTACTTCGTTGGGATTGACTTGAAAGGATTCATCGGTCAGTGCAGCCGTCAACACGTGATCCACTTCGTTTTCAATGAGCCCGTTTTCGAACTGTGCAATATAATGAAACTGACCCGCCCATTGCAAAACCGTTTGAATACCCATTTCTTCAAACAACCGACGTTGACCTGCCTGCAGGATATCTTCATCCGGCCGGGGATGCGAGCAACAGGTGTTGGTCCAAAGGCCAGGGGAGTGATATTTATCGTTAGCACGTTGTTGCAAGAGTATTTCCGTCGTAACATGTTGACGAAAAATGAAAATTGAGAAGGCGCGATGGCAAAGGCCCTGTTGGTGAGCGAGGAGTTTTTCGGCGGTACCCTGGGGGATATCATCCTCATTCACGAGAATGACATGTTCAGTTGCTGTCATTGATGATTTTCCAGTAAAATGGATCGCTTTTTATAACATATGTAAACATACTTTGGATAATTTTTTTTATGCGATGGCAAACCACAGAGCAAATTGCGACTGTTCCAATGCGTTTAGTCGGTCCGTTGACATTCAGCGGTCCGGAAGTAAAAGCCGAATTGATGATTCCCCTGGCAACCTTTGAAACCCCTTTATGGCCATCCACGCATCGGGGAGCAAAAGTCTGTTCTCTCTCCGGCGGCATAAAAGCCGTGATCATGGATGATCGAATGACTCGTTCAGTCTTGTTAGAAGCAGAAAGCGTGGTGGATGCTTATGAAGCTGTATTAAATCTCCAGCAACACAAAGAAGCCATGCAAATCATTATTGCTGAAACCAGTCGTTATGCACGGTTGGTGGATATGCATACGCAAGTGAACGGTAATTTAATTTTCGTCCGCTTTGAATTTAATACGGGCGATGCAGCGGGACATAATATGTCGACACTCGCAGCAGACCGATTACTTGAATGGATTTTACTGCGTTTTCGTACATTGAAATACGTTTCGATTTCCGGGAATTATTGTTCTGATAAAAAAACATCTGCCGTGAATGGTATTTTAGGGCGCGGTAAATATGTCGTTGCCGAAGTGATGGTGCCGTTTGATATTTGCGAAAAATATTTAAAAACCACGCCGGAAAAAATCGTTCAACTGAATATTAAAAAAAATCTGATCGGAAATATCATGGCAGGCGGACTTCGCACGGCCAATGCGCATTTTGCGAATATGTTATTAGGTTTTTATTTGGCGACAGGACAGGATGCGGCAAATATTATCGAAGGCTCTCAGGGAATGGTGCATACAGAAATGCGAGGTCAGGATCTCTATTTTTCAGTGACATTACCGAACATTATTGTGGGCACGATTGGCAGCGGTAAAACATATGATTTTGTGCGGGAAAACTTGCGTATGTTAGGGTGTCTTGAAGAACGTGAACCGGGTGAAAACGCACGTCGGCTTGCGATCATCGCAGCAGGCGCTGTCTTGTCGGGTGAATTATCGTTGTTGGCTGCACAGACAAACCCGGGTGAGTTAGTGAAATCACATTTAAAATTAGAACGCAGGAAATCAAATGAGGGACAGCCGCGTGCTTAAAGTTGGAATAGATACTATTGGTTTTTACACATCGCATTATGCGCTTGATTTAAAAGAATTGGCAGCAGCACGCGGTATTGACGCTGACAAATTTCATGTGGGTCTTGGTCAACATCGTATGGGTGTCACAGCACCCGGCGAAGATATTGTCACACTGGCGGCGAATGCAGCCATGCGCGCGATTCGTCACACGGATCCCGATTCCATTGAAATGCTGTTATTTGCAACAGAGTCTGGCATTGATCAATCTAAATCGGCAGGCATTTATGTACATCATTTATTGGGTTTATCAGAACGTTGTCGTGTGATTGAATTAAAACAGGCTTGTTACAGTGCCACATTGGCATTGCAACTTGCCTTACCGTTTTTGCGGCAATATCCCGATAAAAAAGTGTTGTTAATTGCATCTGATGAAGCACGTTATGGTTTGGGAACGCCGGGGGAATCGTCGCAAGGTTGTGGCGCTGTGGCAATGGTATTATCGGCGCATCCACGCATTATTGCCTTTGAACCGGAATACGGTGTTGTCACTGAAAATGTGATGGATTTCTGGCGGCCAAATTATTCGGAAGAAGCGTTCGTCGAAGGTAAATATTCCAGTAAGTTATATTTAACCATGCTGGAAAAATCCTGGCAGCAATATCATGCCTGGTCTGGCC
>CAZEEF010000005.1:24255-25934 GCA_964511095.1 uncultured Coxiellaceae bacterium | reverse complement strand
ATGGAATTTGACATAATCAAATACGGTTTTTCGAATATTCGCACGAAAATAAGGAAATGTATAAATCTGAACAATTCCCTGAATACGCAAACAAAGTTCCGTGACAATCCAGAATAACATTAACAAAGCGAGAACACCTGCAACAGCCGAATAAATTTGCGTAGGCTCGCCATGAAAATGCTGAATTTTGTTGACGATCAGTTTTAGAAAATAAGGAAAAAAAGTATCATTCACTGCCCAGATAATTGCAATTGCAATGATCGTAAAAAATCCTAAACGCTGGCGTTTAATAAAATGACAAATAAATGAAGCGGCGGAATTGGGTAAATTCATATAATAAACACCTGGCAAAGAGTTTGGGTAAAAAAAGACCAGGAGAGAATCTTTCGTCAGGCTACCATCATAATCCAGGTTAATTTATCAGGCAATCTAAGACATATTAAATGATTGACAAAAGCGCAAATAGTGGTCAATATTAGTTCAATTCTAATTGCATGGCGTGGTTAGCTGAAATAAAGAGATACCCCTATGACACTTGAACGCAAGCCTGAAATGACTCTTCATGATCTGGTTTTAAAACTTTGGAATGATAATGACACTCAGCAATTCATGACGACATGTAAAAATTCGCCAGGACTTTTTTTGGGTTTGTTTCAATATGGTTATGGTATCCCGTCATTTTATAATATTGCAACACTTGCAATCGCCAAAAATTCACCGACTATCTTTCTTGAAATTTGTCGTTTTAGTAAAACATTAGTTGAAAGGGGCATTCTTAAAAAAGAATTAGCAGAAAAAACCATGCGGGTTAAACCTTCTGATAGTGCACCCGGCATTTTGCATCTTGCTGCTAGCATCGGCAATCGTGAAGCATTTGAATTTTGTCTGGCATATAGTCACAAAGATCAACTCTACGGTGAGTGTGCAAACCCTAATCTGACCGGTCAGATTACTGTTGCCGGCATGGCAGCACAATATAATCATATTGATATATTAAACTGTTTGCTTGATCGCGGTATTGATATAAATAAACCAAGTAGCACAGGACATACGCCTTTACACAGATTTAGTCCTCATACCAGCATGACTCTAACCACAGCCAAATTTTTTCTTGAAAATGGCGCTGATGTGAATGCAGAAGCCAAGTGTAACAATCAAATGCTCTCTTCTCTTGGAATGTTTTGGGGTTTTCTTAATTATACTTCTGTAACAAAATATGCTCATCAAGCTATTTTGTTACTTGAGCATGATGCCAAATTGACTTTTCTTGAACCTCAGCAAATTGCCCGATTACGCGAAATATTTAAGCCAGCAGGGATCAATGCTCATTCAAATGCTTCAGCCTTACTTTATTTGCAAGGACTGATTGAAGAAAAATTGGTTGAGAACCCAGAATGTACTGCAAAGGCGGTACAATCCATCTACATGGACACTCTAACATCTTGTAAAACAATTGATACTTTGTGGGTATGTATCAGAATGATCAAACATTATCAGCAGAATGATGCCTTCAAACATATTGTGCAAGCTGCCTATCATCAATCTGCCATTCTCCTGGCAAAAAACCTCGATGAATTTAAACCGTCGAATATACAATTTCATGAAACAACAAAATTATCTTATTCAGGATCAGAACTTCCTATCTTGATAACCAGCGACATCACTTTAAATAATGCAGT
>CAZEEF010000005.1:19523-24155 GCA_964511095.1 uncultured Coxiellaceae bacterium | reverse complement strand
TTTTTAACAGAAAAAGCGACAGCTACAAAAATCACTGTTCCTAATGACACTACAAATCTTTTTGGTAACTATAACGAATTGGAAACGTTTGCTCATTCCATAACTGACGAATGCAAAACACAAAATAATTCCATGATGCATGAGTGGCGTGAAATTGCTACGCGATTATCTTTAGAAAAAGAAAAGAAAAAAAAATCAGAAATCACACCGTCTCCTGCTGTCTCAGTGGATGGTATATTATCGCTGGATGCAGAAGTTCCGTCGCCACTCACTTTACATCTTCAATCCACAAGCGGTCTCTTTAGTCATTCATGTGTCATTGAATCTGACGATAAAAATGATATTCGCTCTCAATTGGATGCACCGTTCGCGAGTTTAAAAAGATGGTGCGCGTCCTCTTCGAGCTCTGGAGAATCTGCTTTTGACAAAAAAATAAAAACGGTTCGTGATAAAATGGAAAGTTTTATGAATCATTCAATTGCTATTCAAACACTTCATGCTGATATGGAAACCATCCTGGAGGGTGAAAAAGAGTTACCGGATTTTGTCGAAGAAATTCGCCGTTTAATCAATGATTATGCTATTTCCGACCAATCTGTTAAGAGGCCTAGGACATTAGCCACCGGCTAATCCATTCAAAGCGTTTTTAGTTCTCCTCGACTTCATGTTATTTTATCCTCTATTCAAACGAATGGAGATCCCTCTCTTGCAAAAAACCCTATTAATCACAGGCTGTTCAAGCGGTATTGGTTTATGTGCCGCGCAAACATTACAACAACGCGGTTATCGTGTTTTTGCGACTGCCAGAAAAGAAAAAGATGTCGCAAAATTAGCTTCTTTAAAATTAGAAAGTCTACAACTTGATGTGGATAATTCCGAATCGATACGCATAGCGCTGGACACTGTTTTAGAAAAAACAGGCGGCACACTGGATGCATTATTCAATAATGCGGGTTTTGCAGAAGCAGGTGCGGTAGAAGATTTGACGCGTGACATGATGCGTGCCCAATTTGAAACGAATGTTTTTGGTCCGATGGAATTGACTAATCGGGTCATACCTGTCATGCGTAAACAGGGACATGGGCGTATTATTCAAAATACATCGATTTTGGGGATTGTCGCGATGCCCTTTCGCGGCGCATACAATGCATCCAAATTTGCACTGGAAGGATTTACCAGTACACTGCGTCAAGAATTGCATGGCACAAACATTTATGTTTCAGCCATTGCGCCCGGGCCGATTCACAGTGAACTGCGAAAAAATGCATTCGTTCATTATGAAAAAAATCTTGCTCACAAAAATACAATTCATCGTGAACTTTACTCTAAAATGGAAAAATATTTTTTTAAATTAACAGCCAGTGAAAAACGATTGACAGCCGGTCCCGAAGCCGTTGCAAAAAAATTAATTCTTGCCCTTGAAAGTCGACATCCGAAAGCGCATTATTATGTCACAGTCTCCGCTCAATTATTTTCTCTATTAAGACGTTTTCTCCCCGATTCTGCAATGAATGCACTGATGGTGCGTATCCATCGTGGAGAAATAGGTCATTCAATCAAGGAATAAAACATGACAAAAATATTAGTTCTTTATTACAGCCGTTACGGTTCTGTCAAACAAATGGCGCAGCACATCGCACGCGGTATTGAATCCGTTCCAGGTGCTGAAGCGCGAGTTCGTACTGTTCCATCCGTTTCTCCTACCAGTGAAGCCACCGAGCCGACCATCCCGGAAAAAGGTGCGATGTATGCCTCGTTGGATGACTTGAAAGAATGTGATGGTTTAGCATTGGGTAGTCCCACGCGTTTTGGTAATATGGCAGCGCCCATGAAATATTTTTTGGATGGGACCAGCAGTTTATGGTTATCCGGAAAATTGGTAAATAAAGTCGCAGCGGTATTCAGTTCGACCGCCAGTTTGCATGGCGGGCAGGAAATGACATTGATGAGCATGATGATTCCGCTCATTCATTTAGGCTATATCATGCTCGGCATTCCTTATACAGAATCGGATCTCAATACGACTAAAAGCGGCGGAACACCGTATGGCGCTACCCATTGGTCAGGAAGCGATGGAAAAAATCCTGTCACCGAAGAAGAACAGCGTCTCTGTTTTGCAATGGGAAAAAGATTGGCTGAAATTGCACAGAAATTAAAATCCTAGTCGTCGTCAAATGATGCAAAATAAACCTGGATTTAGTTTGCTGGAATTAATGATTGTATTAATCATTGTAGGTATTTTATCGGCTATTTGTTTACCGATTTATTCGGAGCATCTTATTCGGGAAAGACGTTTGGAAGCTGAAATGAATTTGATTAAATTATCCAACGCACTCGAAAAATATTTTTTACTGAATAACACTTATGAAAAAGCAACGCTGCGACAGTTAAATATTTCTGACAAAATTGCGGATAATCAATATCAATTACAAATTGTTTCAGCGACGGGTTCGGATTTTTTAATCCAAGCTGTTCCCCTGAATAACCAGGAAAAAAAAGACAGCTTATGTGCTTCGTTATTGCTGAATTCAGAAGGCGTTAAACAAATCACTGGAAATGGCAAGATAACGGAATGTTGGGAGTGATAATGTTGGGCGACAAGCCCAACATTAGTCACGACGTGACAGGCTAATTATGCTTTCCTACTTTTCAATCCCTTCACAGAAAATCCGAATGCAATGAGAGCAAATAACGCGGTAGTAAACATGCCATAAGAAAATGCTGTTGTATAAGCATCATTTAATTTGTTATCTGCCATCGTCATTTGATTTTGATTCACATTTGCAATCACCACACCCACTATCGCAAAACATAACGTCGCACCGAGCTGTCGCATGGTATTTAAAATGCCGGCAGCCATACCGCGATGAGCGGCTTCCACACTGCCCAACACAACACCGATCGCAGGCGATATAATTAAAGGCGCGCCTATTCCATAGGCTAAAAATCCAACGAAAGCATACCAGTAATTTTGATAATGTGCCGTCGCTGCCAGCCATATCATTCCAAATAACACAATGACACAACCGGTTGTGATGGGTAATCTGGGACCTTTGCGATCCAATAACAGGCCGCCAATTTTTGCTGTAAATAAAATAGGAATGCCGGCAGGCAGCAATGCAATTCCCGCTTTCAATACCGAAAAACCTAACGATTGTTGCAGCCAGATCGCCCAATAAGTCAGTGACATGACAACAATCTGTGTACATAACAAAATAACATTGCCCGCGAGAAAGGTTTTATTTTTAAATAATTTGATATCGGCTAATGGATTGGATTTTTTCAGCTGATTATAGACAAAAAATGGCAAAATAATGGCTGAAGCAATTAATAAACTAATCGTGACAGGATTAGTCCAACCATAATCAGATGCTTGCATTAAAGAAAAAATTAATCCGCTAAATCCAAGAACAAACACTAACAAACCCGATATATCAAATTTATCGCGAGTCGGTGCAATCGTATCTTTACCAATGCTTAAATAAACAAACAATAAACTGGCCAAGCCAATCGGAATATTAACCCAGAAGATATATCGCCAGTTAAGATAATGTGCGAATGCCCCACCAATAAAAGGACCTGTGGCAAGAAATATCGAAGCAATGGAAGCACAGGTACCTAGCGCATTTCCACGTTCATTTTCAGGAAAAACAAATGCAATCAATACGGCATAAGTCGCTAATAACAAACTCGCGCCTACACCTTGGAAAATTCGACCTATAATGATTTCATAGATATTAGAAGAGATGGCACACAGGAGTGATGCGCCAAGAAAAATAAACATACCTATCGTGAATGTTTTTCGATGACCGATATGATCCGATAATTTTCCACCGAACAAAACCAAAACGGCTAATGCTAAAAACATACCATTCATCACCCATTGTGTCGCAAGCGCACTCATCGATAAACTGGATTGCATCACGGGCAATGTCACAGAGATACCTGTTTCATCAATAAATATCATGCTTAAGAAAATGGATATCGCAATAAGAAGTAATTTTTTTTGATTAAGAAATGTCATTATGTTTGCTCTAAATAAAATTGATAAAAAAAGTAGTCAACAAACCCACTATTAATAAGATGAAATGAGTCGTTTGCACAGGACTCATATGAATCCAATAACCATACCAAAGACCGCCACACAAAAAACCAAGCCACAGGCAATTAAAACCACATAAAGCAATATTGGCTATCGTTAATGCGATGGGATACAGGGCTGTGTTAAAGATCGCAACCATCAAAAAAATGCCTGCGAGCCAAAATGTCATCGCCAACAGCAACTGTACCGCCACAATAAACCACAAGACGTAGGGTACATTTTTAGTCTCTTTCCAGGCGCGGCTGAGCAATCCTACACCCAATCCATCCTGAACTGTAATTAATTTCATCGTCAGCATACGGGTGATCAGTTGTCGGTTCGTGGCCCGATCAACAATATTGTTAAAACAGGCAATACCGATCCAACAACCTAACCCCATGATAATACTTATTTTTATAAGTATAACGGCATTAAACATGACACGTTTCAACGCCTGCTATCTGAATGTGTTCCTTGGCCCAGGCATCATGCAACCAGCGTTCCGTTGTCCGGCATTTTTGCAGGGTACTCCAGACGATATCGCGTTCGAA
>CAZEEF010000005.1:0-19423 GCA_964511095.1 uncultured Coxiellaceae bacterium | reverse complement strand
TTCATCCGTATCAAATCTTTCTTCCAGATGGATGAATCCTTTCAATTTATGATGAGAATCAAACGTCACACTAAAATGCTCTCCACCCCATGAATCTTTTTCTCCGGTGCGTTTAAAACGGACTAATACAATATCATCCTCATCATGTTTTCCTTGCTGGACTAAAGCCGGTTCAAAGCCAGCTGGAATTTCAATTATATTTTTTACGACATTCACTGCCTGTTCTATATTCATTTTACATTTCCTCTTATATCGTTATGCAACAACTTCGGGTACACCGCCACGAATTTCCCCCGCTCCTGTTTTTTGATAGAGCGGTTGAAAAGCTTCTGATAAAGGTCGGCTATTTGGCACAGCTAACCATAATCGTAATAATTTTCTTTTTAATTCTTGTTCATCGTGATCCAAATAACCTGCGCGAGAATGCAAACTCACAAAATTATTGAGAAATTGCACATCGCCGGGCAGGAATTCCATATCAGCACAAAATTCAGGATCTGTTGCAATTTGTTCTAACAAATTAATGGCTTCAATTTGTTTCGCCGTTATCCTGGGAACTTCAGCGATAGATTGCGCCACATTGATAAAATGACGAAGATATCGTGTTGCGAAATAACCCTCCGTCTGCGTGAAAACAGGTAAAGGATAAAAACTATTTTCTTTCCCTGTTTCCCATTTTGTACGCGAATGGTAATAAGGTTTATATAATTCTTCGAGCAATTCAGGATCCCTGTTCAGGATTTCATTATGTATTGCAACCGCACTGACGACACGACTTTGTCCTCCCGACTTGGAAGCACGCAAACACAATAATGCGACGACATCGCATCTATCGGTATGAAAAGGTAATGGATCTTTTGTTGCTGTTCCTCTTGCGCCATTTTGGATGGAAATTCCCCTGTCAATGACATCATAGATGTATTCGCCTTCTATACTTTGACGCAGGAAACTGCCGAGCCAGGCTCCCATCCCAGCAAAAATAAAGCGCATTTCTTGTTCGCTATAACGCTCGACTGGCATGCCTCTTAATAAAAAAATACCCCTGTTATTTTCTAAATAATCGGAAATGTCAGTGAGTTTTTTATTTAAATGGGGCAATGGAAAATCGTCTTTTGAAATAAGATGCAATTCTTTTTTGAGAGACATTAAATGGTTAAAGGCGAGATCTATCTCATGCAAATCATCTTCATTCAATTTGTATATCCAACTTTCATCGGCATATAATTCTTTGCTTTTCCAATTACAATAGCCCGTTATTTTTTGTATCTGACTCATATTTTTCTCCTGTTTGTATTTTATGCGACGGTATCCAAATACAGATTATCCAGCTGAAGGTTAATATTACTTTTAAGACTGTCTAAAGCCATTTTGTTTTCAATGGATTCTAAAATAGATTTATCACGAAATTTATAATCAATATCAACGTGCGCAACAATTTTATTATTCTGTACAAATTGAGTTCTTGTATTGACTTCATAGCCTTTTTTGTTTTCTGTGAATAACTGTAAAATTTCGTGTTCAATTTTCACATCGACAGGAAACGCAAATTGAAAAAACTGGCTAGTCATTTTTGTTAATACACAATACGAATTTCCGCGATCAGAGGGCTTCAGAATAAATTTTTCAGCGACAGCCAACATCATTTGTCTCGCCGCTTCTGTCAGAACCATCCCTTGAATATGTAATCCTGTCACATGATCACTCATCTCTGCACAACTGTCATCAATGGCGAGATAGGCTCGATAGATTTTATCACGAACATACATCAAAGGTTCCGTAATGATGATATTTTCATTTTTTTGTTTATGCGTTAAACAAGTGGAAGCCGGTTTTTGATAACCATTAGCGATCAGCCCAATTTGACCGTTATGACTCAATTCCTGCAATTGTTTTCTCTCAGACTTACTGATGCCCTGACCAATGACGTAATAGAATTTTCTTAAAAATTTAAACTCATTTGATTCAATTTTTTTCATAATGGCTGAATAGGTGTAAACATTTTCTAACTTTGAAAAAGAGCCAAAATGATCACCCACAACATACAATACTTCTACTTTTTCTGTACACATACACACTCCATTGTTTAATATTATGCCTAAATAATGTTGTCCTCTGACAAAAAACAATTATTTGATGCGAAAAATATACGCTTTATTTGAATAAAGCAACTTTTTTTTTACTTAGCAATTTAGAAAGAATGAGCGCCTATCACAAAAGTTTCTTTTTAATTGAACGCCAGCTAATATGCTCGCCATCCATCGATAAACAAGGTAAATAAATAGTATGAATAAACCAGATCATAATTACATAGCATATTTTGATGTGGATGAAACGGTGATTAGCATTAAGAGCATGTTTAGTTTTATGCATTATTTCGCAACCTGTTCGCCGATTATTTCGCGTTTAAAAAATTATGTTAATTATGCGAAACAAATTCGTCTCATTAAAAAAATGGCTTCGGAAGGTTTACCCAGAAGTGAAGTGAATATTCAATATTATCGTTACTATGAAGGTATCGATAAAAAATTATTAACTATTCTAGGCACGCGTTGGCATTCAAACTGTTTGCAAAAACTGCAAGGATTTTATAATCAATCCATACTCAACGAAATAGCATTTCATAAAAATAAAGGCGCAAAAATTGTTTTAGTATCCGGTTCTTTCTTTGCCTGTTTAGAACCCATTGCCGAGTATGTACAAGCCGATGCGATTCTAGCCACTTCGCTTGAAATGTTTGATGAGAAATGCACAGGGAAAATTTTAAATTATCCTGTGATTGGCGAAGGAAAAGCACGAGCCATTCAAGAATACATGGAAAAAATTCACTCTTCCGATTATTCGAATTGTTATGCTTACGGTGATCATATCAGTGATTTATCGATGTTGGAGATAGTGGGTCATCCTGTGGTTATTGAAAAATGTTCTGATCTTTTAAATCATGCCAGGCAAAAAAATTGGCGGGTTATTTCATCCTGAATCGGGGGTGATCTCGCATTGATGCACCCTATGTTATCAACGCCATCGCGAAGCTGCGAAGCGATTCGCCTCCACCCTTGCGTCATCCCGCGCAGCTTTTGGCGCGGGATGACGTCGATTAGGCACTACCTTAAAAATTAATTCGCATAGACTTTTACATCAGAACCTAACTGACATTTCATACTAATGCCTGCTGCACGCGCTTGAAACGTTTGTGGATCCAGCTGGTTTGAAGTGAGCGTCATATAACCATCGGTAGTAAATACATAATCGACATATTCATACGTCGGTAATGGATGTGCGTTGGTAAAATGCAAATCGGAAGCCGCTATATGATCATCCAACACCATGATATCGGTTGGTTTGAAATAACCAATCGCTTCAAAATTACTTTTTTTCACAGCGGACTGGCATTGATTGACATTCGTCACGATTGTGATGGATTTGCCTTGCCGTACACTTTCTTTGAATTGACTATACGTTTGTATCTCATTAGCCATGGCAGTAGTACTGAGTAACGTAATGATAGGTAAGCATAAAAATTTATTAAACATTGATTTTCTCCTTAAAAAATTCAATCTGTTTTAACAAATCAATTCCATGCCTTTATCATCCAATATATTGCCATTTCGATCGGGATAGACGATCCTCAGACGTCCCGCCTGATTCAACACAACAGCCCACATGGGTTTTTCTGTTTCTTTTCTGCAAAACCAGAAAGTCCCATTTTCTGCATTAGGAAAACCTGTTGCTAAAAATTCCAATGTCTGTTTGTTTAACGGAAAAGATCGCCAATGTAAAATCCCTTTTCCTGCAATCGTTTGAAAGTGATAAATCACGCGATTTGTTGTCCGAATAATATATCCCATTTTCCAATCATTCAAGCAGGTTGTTTGATCTGAGCTCCCGCATAAATACACTTTATCCTGCCGCAGAATCGCTTCACTCTGTGTCAAATGAATCGCATGGATTAATTGTGCACTCAACACATCTGCTGTGGATTTTTCAGAAAAAAATTTAAATCCCGTAATGCTCATGACAGTCAATATCGCAACAATACCCAAGACTGCCATGAGTTCTATCAGTGAAAAACCTTTTTTATTTTTCACTTTTGCTGAGGTCGCATGTGCGGAAATAAAATCACATCGCGAATGGAAGCTGAATTTGTAAATAACATCACCAATCGATCAATACCAATCCCCTCACCCGCCGTCGGCGGCATACCGTATTCCAATGCCGTCACATAATCTTCATCAAAAGGCATCGCTTCTTCATTACCCGCTTCCTTATCCGCGACTTGTTTTTGAAAGCGATCTGCCTGATCATCCGCATCATTTAATTCCGAAAATCCATTCGCAATTTCCCGTCCACCGACAAACAGTTCAAATCGATCTGTCACAAACGAATTCGTATCATTCAAGCGCGCAAGCGGCGAAACTTCCGCAGGGTATTCAGTCACAAATGTGGGTTGAATCAATTTACTTTCGACAGTTTTTTCAAAAATTTCGACCTGAATTTTTCCTAACCCATAATTTTCCTGAACCGGAATATCCAATTGTTTTGCCGTTTTGGCTGCAGCAGTCCTATTATCCAAATCAGTTATTTTAAGTGTGGGATTAAAATGTAAAATCGATTCGAGCACTGTCATGCGTACAAACGGTTGACTCAAATCAAATGTGTGTTCCTGATAAGTGATTGTGGTGGTTTGCAAAATGTCTTTCGCAAGGTAACGTAATAATTCTTCTGATAAATCAATCAAGTCATGATAAGTGGCATAAGCCTGATAAAATTCAAGCATGGTAAATTCTGGATTATGCCGCGTTGATAATCCTTCGTTACGAAAATTACGATTAATTTCAAATACGCGCTCAAAACCGCCGACAACTAATCTTTTTAAATAAAGTTCAGGCGCAATCCGTAAATAAAGTGGCAAATCCAGTGCATTATGGTGTGTTTTAAAAGGACGCGCTGCCGCACCACCTGCAAGCACTTGCATCATGGGCGTTTCGACTTCCAGAAAATCACGCGCTTTCAAAAATTGACGAATGCCATCAATGATTTTGGTGCGCATGACAAATAATTTTCGTGTGTCTTCATTCATCATTAAATCTAAATACCGCTGACGATAACGCGATTCCTGATCGATCAAACCATGATATTTATCCGGCAACGGTCGCAATGATTTTGTTAATAATTCAATATGATTCACCCGAACCGACAGTTCGCCAGTTTTTGTTTTAAATAATTTTCCATGCACACCGACAATATCGCCAATATCCCAATGTAAAAACGATTCATACACTGCCGGTGAAATTTCATCCTGACGTATGTATAACTGAATTTTACCCGACATATCCTGCAAATGCACAAAACTCGCCTTACCCATCAAACGGCGCGTCATCATTCGCCCTGCGACTTTCACAGAAATAGGTTCTGCTTCAAATTCCGTTTCTGTTTTTTCGTCATAGGTTGTATGTAACTGCTGGGCCAGTGCATCACGCACAAATCCATTGGGATACGCATTGCCCTGACTGCGTAGCACTTCCAGTTTGGCACGACGCTGCGCAATCAGTTCATTTGTATCGATGACACTCTCTTGATCCTGATTTTCATGATTCATAGTTATAATCCGCTTAAAAGACTTGCTTCAATAAATTTATCCAAGTCACCATCTAACACAGCCTGCGTATTCGCGATTTCAATGCCTGTGCGTAAATCTTTGATGCGTGACATATCTAACACATACGAACGAATTTGACTGCCCCAAGTGACATCCATTTTACCTGCTTCGAGTTCATCCTGTTTCGACCGCTTTTTTTGTAATTCCAATTCGTATAATTTCGCGCGTAATTGTTTCATGGCTGTTGCGCGATTTTTATGTTGTGAACGATCCGATTGACATTGCACGACCGTATTGGTTGGGATGTGTGTAATACGAATGGCTGAATCGGTACGATTCACATGCTGCCCGCCCGCGCCGCTCGCACGATACGTATCCACTCGCAAGTCGGCAGGATTGATATCTATTTCAATTTTGTCATCAATTTCCGGTGAAACAAAGACCGAAGCAAAAGAGGTATGGCGTTTGTTATTCGAATCAAACGGTGATTTGCGCACCAAACGATGTACGCCTGTTTCGGTTCGTAACCATCCATACGCATAAGGTCCCGTAAATTTGACTGTCGCACTTTTAATACCGGCCACTTCACCGGCCGATGCTTCCATTAATTCAACATGAAATCCATGACTTTCGCCCCAGCGTAAATACATCCGCAACAACATATTCGCCCAATCTTGCGCTTCCGTGCCGCCCGATCCCGATTGAATATCCATGAAAGCCGAATTCGCATCCATTTCGCCAGAAAACATGCGTTGAAATTCGAGTTGTTCGATTTGTTTTGTCGCGTGATCTAATTCGTTAATAATAAAATCCGCTGACGCCGTATCATTTTCTTCAGCTGCCAAATCGAATAACGCCATAGAATCCGTTAAGGTATTTTCAATTTTTTGAATGTCACTGACGACATCATTCAATTGCACGCGTTCACGCCCGAGACTTTGTGCTTTTTCAGGTTGATTCCAGAGAGCAGGATCTTCTAATTCCCGTTCGACTTCCTGCAAGCGTTCGCGTTTGTTATCGATGTCAAAGATACCTCCGAATTTCTTCGAGGCGTTTAGTTAATTCTTTTATGCGGATATGTACTGATGTGACTTCAATCATAAATTAATGTTCTCTCGTTGTCCTGAATTCAATATCGGGCCATCGTTCCATCGTTAAATTCAAATTAATACGCGTGGGTGCCAGATACGTTAAGTTATCACTGCCATCCCATGCCAAATGATCGATCGCTTTATTTTTAAATTCTTCCAGCTTCTTCGAATCCTGACAATACACCCAGCGCGCTGTTGCAACAGAAACCGATTCATAAACACAATCTACATTATATTCGTGCTTCAAACGATAGGCTACCACATCAAACTGCAGCATACCGACTGCACCTAAAATTAAATTATTATTGATCAATGGACGAAACAATTGTGTGGCACCTTCTTCACATAATTGTTTCAAGCCTTTTTGTAAGGCTTTTAATTTTAAAGGATCTTTCAATCGTACGAGACGAAACAATTCCGGTGCAAAATAAGGAATTCCCGTAAATTTTAAGGATTCGCCTTCCGTAAACGTATCGCCAATCTGAATGGTGCCATGATTGTATAAACCAATGATATCCCCTGGCCACGCTTCATCCACATGTTCGCGATCCGAAGCCATAAAAGTCAGTGCCTGACTGATTTTGACTTCACGGCCTAAACTCACCTGATGCATTTTCATGCCTTCTGAATAATGCCCTGAACAAACCCGTAAAAAAGCAATTCGATCGCGATGGGCGGGATCCATATTGGCCTGGATTTTAAAAACAAACCCTGAAAAAGGTTCTTCGGTCGGTGATACCATCCGTGTTTCCGTTTCGCGAGATTGCGGGGCATGGGCATATTCTGCAAACGCATCCAATAATTCACGTACACCAAAATTATTGATGGCTGAACCGAAAAAAACCGGCGTTAATTGGCCGGTTAAAAAAGCTTCTTTTTCGAATGCGTGACTCGCGCCTTTCACCAATTCAATATTCATGCGTGTTTCATTGGCAAAATCCCCTAAAATCGCATCCAACTCGGGATTATTTAAACCGACAATTTGAGTACTTGCCTGCGTGACGGCATTTTTCCCGGGCTCGTATAAATAAACGGTATCTTTGTATAAATGATAAACCCCTTTAAAATCCCGTCCCATGCCAATCGGCCAGGTAATCGGCGCGCATTTAATTTTTAATATGGTTTCAATTTCATCTAATAATTCGATAGGATCACGGGTATCGCGATCCATTTTATTGATAAATGTAATAATGGGCGTTTGCCGCAAACGACAGACTTCCAATAATTTAATGGTGCGCTCTTCAACGCCTTTTGCTGCATCAATCACCATCAATGCGGAATCTACCGCTGTTAATGTCCGATAAGTATCTTCCGAGAAATCCGCGTGTCCCGGTGTATCCAGCAAATTCATAATGAAATTTTTATACGGAAATTGCATCACAGAGGTTGTCACAGAAATCCCGCGCTGTTTTTCGAGCTCCATCCAATCGGACGTGGCATGACGTGAGGCTTTACGGCCTTTGACAGTACCCGCCATTTGAATCGCACCCCCAAATAACAGTAATTTTTCTGTTAAGGTTGTTTTTCCCGCATCGGGGTGAGAAATAATCGCAAAAGTGCGGCGTTTTTCGAGTTGTTTGATCAGGTTAGACATGTTATTGGCTACACACAAAAAGGAACTTATTCTACTGTGCAATGACTAAAAGATAAACCAGAAAGTCGACTGAATCGTCAATATTCACAAGGCCAAAAATGACTAAAAAATAATTGGAATTTATATTGTCTTTTGTGGTTACATTATGTACAATCTATTGCATTATGTTTTATTTAAGAGATATGAAATTTATGAAACCTCGCAATGTCTTATCTGCCCTCAGAAGCTCTGCCGAATTTAATCCAGTGGAAATGAAGAAAGCGGTTGCGGTACTCAATAAAAAATACATTGAATCTTTAGAGCCAAATAATCTAAAGAAAATTTTTGACCAATATGAACTTAAATGGGAACTCTACTCCGTTGGTATAGGCGAAAAAAATGAAAATGGTAGAAAAGAAGAAGGGTTTATGGCGTTATTATCCATTTCTTCTGTTCAAAACCTTCTCATTAAACTGAAAATTCATATGTATTTTAATGAACTATTTTTCGAAAAAATCAAGTTCAATGAACAAGAAGGCTGGTTTTATTTCACTAATATGAAATTTTTAATGAATGTATTAAATCTCGAAAAACTGCATTCGCTTTCTACCTTTCTCAATGCAAAAGAAAATTATCAACAGCCCGTGTTTAATGAAAAAATGACCGAAAGAGCACTCCCTTGGTATGTTGAAAAAATGGCAACCTCTCCTGAGCATTATCAACTAAAAATGTTTTCCCGATTCTCAAATCCGGTGACGGATAGGTTATTATTAAGTCGATTTGGAAGCTGTATCACAATGCGCGATGATGGTTCTCATTTTATTCATGATGTAGATGAACTGGAACGTTTAAAGAATCAAAAAAATCGTCCGGGTTGTTAAGCATTCCAATTGTTGGCTTACACACTCAAATCCTTTGCAAATACTAACGCATCTTCGCGTCCTTTTTTCGCCGGATAATAATGCGCTCGTTCGGCAATTTGCACAAATCCCAACTTATGATAAAGCCGAATAGCGTTCACATTCGAACGCCGCACTTCCAGATAAATAATGCCAATGTGATGGGATTTGGCGTGTGACATGGCAAATTTCAATAAACTTTCACCCTGTCCTTTTCGTTGATAAAGAGGATCCACACAGAGATCCAAAATATGACTTTCCAGTGTGAAAGAAGAAGACATCATGATGAATCCAATGACTTGATCGTTTTCTTCAGCCACCCAACAGTCATAGCCTGTTTTGAAACATCGCTGAAAGATGTCTTCACTCCAGGGAGCCATCTGAGTGAGGGTCTCAATTTCAATCAGCCTCGGGATATCCTGTAAAGTGGCCTTTCTCACTGCCCGTTTTTCCTCAAAAAATCCTTATTAATCATGAAGTTAGCTTACTTTTTGGCGAAAAAATCCGAAAAGTGTTACACAGATAAATAAAAACTGCTGTATAATCATAAACTTAGCTCACTTTTCCCAGTTGTTGCGTCATTCGTCATTGCGAGGAGCGTTTTGTGCGACGTGGCAATCCAGAATGCGGCCATTATTTTTGTAATTGGCTACACTCTGGATTGCCACGCCTCCTTCGGAGGCTCGCAATGACGATGTTGCAACAACGCCCATTTTTCCTACTATCACGCCTCGACTTTTTCAGTCTTTTTCTTGGGTAGATATAAATCCGTAATCGTCCCTTCAAAGACTTCCGCCGCCATGGCAACTGTTTCCGATAAGGTCGGATGCGGATGAATTGTTAAGCTCATATCTTCTACATCACAACCCATTTCAATCGCCAAACCGATCTCTGCCACTAACTCACCCGCATTCGGCCCCACCGCCGCACCGCCTAACACACGATGAGACGCTTCATCGATAATCAATTTTGTTAACCCTTCATCACGTCCAATACTTAAAGCCCGGCCGCTGGCCGCCCAAGGAAATACGCCTTTGCCATATTTAATGCCTTTTGCTTTGGCTTCATTCTCGGTCATGCCAACCCATGCCACTTCGGGATCCGTATAAGCCACACTCGGAATGCATTTTGGATCGAAATAATGTTTCAAACCCGCAATCACTTCAGCCGCCACACGTCCTTCGGGTATCGCTTTATGCGCCAACATCGGATTGCCGCACACATCGCCAATAGCATAAATATGAGGAATATTCGTTTTTAATTGTTTATCCACTGTAATAAAACCACGCTCATCCACATTCACACCGGCTTTATCAGCCGCAATCTGATCGCCATTCGGACGACGGCCGACTGCGCATAAAATTCGGTCAAAACGCTCTGGTTTATCCGGTGCACCTTCACCTTCAAAGGTCACATACAAACCGTCTTTTTTCGCTTCCACTTTCGTGACTTTGGTTTTCAGTAAAATATTTTTGTAACGTTTTTGAATACGTTTTTGTAATGGCATCACGATGTCTTTATCCGCACCCGGAATAATTTGATCCATTAACTCCACGATCGTGATTTCAGCACCCAATGCCTGATAAACCGTTGCCATTTCCAAACCAATAATGCCGCCGCCAATCACTAACATCTTGCCTTGTGTCTCTTCCAATTCCAGCGCACCGGTCGAATCCATAATGCGTGGATCTTCGGGTAAAAATGGCAATTTCACCGGACGTGAACCGACAGCAATAATGGCATTGTCAAAACGAATCGTTTTCTTACCGTCCGCGCTTTCCACTTCGATTTGATTGTTTGAAATAAATTTTCCAACCCCACGGATAATTTCAACCTTACGCTGTTTTGCCAATGCTTTTAAACCACCGGTTAAACGCGTAACCACTTTATTTTTCCAATCACGTAATTTTTTCGTATCAATGTTAGGTTTACCAAATTCAATACCACATTGCGCCATTTCATGCGCTTCTTCGAGCACTTTTGCCGAATGCAATAATGCCTTGGATGGGATACAACCCACATTCAAACAAACTCCGCCAATATTTTCATAACGTTCAATCAAAATCACTTTTTTACCTAAATCAGACGCACGAAAGGCTGCCGTATAACCGCCCGGACCGCTACCCAACACAACCATTTCAGTTTGGATTTCACTCATTTTGTTCAGTTCCTTAAAAAAATTACAATAATAAATTCCGGATATCAGACAGCATACTGCTTAACTGCACGATAAAACGCGCGCCATCTGCGCCATCAATCACGCGATGATCATAAGAGAGTGACAAGGGCAGCATGAGTTTCGGCACAAATGCATTATTTTCATAAACGGGTTTGAGCGATGATTTGGATACGCCTAAAATAGCGACTTCCGGTACATTCACAATCGGTGTGAACGCCGTTCCGCCAATGCCGCCTAAACTTGAAATCGAAAAACAACCGCCTTGCATATCATTCGCGGTCAATTGTTTTTGACGGGCTTTTTCACTCACTTCATTTAATTCACGCGCTAACTCGACCATGCCTTTTTTATCCACATCCCGAATCACCGGAACCATCAAACCATCCGGTGTGTCAACCGCTACACCAATATGAAAATAATTTTTCAGAATTAAATTTTCACCATTGGGGTCTAATGATGAATTAAAGTGTGGAAATAATTTGAGTGTGGCAACGACAGCTTTTAGGATAAAAACAAGCGGGGTTAATTTGACGCCCTGTTTTTCCATGATTTTTTTCTGCGATTGTCTGAAATCTTCTAATTCCGTAATATCCGCTTCACCAAATTGCGTCACATGCGGAACCAGTAACCAATTGCGATGCAAATTTTTTCCGGATAATTTTTTAATGCGCGACAATGCCTGTCTTTCAGTGGGTCCAAATTTTGAAAAATCGACCGAAGGGGCCATCGGTAATAAAGTGCCCGCCGTCGTTTGTGGAACGTCTGCCAACCGTGATTTCACATAAACTTGAATATCTTCTTTTAAAATACGTTGCTTCGGACCCGATGATGGCACGGAAGCAAGATCAATGCCAAATTCACGCGCGAGCTTTCGCACAGCCGGACCTGCATGCACATCGGCATTATAACCTGCGGTAATGACGGTGCCTTCTCGCGGCGCTTCGGCCGTGGACGAAGTCGTTTGTTTTTCAGCAGCTGGTTTTTTGGCGGGTTTTTCTGCCGCTTTTTCGCTGGATTTTTCAGTCGTTTTTTCCGCCGGTTTTTCAGAAACTTTTTCTTGAGACGCTTCTGTTTCCAGCACAACAATCACAGAACCCTGAGAAACTTTATTACCGACTTTCACTTTTAATTCTTTGACGATGCCAGCATCTGGGGAGGGCACTTCCAGGGTTGCCTTATCTGATTCCAATGCAATCAACGGAGAATCAACTTTGACGTGATCCCCCACTTTGACCAGTATTTCAATGACATCGACATCCGTTGCGCCGCCGATATCAGGTACCGTAATATTTTTTGTCGTCAAGAGACATCCTCCTTAAACTGTTACTGGGTTCGGTTTATTGGGATCAATGTTATATTTTTTCATCGCTTCAGTCACTTTGCTTGCCGGAACAGTACCTTCTTGTGCCAAGGCATAGAGTGCAGCGACGGCAATGTAATAACGATTCACTTCAAAGAAATGCCGCAATTTTTCACGCGTATCACTGCGGCCATAACCATCCGTTCCCAATACAGTATAGGAACGGGAAATGAATGGACGAATCAGATCGGCATAAGCACGCACATAATCCGTGGCTGCAATAACGGGTCCTTCGTGTTTTTGCAGACAGGATTCAACATAACTTAATTTAGGCTTTTTCTCTGGCGAAAACAAATTGTCGCGTTGGATGACTAAACCTTCCCGACGCAATTCACCAAAACTCGTCACACTCCAGATATCAGACGCCACACCGAAATCTTTTTCGAGCAAATCGGCTGCCGCAATCACTTCTCGTAAAATGGCACCACTACCCATGAGTTGTACTTTTTCTTTGGATGGATTCTTGTTATTTTTTAACAAATACATGCCGTTGATAATGCCTTCTTCCACACCCTCTGGCATTTCGGGCTGCCCATATTTTTCATTCATGGCCATGATGTAGAAAATCACATCCTGTTCTTCTTCATACATGACTTTTAAACCATGCTGGATGATCACAGCCATTTCATAACCGAATGTCGGATCGTAAGCACGACACGTCGGCACAGCAGACGCTGCCAATAAACTTTGTCCATCCTGGTGTTGTAATCCTTCGCCTTCCAATGTCGTACGACCTGCCGTGGCACCGATCAAAAATCCGCGTGCACGCATATCGCTCGCCGCCCAAATTAAATCGCCCACACGCTGAAAACCAAACATGGAATAATAGGTAAAAAATGGAATCATAGGGACATAATGGGTGGAATAAGAAGTCGCCGCGGCAATCCAGGAAGCCATACAACCGGCTTCTGTAATGCCTTCTTCTAATAATTGGCCGTCTGTACTTTCCCGATAAAACAGTAATTGTTCTTTATCTTCAGGTGTATAAAGCTGCCCAACAGGGGAATAAATGCCGATTTGCCTGAATAATGTTTCCAAACCGAACGTGCGAACTTCATCTGAAAAAATAGGAACAATGCGTGAACCGATATCAGCATCCTTGACTAATACATTTAAAATGCGACCGAGTGCCATGGTCGTCGACATCGTACGATCGCCAGAACCTTTTAATACGGCTTCAAAAGCGGATAAATCAGGTATTTTTAAGGTTTGTTTCGGTGCAAAACGGGCGGGCAAATAACCCGTTAATTTTTTGCGTTGCGCATGTAAATAGTGCATCGCTGGACTTTTTTCATCGAGCTTCAAAAAATCCAGATCCGCTAATTGTTTATCACTCAACGGTAATTTAAAACGTTCACGAAATGCTTTTAAATAATCCTCACTCATTTCGAGTTGATTGTGCGCAACGTTACGGCCTTCAGCGTGATGTTTGCCAAGTCCATAGCCTTTTACACCCTGAAATAAAATTGCCGTCGGCTGATTTTTGTGCTGGAGAGCGGCTTCATAGGCCGCATAAATTTTCACGGGATCATGCGCACCGCGATTTAATTCTGCCAATTCTTCATCGGAAAATTGCGCTAGAAGTGTTTTTAATTCGTCATTGGAATCCGCCAAAAATTCGCGCATGTATTCAGGTCCCTGAACATAAGCATGCTGCAACTCGCCATCGAGAACGTCGCCCAATCGTTTCAGCAATAAACCTTTGGTATCTTTTTCGAAAATGTTATCCCAATGGCTGTCCCACAACACTTTGATCACATGCCAGCCCGCCCCGTGAAAGACACTTTCTAATTCTTGAACGATTTTGCCATTACCACGAACCAGACCATCCAAACGCTGTAAATTACAATTCACCACGTAAATGATATTATCCAATTCTTCACGCGCGGCAACGGTTAGCGCACCGATAGAATCCACTTCATCCATTTCACCATCACCACAAAATACCCATACTTTACGCTGATTGGCTTCGATGAATTTTCGGTTTTCAAGATATTTTAAAAAACGGGCCTGATAAATAGCCTGTAAGGGGCCTAACCCCAATGAAACGGTAGCAAATTGCCAATACTCTGGCATCAACCAGGGATGCGGATAAGAAGAGATACCGTCACCGTCCACTTCCTGACGGAAGTTGATTAACTGTTTTTCACTCAAACGACCTTCTAAAAAGGCACGGGCATAATTGCCTTCTGATGAATGTCCCTGAAAATAAATTAAATCGCCGGGTGTTTTTTCGGTGGCGCCATGAAAAAAATGATTCATTCCTACTTCATAGAGACTCGCGATAGAGGCATAAGAGGATAAATGTCCGCCAACCCCTCCCGCTTCTTTTTTCGCGCGCAAAACCATCACAATTGCATTCCAGCGAATGGCTGCATCGATTTGCTGTTCTAATTCTAGGTTGCCCGGATATTCAGGCTCTTCATCGACAGGAATGGTATTGCAGTAAGGTGTTGTCAGTGCACCCACACCCCCGGTCAAGCCAGTTTTTCCAGCCATACCGAGCAATTGCTCTATGATAAAATTGGCGCGGTCAACGCCTTCCTGTTTGATTAATGAAGCAAAAGCGTCTAACCACTCTTGCGTTTCGGTTGGATCAACATCATTCCACGTTTTTTTCATCTTATTGTTTCCTATGGACTTTCAGGCAAAGCATTTCGAATAAAATGATCAGTATAAACTGATATTTTAACCTGAATAATTCAAAAGCAGAAGGTTTAAAATAATTACAAAATCAATACAATAATAGCCAAAATAACCAGGCTCATGACAAAGACCCGATCCAGGAAGACCAAGACTTCCCTTTCTCTGGCACCGTCTTCCGAAATAAGCTGACCTTCCCTGATATCCAATGCCGCCAAACCGCATTCACTGAGCATGGCATCGTTGCTTTCGGGCCCTTTCAAAACCATTTTTTTCCAACAGGCAAAAACCTGCGTGAAATGTCCGCCCAAAGCAAAAATAAAGGTGAAAATGCGAATAGGAATCCAGTCCAGACATTGCTGTAATTTTTTGGCGATAGGGGTCAATCCTAAGGGTGATCCTGCACTCATCAATGCAATGGAACGGTATAAAACAGCACCGACTGGACCGAATATGACAAACCAGAAAACCACGGCAAATACACGCTCATTGGCCGCAATAAAAATAGATTGATTGTGATGACGATTCGCCTGAACCCACAAATTGGAGGGTCCGAGACAATAGACCAAAATGATAATACCGAATAGAATTTTTAAAATGCCGTATAACCAGCCAGTTAAAAAATGATTCATTAAACCTGCCAGTACAGCGAATGGCAGTAATGCCAGAATAAATAACACCAGAGAAGGCAATCGGCTAACGCGCGAATGACTTAACCATTGCTGATAGGTGTTGAACCAGCGCCAGTGACGCAAATGACTCCAGTGAAAAAAACGTTCGATCGCGAGAGAGATCAACGTAATAATAAACGTCATAGACTATCCTTTTCGCTTGTCGGGGTGAAAATTCTATTTCTGAGAGTTTAGCAAATAATCCAGATAATGCCAGTCAAACGAAGGACCGGGGTCTGTTTTGCGTAGCGGCGCAATATCAGAATGCCCGACGATTCTTTCGCGGACAATCCCGGGATACGTATTTTGTAAGTTTTTAATGAGTTCCGCTAATTTTTCGTATTGAATGATCTCATACGGCAAATCATCCGTGCCTTCCAGTTCAATGCCAATTGAAAAATCGTTACAACGTTCACGCCCCTGAAAGCAAGAAGCACCGGCATGCCAGGCCCGTTTGTTAAATGGCACAAATTGGATCACTTCACCGGTACGCTTGATCAGTAAATGGGATGAAACACGCAGTGACTGGATGGTTTCAAAATAAGGATGCAGTGAATGATCCAACTGGCCGCAAAAAAAATTTTCGATATGATCATTGCCAAATTCAGCTGGCGGCAGGCTGATGTTATGGATAACAATCATGTCAATTGCGCTATTGTCCAGGCGGTTATCGCAATGAGGGGATGGATGATAACGGGCCGATGTGAATACGCCATGACTGATTTTCAAAATGATACTCCCCAAAAATGAATTTCTTAAAAATGAATAGTAAGCTAAAATCTCAGCCTTAAATATATAATAAGGGGAAAAAAATGCTGGGTCGACCGTTTCGAATGTTTTGTCAAATTGCTGCAAACACGACTGCAAAAAAAACTGAAAATGCACTGGTTCCGACAAACCCAAAAAAACCTATCTCTCATGGGGCACTGCCTTTTTTTGACAAAAACCATGACCATGAACCCCATCCTCATATTGACTCTGATCATGAATTAAGTCTGATGGAATTGGGCCATGATGAAGAAAATCGCTATTATAACAACTCACACCACCTGGGTTAATTGATTGAGGTCAAACAATAATGCACCCTGATGAAATCAAACAACTCATCGAAGCCGGTTTAACAAATTGCATAGCCATCGTCGAAGGCGACGACGGTGTTCATTTCACTGCCAGTGTCATGACACCCGATTTCATTGGTAAAAATCGCGTTCAAAAGCAGCAAATGGTATATACTACGCTTGGCAATCGTATTCACGATGGTACGATTCATGCTTTATCAATTAAAACTTTTACGCCAGAGGAATGGCAAAACACGACTAAATGAGCCTGATCACATGGATAAATTAATCATTCGCGGCAATATTCCCTTAAACGGTGAAATTCGTATTTCGGGAGCAAAAAATGCAGCTTTACCGATTTTAAGCGCAGCGCTTTTAACTGCCGCACCCGTACGGATTTGCAATATTCCCCACTTGCATGACGTCACCACAACAATGAGTCTGCTGGGTCAAATGGGTGTTCATTTGACGCTCGACGAACATTCGAATGTCGAAGTCGATGCGAGCAGTCTGCATTCCTATCATGCGCCTTATGAATTAGTTCGTACCATGCGCGCTTCCATTTTAGTGTTGGGACCTTTACTCAGCCGTTTTGGTGAAGCCAATGTGTCGTTACCGGGCGGTTGTGCGATTGGAACCCGACCCGTCGACCAGCATTTAAAAGGCATGCAACTGATGGGTGCTGAGATAACGGTAGAAAATGGTTATATCAAAGCAAAATGTAAAAAACGCTTACAAGGTGCCGTCATCAATATGGATTTGGTCACCGTCACCGGTACTGAAAATTTAATGATGGCAGCCGTACTCGCCGAAGGTGAAACCCTCATTGTGAATGCCGCGCGCGAACCGGAAGTGGAAGATTTAGCCAATTTCTTAAATACATTAGGCGCTAAAATCACAGGCGCTGGAACATCCACCATTACCATTCAAGGTGTCACTGAATTATCTGGCGGTAGTTATCAAGTCATGCCTGACCGCATTGAAACAGGAACGTATTTAGCCGCCGCTGCCATCACACGCGGTAGAATTAAATTAAAAAATACCCGGCCTGATTTATTGGAATCCGTGTTAACCAAATTATCCGAGGCAGGTGCTTACATTGAAACAGGTACCGACTGGATCAGTCTTGACATGAAAGGAAATCGTCCACGCGCAGTGAATGTGAGTACGGCACCCTATCCTGCTTTTCCGACTGACATGCAAGCGCAATTCATGGCAATGAATACGATTGCAGAAGGGACAGGTATTATTACTGAAACGGTTTTTGAAAATCGTTTCATGCATGTCCAGGAATTATTACGCATGGGTGCACAAATTGCCTTGAAAGGTAATTCTGCGATTTGTACAGGCATTAGCAGTTTACAAGGCGCTCCCACCATGGCGACGGATTTACGCGCTTCAGCCAGTTTAGTGTTAGCAGGTCTTGCAGCCGTGGGTGAAACAACCGTTGATCGCATTTATCATATCGATCGCGGTTATGAATGTATCGAAGAAAAATTATCTCAATTAGGCGCGCGAATTCAACGCGTTTCAAACTAATTTACACAGGCAGGGAAGCGGATATGTTTCGAAAAATGACTTTATGCTTTTTGGGATTGATTGCATTCACAGCGCAAGCAGCCGATCAAAATGATCTGGCGAAATTAACAAAATTAGTCAATGAACCGGCTATCAAAGGGTTAGACTTATCCAATGCCGACTTACGAGCCTATCAATTTGCGGGCGGTAAAATTAATTTAAAAAACGCCAATTTGTCGCATTCGGATTTATCTAAAGTGAATTTGGAAAAAGTGGATTTAAGTAATGCAGATTTGAGTTATGCCAATTTACAACATGCCAATTTAACCGGTGCCAATTTAACAAATGCCAATCTTGAACATGCGGATTTGAGTCAAGCGATCTTAAATCAATCCAATCTCAGCCATGCAAAACTTTCTTTTTCCGCCTTAACAGGCGCGAGTTTGCAGCAGGCTAACTTGAATGATGCCAATTTTATTTGCGCGAATTTTAATAATGCTGATTTGACTCAGGCCGATTTTACGAAAGCCAATATTTCCAGCGCGACATTTATCAATACTATTACTACTAATATCTTGCATTACGATTCAGTGATAGATGACAAGATAGGATGTGGGTAGGTTAAAAGATCAGATGGGGCGGGTTGTTGTTATTTTTTTTGTGTGGTAATCGTTCACGGCTTAATAATAAATTCACCTTGTATGCTAGAACTCTTTCGGGCTACCGTGCACACATATTTCTGTTTCAAAATGAATCTCACTTTCTACGTCATCCCGCGCGGCTCCTGGCGCGGGACCCAGCGACTTTTATATAATTAATTCATCGAATAAATCTT
>CAZEEF010000004.1:0-26595 GCA_964511095.1 uncultured Coxiellaceae bacterium | reverse complement strand
TCCCAGCCATGGCAGGTGAAATAACGGCATGGTAATAATGCGTATTTTGCAATGTCTGAATCATGAGAGGGGCGAGCATATTAGCCGGTTCACTGATCCATGCACTTTTTGCAAAATAAGCAATCTGATAAGGATACGTACTGTATGCAATCAATCGGGTATTATAAAACGATTTGGTGGCAGGTGTTAAAACCATTAACGTGATTTGCCGGTGTGTTTTTTTTATTTTGACGGGGGGCAATTTATTTAATACATATTTGTTTTGTGTTTCAACAGGCACAGGTGACAGTAAACTGCAGCCTGACAGGATCAATACGGTAAAGCCAATCAATAATCGATAAAATAGTTTCATTATTTTTCACCTGGTCCTAAAGCGCGCGGTTGTTTGCCGCGAATTAATAGAGAGGGATTATCCTGTAATTCTCCTGATAATCCAGTCAAATTATCGGTAATGGCATTCAGATTCGTAATCATCTGATTGGTTTGTGGCAGTGTTTGACTTTCAAAGGTTCGCAATGTTTGCTGGCTGGATTGTATCAGTGAGGGTAGACGCTGTATGGCCAGATTGGTATTTTCCAAAATGGCATTAAGTTTTTTATCATTGGCAGCAATATTGGCTGAAATGAGCCGAAGATTGACTAAAATTTCTTTAATCGCCCACATATTTTGTTCATCAAATAAATTTTTAAATGTGTTACTCACCTGGGTTAAACTTTCTGTCAATTTTTGCAGACCGATATTTAATTGTAACAGTAAAGAAGGTACTGTTTTAATCACCGGATAATCCTGACCTTTCAGTGCGAGTAGCGGTCTCAAATCATTGCCTTTATCTTTTAATGCGATGTAAGTAATCCCTGTTAAACCACGCGTGGCCAGTGTGGCGACTGTGCCACTGGTCACCGGCGTATCGTTGCGCACTTTTAACAATAATTCAACCGATTGCGGATCATTTTTATTGAGAGCTATTTTTTTCACCGAACCCACATTCACTCCGTTATATTCCACAATGGCATCGATACTCAATCCAGTCACGGCTTCCTGCATATTGACCTGATAGGTTTTATATTCCGTCACATTCAATCCGGAAGATAACCAGATAATGCTTAATACAGTAGCGGCTATCAGAAAAATAACAAATGTACCTACCATGACATAATTGACTTTAGTATCCATTGTTATGATTCCTGTTTTTTGGGACCGTTAAAAAACTGTTGAATCAAAGGGTGTTTATTTTGCATTAATTGATCAGGTGGTTCGACGGCTAATACTTTTCCATCGCCTAAAAAAGCAATGCGATTGGCCACGCGTTTCATACTGTCGACATCATGCGTGACCATCACGATAGTCAAACCCATCGTGCTCTGCAAGTTTAATATGAGATTATCAAATTCAATGATTTTATTAGGATCTAAACCCGCCGTCGGTTCATCCAGAAATAATAATTCCGGATCCAGTACAATCGCTCGCGCGAGCGCAGCGCGTTTTTGCATACCGCCACTCAATTCAGCAGGATATTTAACGGCCGCTTCGATGTCTAAACCCGCTAGTACAATTTTTAATAAGGCAAGTTCTTCAATGGTTTTTTTATCCAATTCAGTATGTTCGATTAACGGAAATGTGACATTTTCTAAAACAGACAGCGAACTAAATAACGCATTTTGCTGAAATAAAACCCCCCAGCGACGCTGAATAGCCAGTAATGTTTTCGCATTGGCTGTTGTCAATTCGTATTCGAATAGACGAATAGATCCGGCAGTCGGAGAACGCAGTGCCAGCATTTCATGTAACAAAACGGTTTTACCTGTACCGCTGCCGCCCACAATCACCATGATTTCGCCGGTATTTATGGAAAGATTCACATCTTTATGAACCCACGTATCACCGATATATGTTTTTAAATGTTTTACTTCAATAATAGGTTGTGTGCTTGTCATAATTTTAATTTACTGAAAATGACAGAGAATATAGCGTCTGCCACGATAATAAAAAATATGGCATAGACCACACTCTTCGTCGTGTTTTTACCAATGCTGTCAGCCGTATCTTTGACAGACAACCCTTCAAAACAACCAATACTTGAAATAATTAATGCAAAGACGGGGGCTTTTCCGAGTCCAATCAGCAATGCCTTGAGTGGTATTTGATGTTGAAAACGGGTAAGAAAATCAGCCCAGCTGATATGTAACATATTGTTCGACATCACCATACCACCAAAGATACCGAAGATATCTGCCCAAATGGTTAAAAGCGGCAACGTAATAAACAAGCCAAAAATTTTAGGCAGTAGTAATAATTCAGCGGGTGTAATACCCATAGTATCCAGCGCATTGATTTCCTGATTGGCTTTCATTAATCCAAGCTCGGCTGTGAAAGATGAACCGGTACGACCGGCGATCATAATGGCTGTCAGCAAAGGGCCAAATTCACGTAGTACCGCTAATCCTAACAGATCAACAATAAAGACATTGGCGCCATAATTTCGTAATTGAACGCCCATTTGATAGGTTAATACGACGCCTATCATAAAAGATAACAAACCAATAATTGGCAGGGCTTGAAAACCCGTTCGATAAATGTTGCTTGATAAGGCTTTCCAGCGAATACGGGTTGGATTACGTAAGATACGGAGTAACTCAATCGATAATTTTCCAATGAAACCAAGATACTCATATAATTCCTGATATTGCTGAACAGTGATCTTGCCAAGGTTCGCAACCCAACCGAGCGGGGTGGTTTCAGGAAGATTTTCAGGTTTAATATCCCGTTTTTGTAAAAGATGAATCAGTTTTTCAGCTCGTTCCGAAAAATGGATTAATTGAAGTGTTATTTTTTTTGCGGCCATTTGATTATGCCATTGAATGAGCAACCATGCGCCTGCTGTATCCATTTTGGTTACTTTCGAACCATCAATGACAATTTCTTTGTTTTTAGGTAATGCTATTTTCGTCAGGGACTGTTTTAGATAAGGAAGGTTTGCAATATTCCATTCCCCTTCACAGATGAGTTGTTGATTGCTGACGTAAATTTTCGCTGTTTTTTGCACAGTCATTTTCCTTTCAACGTCGCTAATCTATTCTATGAGTATATTTTAAACTGGCGGGGGCAACAAGTCCGAGATGTCTTCTTTTGTCATCACCCTGCAATCAATATGTTTAATCCTGCATGATCAATTAAATTCAATAGTCTAAGTGCAATTGAATTAGGTTTTCTATCACCCTGTTCCCATTGTTGAATCGTTTTCGGAGTGGTATTTAAGTAGGCTGCAAAAACAGGCTGACTGACATGAAAACGATTTCGCAGTTTTTTTAACTGCGTTGGAGTATAAGATTTTATTTTTGGCAAACAAAGCGAATCAAAATTTGACATCGTTGTTTTGTCTATCAAACCGATGCTATGCAAATCTTTCATGGTTTCGTGCATAGCATCAATAATTCTGTTTGGTTTTTTGTGTTTAATGGATTTCATAGTTTTTTACCCCAAATAAAATATCTTCTTTAATAGCTTGTTGAATTTCTTTATCTGTGTATGAAAGCAATCTTTTTGAAACTTCTTTTAATGACTTTTTTTGAATTTTGTTGATATTTTCGAGTTCATTTTTTGAAAAGCCATAAACAAAAAATGCTTTATTATGTTCAATAAATGCAATGATGAGGCGTTTTCCGCCTCTTTTTCCGCTTTTTTCGCTAGCAATTCGTTTTTTATATAGATTTCCGCCGAGTGAGGCGCCTTTCAAGCCTTTTATCATCTCTTGAATTGTATTCAAAAGAGATTGATCGGAAATATATTCATTTATTGCCCAATTCTTAAACCATCTTGTTTTATATATTTTCATTATATACCTCATTGTAGTATACCTCATTGAGGTATAATTTTCAATTAATATTGAATAATCTCTATTAGCCGGAGTAAGATGAAATCAACCAAGGAGTGAATATCATGATGACACGTCCAGTGTATATTGCAGGCGGTTCGCGGACGCCTTTCGTTAAATCGATGACAGATTACAGTGATATCAGTACGCAAACATTGATGACGGCCGCTTTGCAATCTTTAATAAGCAACATGCATCTGGATGGCAAAAGGGTAGGCGATGTGGCGCTGGGCGCTATTATGAATAGTCCAGCCAATTGGAATTTAGCGCGTGAATGTGTGTTGGGGACAACCTTACATCCTTATACACCGGCTTATAATGTGCAAAGAGCGTGTGGTACCAGTCTCGAAACAACACTGCAAATTGCATTAAAAATTGCGAACAGGCAAATGGATGAAGGGATTGCGGGCGGTGTGGATAGTAATAGTGATATCACGATTTTTCTGAAGCCTGAACTTTCGCATAAATTATTAAAAATGAAAAGTGAAAAAAGTTTTTTGGGTAAAACACTGTCGGCGTTCACACTCAGGCCTTCTGAAATCCGGTTCGAATATCCCGCTGTGGTTGAACCGCGCACGGGACTTTCAATGGGGCAGCATTGTGAAAAAATGGTGAAGGAATGGGATATTGCTCGCAGTGAACAGGATGAATTAGCGTTAAAAAGTCATCAAAACGCAACGGCTGCGTATGAAAAAGGGTTTTATGATGATTTGGTTTTTGAATTTAAGGGCATTAAACGCGATAAAATAATACGTTCGGATACCTCATTGGAAAAATTAGCGAAGTTATCGCCGGCATTTGATCGATCGGAGAAAGGTACGTTAACGGCGGGAAATAGTAGTCCTTTAACCGATGGCGCAGCGGCTGTTTTTTTAGTGAGTGATGAGGCGGCCATTAAATGGAATGTGCCGAAACTCGCACGATTTGTGGATGCCGAGGTGGCTGCAGTGGATTTTGTGCATGGCGAAGGATTGTTGATGGCACCGACAATTGCCGTCAAGCAGTTACTGGAACGAAATGGTTTAACACTGCAAGATTTCGATTTCTACGAAATTCATGAAGCATTCGCCGGACAAGTATTATGTACATTGAAAGCTTGGGAATCGGCGGAATATTGTCAACGTGTTTTGCATCGCCAGGACGCCATGGGATCGATTGATCGGACTAAAATGAATATCCATGGCGGCAGTGTTGCACTGGGTCATCCGTTTGCAGCGACAGGTGCAAGAATGGTGGCCGGTCTTGCAAAGATGTTGCATCAACAAGGAAAAGGGCGTGGACTTATATCTATTTGTACGGCGGGTGGAATGGGCATGGCTGCGATTTTAGAGGCGGTATAAATTGTATCTGATCTTTTACATTTAAACCCGATAGCCATGATCACGCAATAATCGTAAAAACCGCTGTCCTTCTTCACTGTAATCTTCATAACAATACGATTGGACATAATTTTTAATAATAGGTTCATAGTCCGGCGTACCGATCGCATGCAAAATCGTTTCAGCACGTTCACTATCCAAGGGCGAAACACCGCCGCAACATTGAAAAAGAATCGCTGCCAAAATTTCTGCTTTGCAAACTTTGCGAAGTGTGTCGGCATCTTTCAAACTTTGAATACAGAATTGCAGTGCACGATCTTTATTCCATTCACGCCACTGATTAAAAAATTGGAGTGACTGATTTTTATAACGCGTAATATTTTCAGCAAAATCCTCATTTTTGCTAAATAATAAAAAAAACAGCGCGGGAATACAGGCTTCCACATTAGCCCATGAACAGTTACCGCTGATCTGTGCATGCACTTTTAATTCGGTCACCGGTTTTAATTCCAGTAAGTCTGGCAGGTATTGATTGATAAAATCATCGGATTGTTTCTCGTACATTAATTTTGCGATTAATGACGAACTCAACAGTGACGGTCTGCCAACTTGATAAATCATGATGTTATCAAAAAGACGGCTATCTTCCCGTCGATCACATTTGACTAACACATTGCCGAATTTAATAAAAGTAATAGCATGACCTTCATAGCCAATCGGAATAATGAGCGGTTCCTGTTGAATGAGCGCTTGAATGTCAGTGTGATGTTTTTCAAGATTCACTCGATATTGTTGATATTTTATTAATTTGGCAGCGCGGAATAATACATCAATAATAATTTGAAATAAATTCGTATAACGACGTAATTGTCTTCCCGCAAAATGATTTTTAAATTGTGCAAGCGAATCGGCAATGATGCCTAAACTCACTTCCAGAAAAAAACCTTCAAAATCGACTTCAACAAAATCATTTTTTGGATCAATAATATTGGCTGTGCCAACTAATTCAAACATATGACCCAATAATTTGGTGTTTATAAAATCTTGCGCAAAAGTGAGATCAGCGCCGTAACGCAATAATAAATTTTTTAAGTGAGTTTGCTGCCGCAAGAGTGGCATGACCAGCAAAGGTTGACCTGATAAATTGTAGGCATTGGGATCGGCTCTCATTTCCAATAATAATTGCGCCAATTTTATATTATTATTTTCGGTTGCCCAATGCAGCGCAGTGCCGCCCAGCGTATCAATCTGATTAGGGTTCGCGCCATGCTGAATGAGCAATTGGGCTATTTCAAAATGATCTGCAATAGCGGCTTCAATCAGCGGTGTAAATCCATATTCATCAATCGCATTCACATCCACGTCTGTTTGCAGCATCGCTTTCACGGCTTTCAGATTTTCTTCTAAAATGGCATCCGCAAGTGAAGTCATCTTTATCGGGGTCTCGGCGTTGGATTAAATTTCGGCGTATTTTGATAACGTAATTCATTACGATTTTGCAGACGATTTTCTAAACGATTTTCTAATTCATTGCGTCTATCATCGTTGGTATTGGCCATATTTTCATTAGGCAAGGCAATCACTTGTCTATCCATTCCACTGAATTGGGCTTTATTGGTAATGGGATGCTGTTTGTAATGCGAGCCTCGTCCTGCACCATGACCTCTACGCGATCCAGGACCTTGTCGTATTTGGAGGCGACCTTCTTTGAGTGCCTTACGGTCTTTGCGCGTTAATTTTTGTTTATTAACATATTCTTTGTGTCGGTCATGTTGAACAGCTAATAATCGTTTAATTTCTGTGGGGGGTAATGCATCATCGCGCGGTGTAGTGGCCAGTGATTCTTTATAACGAAAGCGTACCTCACCGGCAACGCCACCTTGACCAGTGTCACCGCTTTCTCCACCCTTGGAATCTTCCTCATCCTGATCTATGTTTTCATTATCATTTTTCATATCAGTCTGTTTAACACATTATTGATCGTGGTATATCTACAGTATAACCATTTTCTTTGTTTTTTCCCAAAATCGTTTTCCTATTAATTTAACAACTCACTATACAAATAATCGGGAATAACACAAGGCCAATGGTATTGTTTTTCTATTTTTTCTTTGAGCGATAATGCCGCATCCGGTTCACCGTGGGTAATAAATACTTTACGCGGATGATGATTGAAATTTTTTAACCAGGCCAGAATTTCGTCGTAATCCGCATGGGCTGACATGTTACTCAAGACCTTGACTTCGGCACGGATGGGTGTGTCTTCACCAAATATTTTAATGGATTCTTTGCCATGAATAATATCAGCACCCCGCGTACCCGCCGCCTGATAACCTGCAAAAACAATGGTATTTCGTGGATCCGGTCCAAAAATTTTAACGTGATGCAAAACGCGTCCGCCTTCCAGCATACCGCTCGCTGAAATAATAATTTTAGGCGATGTATCCTGACCGATGGCTTGCGATTCTTCTTTAGTGGTGATGCATTTAGCGATTTCACTGACTTTTTCAGACAAATTGGCATCCAGTCGATGAAGTTTTGTGTATTGACGAAAA
Source organism: uncultured Coxiellaceae bacterium (assembly GCA_964511095.1). Classification (GTDB taxonomy): domain Bacteria; phylum Pseudomonadota; class Gammaproteobacteria; order DSM-16500; family DSM-16500; genus DATIJJ01. The sequence goes on along the minus strand of CAZEEF010000004.1, from coordinate 18,850 downwards.
ATATCCGTCGCACTTTTTGCCATGGGACTATCTAAATAAATGGGTACATCAGGAATGCGATTTTTCAGTTTCAACTGATACATAAAATATAATAAATGCTGTGCACGACCGACAGCAAAAGCGGGAATAATGACAGTACCGCCGCGTTTTGTCGTACGATTAATAATATCGGACAATTCATCCAGTGGGTTGATTTTATTGTGCAGTCGATTGCCGTAAGTCGATTCTAAGATGAGATAGTCGGCAGCTTGTATCACAGAAGGCGATTGCATGATAGGATCATCAGGGCGTCCCAAATCACCGGAGAACAAAACAGTCGTGTCATAATTTTTAACTTGAATGAATGTTGCCCCTAAAATATGACCGGCAGGAATCAGGGAAATATGTGTTTCTTCACCAAATTTATAATTTTTTCTAAAATCGAGTGCGTGAAATTGTAAAAGCGTTTGTTCAGCTTCAGCGCGTGTATAAAGCGGTATAGCCGGTTTATGTTTGGTATAGCCATATTTATTCGCAAATTTAGCTTCTTCTTCTTGCAAATAACCACTATCGGGTAACAACACGGCGCAGAGATCCCGTGTGGCATGTGAACAATAAATTTTTCCGGTAAAACCATTTTTGACGAGCACGGGTAAATAGCCACTGTGATCGATATGAGCATGCGTTAAAATGACGGCATCAATCAAACGAGGTTCAACGGGAAATTTAGTCCAATTGCGTTGACGTAATTCTTTTAATCCCTGAAATAATCCACAATCAATTAAATATTTTTTATTATCAATGCTCAGTAAAAATTTGGAACCCGTGACTGTATTTGTTGCACCTAAAAATGTTAATCGCATTTGATTTCCTTAGACCCGGTTTTTGCATGAGCGGGATTGAATGCATTCTGCAATTCAGGGAGTATTTTAAATAAATCACCGACTAATCCATAATCAGCAATTTGAAAAATGGGGGCTTCAGGATCGATATTAATGGCTACAATAATTTTACTGTCTTTCATGCCGGCAATATGTTGTATCGCACCGGAAATGCCGATGGCAATATAAAGTTCAGGCGCTACCACTTTTCCCGTTTGTCCAACTTGATAATCGTTGGGTGCAAAACCGGCATCGACGGCCGCACGTGATGCGCCGACAGCGGCACCAATGCTATCAGCAAAGGCTTCGAGTAGTTTAAAATTGTCAGCACTTTTAAAGGCGCGCCCGCCCGATACAACAATACGCGCATTCATTAATTCAGGTCGGGTCGATACGGTGAGTTGTTGGCTGATAAATTCGGACAATGTATTCGGAATGACACGTGTTATTTTTTCAATGGAAACTGTTTGATTTTCAATGTACTCGGCAGGCGAGAATGCAGTGGTGCGAATCGTGAGCATTTTTATTTTTTCATCATTTTTTAGAGTTGTCAGTGCATTGCCAGCATAAATTGGGCGAACAAAACTATCCGCAGAAATGATTTTTATGACATCCGATACCATTGCAATATCCAGCAATGCTGCGACGCGGGGTAAAATATTTTTTCCATAAGTCGTGGCTGCTGTCAAAACAGCATCGTAATTGTTTGCGATTTCTGCAATCAGTGGCGCCAGGTTTTCAGCCAGTTGATGTTCATAATCTGGTGCGTCTGCTACCAGCACGCGCGCAATGGAAGATAATTTTTTTGCCTGTTCAATCACAGTATCGCAATGATGACCGATGATTAAAACATCAATGGTTTTTCCCAATTGTTTTGCCGCTGTTAATACCGGTAAATTGGCCGTTTTCAAGCTTGTATTATCATGTTCGATTAAGAGTAATATTTTCATTGAATCACCTGGTCATTCCGTAATTTATCGATGAGATCTTTGACATTATCCACTTTGATACCCGCACGGCGTTTTTCAGGCGCTGTGACGTTGACTATTTTCAAACGCGGTGTCATGTCGACGGGTAATTCTTTAACCGGAATGAGCGTGATGGGTTTACGTTTTGCCTGAACAATATTGGGTAATGAAAGATAACGCGGTTCATTTAAACGTAAATCGGTGGTGATAATCGCAGGTAGTTTTAATCGTAATGTTTCTAAACCGCCATCTATTTCACGGGTGATTTCAAGCCTGTCATTCGAAAGGATGATTTTGGATGCGAAAGTTCCCTGCGACCAATTTAATAATCCCGCTAATAGTTGGCCGACTTGATTATTATCGCTATCGATGGCCTGTTTTCCGAGAATAATCAGTTGTGGTGATTCCTGCAAAGCGAAAATTTGTAAAATTTTTGCGGCAGCCAAGGGTTGAATGTCTTGATCGGTTTCGATCAGGATGCCGCGATCTGCACCCATCGCCAGTGCTGTACGCAATGTTTCCTGATTTTGGGTGGTGCCAATCGAGATCACAATAATTTCGTTTGCAATACCTTGTTCTTTTAATTTTACGGCTTCTTCGACTGCAATTTCATCGAACGGATTCATTGACATTTTTACATTGGCTGTTTCAACGCCGGTTTCATCCTTTTTTACACGAATATGTGCTGCAAAATCGATAACTCTTTTTACTGCAACAAGCACTTTCATTTCTTGCTCCCTATCACTTTTTTAAAGTAGTATCCCTGATTCAGGATTTTTTTAAAAGGAAATCATGTCGATGGAAATCAAGAATTGTGCAGCGATTGTGAGTGGCGGTGCATCTGGCATGGGTGCTGCCACTGCGCGAGCGTTAAGCCATGCCGGTGCTAAAGTTGCCATATTAGATAGGCATCAAGAAGCCGCTTCTCATATTGCAAAAGAAATCAATGGCATTGCAATGGCCTGTGATGTGACCGATAGTCAGGCTATCGAAACAGCCGTACAAAAAGCAGAGGCTATGCATGGCGTCGCACGGATTTGTGTGAATTGCGCCGGAATTGTTCAAAGCAAGCGAATGGTTGGCAAGAACGGTCCTTTACCGTTGGAAGAATTTGAGCAAGTCATCAAAGTCAATTTAGTGGGTACTTTTAATTTGATGCGTATTGCAGCCAGTGCCATGATGACGGCCGAACCGGTTGGACTGTCAGGCGAACGCGGTATTATCATTAATACAGCCTCGATCGCTGCCTTCGAAGGTCAAATTGGACAAACGGCTTATAGCGCTTCAAAAGGCGGTGTTGTAGCACTGACGCTCCCTGCAGCCCGTGAGCTGGCACAATTTGGTATACGTGTGATGACGATTGCGCCAGGCTTGGTTGACACGCCAATGTTTGATAAAATTCCTCCAGAAGCACGTCAAGCCTTAGCAGAGAGTGTGCCTTTTCCGAAACGATTAGCAGACCCTGACGAATATGCTAGACTGGCTTTACACATTATTCAGAATCAAATGTTAAATGGTGAAGTGATTCGTCTGGATGGTGCTTTACGAATGCAGTCGAAATAGTTTATAACTTTTTAAACTTTAATTAACAAAATGAAATACTATGTCCTTTTCTTCTAAATTGAAACACTATGTCATTGGCGATCCGCTGAATCCGTTTACTCCCAATATGTTACGACATGTTTCGCTGGTCGCACTCTTAGCCTGGATAGGTTTAGGTGCCGACGGTTTATCTTCTTCCTGTTACGGTCCTGAAGAAGCTTTCATCGCATTGGGTCACAACACGCATCTTGCACTGTATATTGCGCTCGCCACCGCGGCGACCGTTTTTATTATTTCGCTCGGTTATAACCAGGTGATTGAATTATTTCCGAGTGGTGGTGGCGGCTATAAAGTCGCCACGCAATTGTTGGGTTCGCATATTGGACTGGTTTCGGGCGCTGCGCTCATTATTGATTATATATTAACAATTGCTGTGTCAGTGGCCAGCGGCACAGATCAATTTTTTAGTATGTTACCTGTGTCATTTCTGCCATATAAATTATTGGTGGAAGGCATTGTGGTTATTCTTCTCATGGTGATCAACTTACGCGGTATGAAAGAATCGATCAAACTGTTGTTACCGATTTTTCTTGGATTTGTCATCATCCATTTTAGCTTAATTGTTTATGGCATTGCAGCACATAGCAAAGGTCTGATTGGAATGGTTCCCGATACGATTGATCAAACCAAAACACTGGCAGCCACGATTGGCTGGTTGCCTTTGCTTGCCATCATGCTGCATGCCTATTCGCTCGGAGGCGGTACCTATACTGGACTGGAAGCCGTTTCAAATAATGTTAATACATTAAGCGAACCGCGTGTCAGAACGGGTAAATGGACAATGTTTTACATGGCGGTTTCACTCAGTTTTATGGCAGCCGGGATTATTTTATTATATTTACTCTGGAATGCTTCACCCGCGCCAGGGCAAACGTTGAATGCTGTCGTATTTCATTCCATTCTGGGTAATAGTAGTGCCGGCAAGACATTACTCATTATGACGCTGGCGTTAGAGGCAGGATTATTGCTAGTGGCTGCCAATACGGGTTTTTTGGCTGGGCCACGTGTATTGGCAAACATGGCGGTGGATAGTTGGGTACCGAATCGATTTCGTCACCTTTCCAGCCGTCTTGTGATCCAAAATGGCTTAATTGTTTTTGGTATTTGTGCGCTTGTCATATTACTCTGGTGCCGCGGACGCGTTTCTTTGCTGGTGATTTTGTATAGTATTAATGTATTTATTACCTTTTCACTTTCCTTGCTTGGATTAAGTGTTTACTGGGCGAAACATCGTAGTCAGGCTTCGCCTCGTTGGGGCATTCGTTTAGCTTTTTCTATTTTTGCTTTTTTAATTACATCAGGCATTTTGTGCATTACACTCTCTACAAAATTTGAATCAGGCGGTTGGTTTACCATTGTGATTACCTGCACAGTGATCGCGCTTTGTTTACTCATTAAAAAACATTACATTTCTATCAATAAAAAGCTGGCTGAATTAGATGCACAATTAAAGCAGCCGATTACGGAAGTCGTCGTTCCATTGATTACGCCGGATCCGCAGTTACCCACCGCTGTCATTTTTGTAGGAAAAAGTTTTGGTGTGGGGATGCATACCTTGTTATGTGTATTGCGTATTTTTCCGCGTTATTTTAAAAATTTTATTTTTGTGAGTGTGGGTATTGTCGATGTTGAAAGTTTTTCCGCAGAAGCAACGCTTGAAAAAATGAAACAGGAAGTGGACGCAACGTTGACTTATTTTGTTGATTATTGTCAACAGTATCGAATTGCTGCTGAAAGTTATTCCGCATTTGGTACGGATACAGTCGAAGAACTTTCACGATTATCGGAAGAAGTCAGTCAAAAATATCCCAATTGCATTTTCTTTGCGAGTAAATTAGTTTTCGAACACGATAACTGGATTACTCGTATGCTCCATAATGAAACGCCGACGACATTGCAGCGGCATTTGCATTTGCAGGGAAAAGAGTTGATGATTTTGCCGATGAAAATTTAAGTAAAAGATCAGGTTGGGTTGGTTGCTGTTATTTTTTGTGTGCGTGCTGTCACTTTCTGTCCCGCGGGTGTCGCCTTCTACAAAAGAGATGCCCTTTCAAATATCATGAAAGGGCTTATTTTATAAGAATGCTGCAATCAAGTCTGGCAATTATCGACAGCACGCACACAAAAAATAACAGCAACCAACCCAACCTGATCTTTTACTCATGATTTTTATTTTCAGGGCTATTCTCTTTATTTTCTATTTTTTCAGTGATTGCTTTTTCAAGATACGAAATCCATTCTTCCGTTTCTTTTGAAGTATTATCCAATGACAGTGCATGTTTAAAATTTTTCAGTGCCGCATCATTATCACCGTTATGATGTTGGCAAAGCGCCAGGTTATAAAATAATCCAAATTGTTCGCCCACATAAGGATGGGCTAATTGGTAGTATTTTTCTGCTTCATCATATCGTTTGATCGCATGAAAAAATACACCAATTTCAAATAAAATACATTCTGTTTTTGGCATATGATAATAATTTTCAGCCATTTTATGCATATTAGCAGCCATAAAATGAATGGTATCGCTATCGGATTCCTGAATGAGCGATGCGACACGCCCCGTTAATTTTAAATAAATATGCGGATCCCAACCGGCTAATTGCATATGCGAAGCAATCGTTTCTAACGCGCATTCCTGGAATGAATCACTCATGCGGCGATGTAATGTGAAATAATCGCTTGGGCTGAATCCTTCAACCCAATCCTGAATGGCTGTTGTCGTTTCTGGCATGTCAGAAAATTTAAATCCGCTTGCAAAAACAGATGTCTTGATTCCTTTACGTGAGGTTTGCAGGAAAGCATCGCCTTCACTGTTTTTAAAATATTCTGCAATGGCGTGAAAGTTGACCATCATTGAAAAACTACCGTGGAAAGAAATGGAAGGATGACCTAAATGATCTAATGACTCAACCGTGCTATAACCTTTGTCAGTGGAAATAATAAATAATTGGTTGTTTGCTAATTTTTTTAAATATTTGATCGCATGAAAAGAGCCAATGGGAAAAAGAAAACTGGATTCTGTTAATGATTTTTTATAAATATCCAGGATAGAATCCAAATGCGGATCATGGTAATAAGCACCTTTTACTTCTTGAACGCTGTAATCTACCGCAATTTTTTCCATCATGAGCGGACGATTGTTAACCATATTTTTTTCGTCGGTCGAAAGATTTAATAATAGCTCATATAATTTGCCTTCATGCACGGCGAATGAATCATGCGAAATCGTATCAAAAATATAATTGGCAAATACGGTGAGTGGATTGACTAATATTTCTGGACTCAATCGAATATTTTTTTTCACGAGCGTGATGGGACGTTCAGCTTCCATGTCATACATGGCAAAATCGATTAATCCACTTTCTACAAAAGGTTTTAGGGCAGTGTGTTCTTCCCAGTACTGCATGTTATGTTTGGTAAAGTCACTCATGATGTAACAAAATTGAATATGCGAGAGACCGGTATTGACCAATAATTTTTTTAAAGTTTTTACAAAATAATAACTGAATCGGCCAGAACCTGTGCCCAACTCCATGATATAAAAAGGATGATTGATCGAGTCAGGATTTTTTTGAGTCCAGTCACGGATAAAAGCGAGTACGAGTTCGGCATAACATTTGGCAATAAATGGATTACTGGTGATGTAAAAAGGAACCTGGTTTACCCAGGCATTAATACCTTCCTTGTCAAAATATTCACGCTGTAAGCGCCATAAAGCAGATTGTGAGAATCGTTTATGCTGTTCAATCACTATTTTTCGATCTATTTCAGGCTTCACGTGAATATCCTCATTAGTCAAATTTATATTAACTGTTAGATTAACAGGGTCAATTTAGATACAGATATAATAGACATTATAATACAACTTGCCAGAAAATTTGATGAATTTTATTCAATAATGAGGCCCTGGTTTCGGCATCTTTCTCTGAGCCATCCGGTTAATGTTTTCTTAAGTATAGACGAATTATGATGAGACATGACGGTGAACAGGAGGTTCATGTGAGCAGTACCAGAGCGTTAGGAACAAAGACTTCTGTCGTTTCGGCGGGTGCTGAGGAGCTGACACAAGAGGTGAATGAATACCTGGATCCGGCATTAGCCTCTTTACATGAAGCTCTTTTGTATGTACTGGCAGGTCATCTCACCTTTCCATTATATCAATGGTTATATCAGCAAACAGAATCTTATTTAACTATCTCAGCCCTGCCAGGGTTGAACGCGATCAAATCTATCGGAAATTATTCGGCGTCTGTCCAGGAACAATTGATTTTAGAATTTGAAAAATTACCTTATAAAAATGCATCGGCCGCAAAAAAAGAACTTTTTCATGGGCTCGTCAAATTTTATAAAACAATCATAGTATTCAAAACAGATATGAGTAGAAAAAATTTAGCTCTCAAGGAAGAAAAGTTAACAAACTATCATATTGAAGAATTAAGCCAGGAATTTGATTTACTTAAACAAAAATTGAAAGAACCTCAAGCAAGAATAGTAAAAACGCAGCAAGAAATGACATCGGATCTGAATCAGTTGTCAGAGCAAAAAATTCTGGACTATTACACCGTTAAATTAAAACGCTATTTGCAAAATACAATCATTGAAACGAATCAAGATTGCGACAAAATAGTAGAGGCGCTTAAAGATTCTAAAGAAGATACGTCGACATTATTAGGTACTATTCAAGAAAAAATAAATCAGATTAATGCATATAAAATTAAAAAAATGGAAATGGCTGTCAATCATCTGGTAGATGAATCACCCATCCTATTTGGTATTTCGCAATTGTTAAACCGGTTAAGTGTGGAGGAAGAAGAGCTTTTTTGTATTTTGGCAGAAAAATCAGAATCCCAAAAAAATAGGACATTGCTGGATATAGCTGATCATGTGAGCAGTCTCAAAGCTTATTTATTACGTCAACAATCGTTTCTTGATGAAATATCGGCAGAAAATTTTCTCAAAACGGTTAACATTGAAGTGATTGTTGATTCATTATGTTTGATAATGGCTCGTCAATCAAAATTAAAATTTAATAGTAAATGGTGTTCAGATAAACCAAATGGATTATTACAATCCTTAGAAAAGATAAAACGTGCAGCCATGTTAACGCATGCATTTTCTCCCATTTTCGCTGGTGCAGCTTTACAAACAAGAAAAGAAAAAATTCAAAGCCAATTGTATCTGCTTGATAAAATCAGTGACGAAATTAATAGTATTCAAGAGAGTTTAGAAAAAAATAAAATAAAAAAACAAGCGTTTGAAGATGAATTATCAACTAAAAAACACACATTGACAGCCTCTATTAAACATAAAATTTCAAGTATTCGTCGGAAAGAAATGGCAGCAGCAGAAGCTCAATTAGATCAAATTAAAAATCAGTATGTGAATAAATTGCAGTTAATTTCTGAGGTGTATCAGAAGGACTCTAAACAAGCTGAGTCGTCGGATCATTTCTCTCTGCCAAAAACAAAAAATTATTTAGCGCCTGGTATTTTGAGTGAATCCGCAGCGGCTGGATGCATTGCATTGGCAACGGTGGCATTTATGACAACGACACCTATTGGATGGGGAATCGCTGCAACGCTAATGGCACTATCATTCCTATCCACAGGCATCGTTTGTTTGATAAAAGCGTATAATCGTTATAAAAAAAATAAACAGCTTGAGCAATATGATCAAAAGACTCAAAAAATAATAGTGAAATCAGATGAAGCGTTAAAAAAAAATAACGTTGATTCAACCACACGTCGTTTGATGGTGGAGTATCAAATGACAATAAAAGAAGACAATGCGACTCACAATAAAATAGAGGTCACCTGTTTGAGGGAAGAAATGCATCAGGCTCGCTTATTTATAAATAAGGAAACTAAAAAATTATTCATCGGATCGATAGATGATGCCCATGCAGAGCCAGTCGATATCAAAAATTTTCAGGCACAATTGCGGCGATTTTACTAGGGTCTGTCATGCCGCTTTAACTTTCTAAAATAAGTACCCAAATGAAAGCAGATAAAGAATATTAAATCCTTGATCGGGATGAAATAGATGCGCATTTGAATAATGCGTCAAACGAAAGTTCACATCAAAGGGATGAAATTCCATACCGACCCCTAAATTAGTTTGTAAGGAAAAATTACTGCCTTGCTTATTGATCCCAAATTGGCGTTCGGAAAGTAAAGCAGGCCCTAATGAGCCCAATAAATACGCGGGATGGTCATTAGCGACAGGGTACACGCGTAGTGCTAACGAAATGGCTCCCGTAGTTAAATTTGGGTGCGTCGGTGCAGTTGTGTGCCACTGACCTAATGCACCCGTGATAGACCAAAATGTGTAGCGACCTCGACTCAACGACAACAAGTCGGAAGTTAATAATAATCCTGAATTGTTGTATTTGACGTTATTCGGATCATGCGAATAGCCATAACCTAATTCGATTGAATGATCCCATGCATAGCTGTTGATTGTTAATACGCTACATAAAACTGCAATCCCTAGTTGAATTTGTCCTTTCATCCTCTCTTCCTTTCTATATTTTTAGCCATTTCTGATTGAGTACTAGCCGCCCATGATTTTTTCATTATAGGAAAATCATGAAAAAAGTGAGAGACAATGAATCATTATTTTTTTGGATTAGCAGGCGTAGGCGTTGTCGCAGCAGGCGCCATGGTTTGATTATAACTGTTAAACATATCTTTAATTATTTTCTGGACACTTTGTTGAATAGCCGCCTGTTGTGCCTGAATTTGTTTATATAATGCATCCGATTGTTCTTTTGTTAATGCGGTCGGTATACCCAATTTAAAGACATACGTTTCGGGACCATTTCCTGATTTTTCAACTTGTTGAGAAAAACTAAATCCACTGGAAGAGGCGCCAGCGTCTGCAAGATCACTGGATTTGACCCAGCCAACATTACCATTTTTGGGGTTGCCTACTTTAACCCACGTACCTTCTTTGGGTGTATAAATGGGGATGATGCCCGTTGACGGATCAACGGTTCCTACGAGTTTGGAATCTGCTTTGGGTTCTTCATAAAGATTAATTGTTTTGGCAAAACTGATAGAAGATAGTAAAAAAAATATAGCAATTGCAAAAAAAGGAGCTAATATTTTACGTTGCATAGGAATACACCTCCGATCTTTTAAATATATCATAAGTTGCCTAAATATATTTTTAATTCAAATTTTGATATACTGTCAATGAAAGAACAATAATTGAGGTAGTGACATATGAACGGAACTGCTTTGATATATCTAATTTTTATTGTTCTTGCTTCAATGGGTCTCTATGTCCTTATTCAGTATGTGAGCGGCATTCAAAAAAAATTAGTCCATGCAAAAATACGATTGAAAGAATACGAAAAGACATTCCATTCCGTGTTTAATAGTATTAATAGTTGTATGGCTTTGATGATATCGAATTCTTTTTCGTTAACAAATAATAACAGTATAGAAAAAAGTGCAGAAGAAAAATTACGCTATTTAGCCTATCATGATGCGCTGACCGGTCTTTTTAATCGAAATTGTCTCGAAGAAAAAATGCAGGAAATTTTATCAAGTGCCAATCGGCATGATCGTGGTTTCGCACTGATTTTTTTAGATTTGGACCGATTCAAAAATGTGAATGATACGATTGGTCACGATGCAGGGGATTTGTTATTACAAGTCGTCAGCCAACGGCTAAGAAATAGAATACGCTCGACAGATATTATAGCGCGAATTGGCGGTGATGAATTTGTACTCGTTTTGAATGAATTAAATCAGGTGGATAAAATCAGTAATATTGTTCGCAATGTTTTATCGCATCTATTACAGCCGATTTCGATCAAAGGCCACGAAGTTTATGTCACAACCAGTATGGGTATCAGCGTTTATCCGTATGATGGCAATGATGTTAAAACATTGATGCGAAATGCCGATCTGGCTTTGTACCGTGCAAAAGAATTAGGACGTAATAATTATCAATTTTGTACGCTTGAAATGACAATTAAGGCACAACAAAAAATGTCACGGCAAAATGCGATTGTGCAGGCCATGGCAAAAAATGAATTTGCCTTATATTTTCAGCCTAAATTAAATTTATTCAATCAAACCATTTCGGGCGTCGAAGCATTACTGCGCTGGCATAATCCTGAATATAGCAATATTAATGCGGCAGAAATCATTCATCTTGCAGAAGAGACGGGTTTAATCATCGGATTGAATGAATGGGTTTTTCAGACAGCTTGTCTGGTAGTCAAAAAATGGCAGGATGCGGGATTTACCGGGTTAAATCTTTCAGTCAACTTATCCGGAAAACAATTCAAGCAAATTAATTTTGTGGAACATATATTGGAAATGCTAAACAAAACGGAATTTTTGCCTGAATATCTTGAGCTTGAAATTACCGAAGGCTTGATTATGCAGGATCCTGAACAAATTTTTCATATATTGCATTTACTGAAAGATAAAAAAATCAGTATTGCCATTGATGATTTTGGCACAGGTTATTCGTCATTGGATTATTTACGTCGTTTTTCAATTGATAAAATTAAAATTGACAGAAAATTTATTCAAAAAATAATGCTGGATGCCGAAAGCACTTCGGTGGTGAGTGCTATCATTGCCATGTCCAATAAATTAGGGATTAAAACAGTGGCAGAGGGTGTGGAAACCCAAGAACAGTATGAGTTTTTATTAAAAGAAAAATGCACTGAAATTCAAGGCTATTACTTGAGTCCGCCAGCGGATGTTGAAACCATTTTTCAATTTTTAAAAAATCCGGTTATGCATTTTTAATTTGCTCATACTGTTTCCGTAAAATTCGCCGCATAATTTTGTTAGAAGCTGTTTTGGGTAATTCATTTACTAAAACAACATCATGAATTTTAAACAGTGGATTCAAGTGTTCATTGATTTTTTTCTGCAGGATTTTTTTAACCATTTCTTTATCAAGGGTTTGTTGTGTCGCTGCAAAAATGACAAGATTGGCAGGACCATAGTGATTTGAAGTGGTTGCGACGGCAGCTGTTTCGATAATCGTTTCAGTCCCTGCTAACGCACGTTCAATTTCAGCAGAACTCACTTTAATGCCACCCAAATTCATCGTGTCATCGGTGCGTCCGAGAATACAATAACAGTCGGGTGCTAATTGCTGTATTTGATCGCCATGGCGGCGTAATATTTTTCCATCGGACGTAGACGGCATATCGGCAAAATACAGTTGATGATGATCCGCATTCAACAAAGACAGAGATAAACCAATCGAAGGGGGTATCAATGCGACTTCGCCATTATCTGTTGACTGGCCAGCGTCATCCAGTAATACAAAATCAGAACCGAATGCTTTGCTGTTAAAAATAGAAGGACAATTGTCTTGAAGTAACGTACTGGAAATATAGGCGCCACCAATTTCTGTACCGCCGCAATATTCTATGATGGGTTTATAATCCGCGAGCATCATGAGATACAACATGTCTTCTGGATTCGAACATTCACCGGTTGAGCTAAAACATTTGATGTGATGCCAATCCAATCCTTGCATGCAACCCGATTGACGCCATGCTGCCACCAGCGTGGGTACAACACCTAACATCGTGACTTTTGCATGTTGAACAAATTCACCAAAATCGCGATCACGCGGTACATCATCATAAAGTGCAATGGTTGCCCGATTGATGAGTGCTGCGAAAATCAACCAAGGCCCCATCATCCAGCCTAAATTGGTTGGCCACGCTAATCGATCATTGTCATGGATATCTTGATGTAAATAGGCATCACTGGCCGCTTTTATCGCTGTGGTATGCGTCCATGGTATGGCTTTCGGATCGCCGGTTGTGCCTGATGAAAATAAAATATTACAAGGCGTCGATGGATCGCATGCGTGAATAGTAAAGTGATCATTCTCAATCAAAAAACTTTCCCAATGAATATCTTGTTCTCGTAACTGACAATTGAAAGAATCATTTGCTGAAAGAACAATGGCAATGGGTGCATTTGCTGCAATGACTTTTTCATATAAGGGAATAATTTTTTTATCTCGAAAAATACTATCTTGTGTAAAAATAGCTTTGGCATTCGCAATTCGTAAACGCGAAGCAATTTCATCTTTCGAAAAGCTGTCAGCAATGGAAACCACAATGCCGCCCATTTTGATAATACCTAAATAAATGGCAACGGCGTGATAATGCATGGGCATGTCGATGGCTATTGGATCACCGGGTTTAAATCCATTTTTAATTAAACTATTCGCAATGCGATTCGATAATTTATTCAGATCTTCATAACTAAAATACTCTAAAGCGCCTTGTCTTTTTTGTTGAACAACGGCTATTTGTGTGGGATCTGCATTAAAACAACTTTCAGCAATGTTCAATTTGGCATCGACTAACCAGGCTGGATGTTCCACCCCATGACTTAAATCACAAATACTGGTTGGTTTTTTCGAAAATTTAATTCCCAATTGGGTTATCATATATTGCCAATAATCAACCGGATTTTTGACGCTCCAGGCATGAAAATCATTGACCGACTGTTGATGCGTTTCTTGCATGCATTCAGTCAAATGGGATGTTTTAAGCGTTTCTGAATCAGGCATCCAGGCGGGTGCTGTTTGGGGTGATTCATGCCATTTGGGATAACAGGCCGAAAATAATAATAGATGTAATTCAAACGGCATATCAGGGGTCAAAATCTCTTTAGAAAGCATTTTCCAAGCTTCCTGACCATAATTAGTTGATAATATTGAATTAATTTTGACGGATCGCTTTTCTGCTTCTTCAGAAGGATAAAACGCTAAAAGTTGATTAAGTGATATTGAATTCTTTGTCATAGTATTTCAGATTCCTTTAAGCATCGTATTGTATAGTATTATTCTAAAAAATAAATTTAGATTTAGTGATTTTTTTGAAAAAACGAGGCAGTGGGAATGTTAAGTACTCATAATCCTAATAGTGATACGACGATTACGAAAGATGACCTGATTAAACAATTTTCGAATGGTTCAGTCGTCAAGTTATCAATTGATAGAATGGCTATCATAATTAAAGCATTTCAAAAAGATGTTGCCAAAAAAGATGTGAAGTTTAAGTGTTATGTTTTTTCTAGCAAAGAATGGGAAATACCCACTGCTTATGTTGATTTTTTAAAAACATTGGAAGAAAACAAAAAAAAATGTACGAATGATATTCGGATTCAGTATGTTTTTTTAAATAACAATGATCATTGGACGACAGGAGATATTTTTGTTTCCAATAATCATCTTAGCTTTTTCCTAGTAGACGCAGCGAACAAAACTGAAGGTCTTGCGAAACAAATTGAATTTATTCAGCAAATTTGTTCGCCACCTACCAATATAATGGCATGTGCACTGAATATACAAAAAGCGAGAGAAAATTGTGGATATTTTTCAGCACGACTCGCAAAAAATTTGTCAGAAATTTCTGAACTTCATCTAAACCTTAAGAAAGCCAAGAATCCTGATTTTTATTGCATTACAAATATTAGTGAATGGATATTGCGTAATACATTTAAAGATGATGTGAATCCAGTGAGATATATTGCCCGTGAGGCTTTGCTTCAGTTAGACGGATTTGGGTCATTATTTAAAAATTCGCAAGATCCAATTAATACACAAGGTATTATGTGCCGTAATAATAAACCATTAGACTTCACATTTAAGCGTTATCAGATACAATTTCAAAAAGAAAATGAAATTAGCATTAGAAATCCCCGTATTTATGCTAAAAGAAAAAACATGGTAGAGAGTAGTCAGAGATTACTTGCTTCTATTACGGAGGAAGAATGCCAGGAAATTATTAATAATAAAGATGGCAAAAAATTTTTAAGTGAGCTGGAGACTAAAAAAAGTAATCAGGTAATAACAACTATACCCATTGAAGAAAAAACAGTTATTGTTGAGCCATCCCAAGCTGTTCGAAATGCATTGACTCCATTGACCCCCAGACATTTTTTGACTCAAAATCCTTATTGTCATTTTAATCGTTTTCATCATAGAATTGTCCCTCACCTTGCAGTGCAACCCGCGCTTCAGCCAGATAAACCGACTTATACGATTCATCAGTCTTATTTTAAATAAAAGAACATCATTTATTAAATAGTCAATAAGTATATTTTTGTTTTTTATTTGTAAATCTTTATGGTTTTATTATAATGAAGTTGAGCAGGAAAAGAATCGAAGCCCAACGTTAAAATAACAGGAAGTCAGCGGTTTGGCGCGGTGTGCAGGCCTGGTTGACCAGGAAGCCTAAAACGCCACTAAGACCTCCACTTGAGCAGCATGGCTCTTCGATGATTCCTGCTCTCCTTTTAAGCTTTATCCCCCGCTCTTTGTGCATGATTTATGAGATAATGGTGTTATCCTGCATGAAGAGGCTGCTTATGAAGATCCTGTTAGCAGATGATTCTAAAACGAATTTGGTTTTTACAACCAGTTCGCTCACCAAACTCGGGCATGATGTCACCCCAGTGTCCAGCGGCCAGCAAGCGCTTGAAGCCTTCGAAAAAGACCGTTTTGACCTTGTGATTCTCGATGTTGTCATGGAAGGTATGAGTGGCTTTGAAACAGCATCGAAAATACGTGAATTCGATACCAAAAATTGGATTCCCATTATTTTTCTGTCAGCCAATGTGGATGACGAAAGTATTAAACAAGGCATTGATGCAGGCGGTGATGACTACATTACAAAACCTTTCAGCGAAATTACACTCGCCGCAAAAATCAAGGCCATGCAACGCATTTCCGATATGCGGCAGGAATTAATTACTACATCCCATCAACTCGAACGTCTTTCATCTACCGATACACTCACCGGTTTATATAACCGGTTTCAGTTTGAACGCAGTCTTGTTGAAAAACTGGCTGCAGCCGAGAGACATCATCGCTTAATGGGATTGATGTTTATTGATTTGGATCATTTTAAATTAATCAATGATACATTCGGCCATCATATCGGCGATTTATTATTAAAAGAAGTTGGGATGCGATTAAAAAATTGTTTACGAAAAGAAGACGTTATTGCACGCATCGGCGGAGATGAATTCACAGTGATTTTCAGTGAAGTGGAAGCGATCGAAAATGTCGGATTGGTCGCACAAAAAATGCTGGATGTATTGAGCGTCGATTTTTATCTGGAAAAACACAATATTCGAATTGGCGCGAGTATTGGCCTCGCCTGCTATCCCATTCAGGGTAGCACTCAGGAAACCTTATTAAAACACGCCGATATTGCCATGTACCATGCAAAGGCAATGGGAAGAAATAATTATCAATACTTTAATGAAGAACTGAACGAAAAATATAAACAACATATTAATATTGAATATGCTTTAAAATTTGCATTAGAACGCAAAGAAATGATTTTAAGATATCAACCCATTTACGATATCACGACCAATAAAATAGTTGGATTGGAGGCATTGGCCTCGTGGGATCATCCCAAATTTGGTTATGTCTCACCCAAAATATTTATTCCGATTGCAGAAGAAACAGGTTTGATTATAACAATTGGAAATTGGGTATTGCGAAGTGCTTGCGAACAGGCAAAACGCTGGGAACTGGATAAATATAAAAATTTCAAATTAGCTATTAATTTATCGACACAGCAGTTATTGCAAGAAGATTTTTTTGAAATGATCGTCGATATTCTAAATTACACTAATTTGCCAGCGCAAATACTCGAACTGGAATTAAGTGAAACCAGCATCATGAGTTACCAAACCGATATTTTTAAAAATTTAATTAACAAATTACATAATTTCGGGATCAGTATTGCCATCGATGATTTTGGTACGGGCTATTCATCACTGACGCGTCTCAAACATTTATCGATTGATACCATCAAAATCGATCAGGGATTTGTACAGGATGTTATGTCGGATCCCAATAGTGGAATTATTGTCAATTGCCTGATTGCACTTGGAAAAAATTTAAATTTAAAAGTCATTGCTGAAGGCATTGAAACAGAGAATCAATTAAAGTTTCTGAAATCAAAAGGCTGCGGGTATGGGCAAGGCTATTTATTCAGTAAACCCATCAAAGCAGAAGATATGCCAAAGTTTTTAAAAGATGCCGAGAAAACCAGTGAAAGATAGCACTGACAAGGAACTTGCAGCATGCTGACTGAAGAGGCGTCATCCATCCAATTAATTAACTTCATCGTCAATGAAGTGCGTATGTGTGCCTATTTAAAAAATGTCAAAAAAGTATTGCCATTGGTTGCATTAGAAAATGTGCCAGGAGGGCCGCCCTACCTCGCAGGGTTGATGAATATGAAAGGGAAAATTATTCCTGTGATTGATTTAGCCATACGTTCTGGAATGGCCCGTCAAAAAAAATTAACTATTGAAATGCCCGTATTGCTTTGTGAAACAGAGACAAACGAAGTCGCCATGATTGTCGACAGTATTATTGGCTTGTCAGATTTTGATAAGAAATCTTTACAAATGAACAAAGAATTTGATCAAAGCCATTCACCTTTTTTAGGGGCCATTACACAAGATACAGATTCATCGCTACTGATTAATATCGATTATTTATTGCAAACAGACTTAATCAACAATCAGGATGGTTATGGATCTCAAACTAAAAATTGAATTTGATCCTCGGATCAAATCGCTCGAAAAACAATATATCGATCTCATTCGAAACCGATTCGGGATTGTCATGCATTCGCATCAAAACTACGAATTATTTAAAACAATTCAGGATGCTTGCGCACGTTTCAGCTTGACACCGGATGAGTATCTGAATCAGTTATCTGCCTCACCTCATTCATCACCTCTATTAGATCAATTGATTGCTGGCATTACCGTCGGCGAAACATATTTTTTTCGTGATAGCCAACAGATGAAATTATTGCAAAATGTCATTTTTCCAGAAATCATTCAACAAAAACGCGAAAACAATTCGCTTTCTATTCGCATCTGGAGTGCTGGTTGTGCAACAGGTGAAGAAATTTATTCGATTACCATGATGCTTTATGAAATTCTTCCTGATATTGAAAAATGGACAATCAAATTGTTGGCAACAGACATTAATACATCGACTTTAAAAAAGGCAATGATAGGTTCTTATACCGAATGGTCAATGCGATCCATTACGAAATATTTCAAAGAAAAATATTTTCATAAAGAAAATAAATTCTATCTTTTGGAAAAATCAGTCAGAGAGCGCGTTAATTTTGAATACCATAATTTAAATGACGATAGTTATCCCTCCATTTTTAATGGCACAAATGCACAGGATTTGATTATTTGTCGCAATGTATTGATCTACATCGATCATCACAGTTGCTCACAGTTAATGAAAAGAATGTATAACAGTTTGATTCCGGGTGGATATTTAATGTTAGGTGCATCAGATCCCGTTAATTTGGCAGGCACAGAATTCATGTTGCATGATCGAAAAGGCTCTTTATTTGTAAA
>CAZEEF010000003.1:19140-29787 GCA_964511095.1 uncultured Coxiellaceae bacterium | reverse complement strand
AAGTGATGTATAACAAATTATTTTCGCTCGCGATGCTTTTGCAAAAAGGGAAAGAAAAATTCACTCTGCAGAGTGCGGATTTGCATTTGGGGAGTGGGGATGCGAATTGGCAAGCGCAACCGGGCGTTATTATTACGGGCAATTTAGATCGTATTGATTGGGATAAGATTGCACCGTATGTTTCATCCTTTATGCATAAAACGCCAACGTTACAGACGAAAAATGAAATCATCAATCCAGATTTATTTCGTGCAGTGGACATTTACACGAAAGTCGTCAATTTTTCGGGATTTCAGCTCAACAATATTCGCATTCAATTAACCAAATCCGATCATAATTTTGTTTTAGGATTAAACAATGCGGACATGGCAGGACAAATTATTTTTTCAAGTTCGGGTTTGAAGCAGGGTATACAAGCCAAATTTCAACATTTAATTCTTTCAAAACAAATGACATCCGGTAAACAAGGTGTGCTCAATCCGCGTGATTTGCCCGCGATTTCCTTTGTAGGAGAGTATGTTCAGTATGATGATATGCATTTGGGACGGGCTATTTTAAATTTGGTACCTGACGGTTCTGGTTTGGCAGTGAAACAACTGGAATTGATTTCTCCCTCTTATAAATTACAGGCGGATGGAAAATGGACGAGTTCGGGAAGTCATTTGCAGGGAAATGTGACGACAACCAACGTAACAGATCTCTTAAAATCATGGGGATTTTCCTCCAGTAATTTGCTAGGTAGTCAAGGCGAGATGAATTTTGATTTGAATTGGCCGGAAGGATTATTTCGTCCCTCGTTGTTGGGATTATCGGGGCATGTTTCACTGAAGTTGGGTGCAGGCCGTATTATTAATTTGGGAAATGATGCGGATGCCAAAATGGGGTTGGGTCGTTTATTAAATATATTCAGTTTGCAAAATTTGCCGCGTCGTTTGAGTTTAAACTTTAGTGATTTATCGGGAAAAGGGTATGATTTTGATTCGCTGACGGGCGACTTTACGTTACGGAATGGCAATGCGATGACGCAAAATACGCAGTTTCAGGGGCCGATTGCGGGGATCGGTATTTTTGGTCGTATTGGTTTGGCGGCGAAGGATTTGGACATGAAAATCAGTGTCACGCCGCATGTGACAGCGAGTTTGCCGGTTGTCGCTGCGATCGCGACGGCAAATCCGATTGCGGGGGTTGCAACGTTTGTGGTGGATAAAATGATGAGTCCTGCGGTATCACATATGACAGGTTATAATTATTCGATTATGGGATCTTGGGCGAATCCGGTTTGGGATCAGGTAGGCGGGCAGCAGGGTTCGGGTTCGGCGGTGAAGCACTAAACACCTTTACTGAGTGTCATTAATTCTTTATTCAGCGTATAACTCAAAAACGTTCGAATTACGACAATACTGGCCACAATACCGACTGAATAATAATCGGGTGTTGTTGTCGTCCCGATCAGGTCGGCTGCAACGATAAATTCCAGTCCCAAAATAAGCACGCGGCCCAAATTTAGACGAATATCGTTAATACCGGCCGCCTGGGTTTGTATCTGATTCGTTACCACGTAATAAATATATTGGGACAAGGCAATCAGGATACCTGATAAAATCACGAGAATGCCTAAAAAAGAAGTGATGTGTTGAATGACGATTAAAATCTGATGCAAGTCAGCCAGCCATTCCATGAGCGAGTCCTTATGCATGTGTCAGGTTTATTCTATCTAAAAAATCATAAAACAGCTACTGGCTGTCTCTAGGAGACCGTCCGGGTCCGCGTGCTGATCTATGTTTTTTAGGTGAGTGTGGCACAGAGTCGCCTTCTACATCAACACTAGGCAGATTCTTTGTTCCTGCTACTTTAGCTTCATCAACACTACCCCTCTCAAGAGAAAGATTCATGGTTGATGCTATAGATGCTGTTGAAGTACTGGATCGACGAGTTCGATCAAGTGATGCTTGCTCGCTTAGAGAAGAATCCGTTGCTAATGAAGTTTTTTGTGATGGTTTCACCTCATCTTTTCTCGCGGCTTTTCCTTTGTTGTATGCAAAACGCATGATTGCCTCAAATGGAGACATAATGGCAGCTACAACGGTAGAAACAATCAATAATGCAGCGGGTGCTGCCACCATCAGTGCGGGTCCTCCCACAAGAGCAGTAGCTACTCCTACGCCAACAGCGGTGCTTGTACTTAGCGTCGCGGCAGCCATTGCGCCTAAAGAAACACCCACCAGACCTTTACCAATTGCTGCAAAACCACCTAATACGCCGCCTGCCACAACACCCGCTGCACCCAAGGTAAAAACAGTCGCCACTGCAATGGCAGCGGCCAGGATGACACCGCCTGTGAAAATTAATATATCTTTACGGTGTCTTTTTATCCAATTCAAAGGACTAAATTGTTTATTTATATTCTCGAGAGTAGCCGAAACGCCATCCTGTCCTTTGTAAAGCTCTGAATTTAATACGCTGCGTATTTGCCTGAGATCTTTGTCATTTTGTCTGGCTAAAACCAAATTTTGTTGTTCTGTATTTTTAAGTAAACCTCTGACAAATTGTTCTTTATCGCTATTATCAACAAGTTCAGCATAATGTTTGCGATGTAACGATGCGATATTCAAGAGAATTTTAATATAGCCAAGTGTTGCGCTATAACTATCAAACTCTTCAAATACTGTATTACCTTCCAATCCTCTTTTTAAATGAAAAAGATCTGCCTCACTTTGACCGTCTAAAATTAAATCTCTGGCGACCCTGGTTTTACATAACAAACCGAATACAAATTGTTGTCTATTATCTTGAGCGGAACCCTGTTCATCTTTACCAATGCGAGTATATTTTTGTTTGTGCAAGCGGTCAGTATTTAATACTCGATAGATTTCTTGAAGTATTGCGGGACCATTTTTATGATATTTATATTCATGGGATAATAAAGCCCCTTCAATATCATTAAGGTTATTTGGATTCAATTTATATTGATAATTTAAGAATTTTATACAAATGTCAGGATTTTTTTCATTCAATAAACGTTCAATGAATTCTTCTTGTTGCGTCTCATCCAAAGTACTATATGCAACACTTTCCAGATCAGATCTATTATAACGTTTGACAAGGTTTTCTCTGATCGTTTCACCATACACTGTTAACTTCTGCCGTCTCGTATGCATTACATTCAGGGGCTCCTCACCCCACATGCTATCTACCAAATAAAAATCATATTTTCCATTCGCATCGGATTGCGCTTGAATCGGTTTATAAACCGCCCAAGCATGTGCTCCTCTATCTGCATCCAGATTTTCTCTTTGGTAAAATACGGTTCCTGGCGGTAACAAAGGTTCTTTATCATGGACTAATCGATCTAACACATAAGCTATAAAAAGACCATGATGTCTGCATGCACCTATGTGTTCACGGATAAAATGTTGAATTGGAATGATTGAGGTTTGGTCAAGTTTGGCTTCGCCATATCGCGCAGTGATGTCGTCAATGATGTCGCGTCGTTCGTTATCAGAAGCTAATGGTAAGGTACTTAAAATTCCACGCACTGCAACCATCGCATAACGAAGCACTAACCGGGGTTCAGGGTTACGTCCATTTAACTGATCTATTATTTCTTGTTTTACTTGATCGTATATCTCCTTTAACTGTTTAGATGAAGGATCCAAAACAACGAGTTCTTGTGCGTTCTTTTTTCCAATTCCTTCCGCGCCAATTTGAACAATCGGTTGACTAAAATCAGTCACTTCTCTTGTCAAAACACGATAGTCTAAACCATAAATCTTTAAATAAAGTTTGCCGTCTTTTTCATGAATTTGGATATCGCGAAGTTTTTTTCTTCTTCTGAGTAATCTATTTAGATTCTCTGCCGCAGCCAGCTTTTCCAACTTCTCTTCCATGAGTGCATCGCGGTCTTTTGGACGATCGAAAGACATAACAACCACCCCACTTTTGATAAGTATTTTCTTAATTTAATCAAAAAAGACTTATTTTTAATCATTATAGCAAAAATTTCATTAAGTTAGTCTTAACGGCAAGGTATCTCCCTGGTTTTACCTATTGTTTTAAAAAAAGAAGGTTTTTATCTGGGAAAAATGAGATAACTATATGATTTAAATGAATAAATTTATATTTTGTGTAACAGTTTTCACTATTTTTTAAGCATTTTTACTATAACTTATTGAATAATAATGATTTTTTATAATGTAAGCCGTGATGGCGTCGTGGGCATCGACGGGGCCGATACTGTCGCCCCTAATGTTTGTACATTGCTTTTGGGAAGGGAAGATGCGCGCGGTTCTCCTTTTTGTGCTGGGCTACCTGCACAGTGTGGCGGCTGGGAAGATGTCTCTTCATGATTGGACTTAAAGCAGCACAATAAAAAACGCCAGGTCGATCGAGTGTTTATGACGGGGCTAACCGTATTTTGTTCGGGTGGTGGTGCGTCTGGAACAGCATGATTCGAGCTAAAAATAGAATGCCAGCCGCGTTTAAAGGAATCGATAAAGGATTGCCAGGTTTTTGTTACCCAAGATCTTTCATCGATGGGTTTCCAGTCCAAAAGCGTTTTTTTTTCTACTGTTTTTTCTTCCGTAGTTAACAAGGCATCTTCTTCATTTATTTCATCTATTGATAGAGTGGTTCTTTGTAGAAGATGATGATATTCAACTCTTTTCCTATAAGGCGCACTTCCCGGATCAGTGCGCGGTAGATTAGGAGTATTTTTCGGAGAGTGATTTTTTTTTCTTTGGAGTAATTGCCAACGAAGTCCGCCGAGCTGATCCTGTAATTCTGTTAAGATCGCTACTACCGTCTCTTCTTCTTTAGGATGTGTTGCAATAGAAATTTGTACGGCATTTATTGTTTCTAATAATTCTTGAATGCGGATAGGTTTTGTTTTTGATCTGGCAGCGATCATCTGACTGGCTATCAAAATCGTGTGAAGGGGATCACTGGCCTTATGGCGTCTATTTGACATGAGATAGTCACGAAGTGAGTCTAATAAGTCATCCAATGGATCGGATTCTTCATAATAGATGTGGGATTGATTAAACAAATCACCGTCTAAAAAACCCATAATGACCTCATTTCAACAATAATAGTTAAGGTGAGTCTGATTTTGCCTTGATACGTAATAGCGCAGCTTGAATATACGCTTTTTTATCATTTTGGCAGTTATCAGTCACATGCGTGTTTTGCTGTAAACGGGCTTCGCGTGCGCGATATCGGTCACGGTAATGCGTCGCCTTTGATTCATTTTGCCAAGGTAAAATAGATATGTCAATACAATCAACAGGACAAGGCGTTATGCATAATTCACAGCCAGTGCATTCGGATGAAATCACCGTATGCATTTGCTTCGCGGACCCTAAAATAGCATCGACCGGACAGGCTTGAATGCACTTGGTGCAGCCAATGCATTCCGCTTCACGAATGATGGCAACACTCGGCGGTTTGGCTTTTTGTTCCATGTCTGCTATGAACGGTCCCGGATCTTTATTCAGTAATGTGGCAAGCGCCAATAAACCATCGACACCGCCCGGTGGACATAAGTTGATTTCTGCTTCATCGTGCGCGAGTGCTTCTGCATACGGCATGCAACCTTGATAGGTACATAATCCGCATTGCGTTTGCGGGAGAATCGCATCAATTTGTTCAGCCGATATTTTTGCAGACATTATTGCACTTTCATACCGGGTAAGGCGCCCGACTCCGGACTAATAATCCATAAATCTTTTTCGCCGTTTCCTTTCGCCACTAACACCATGCCTTCTGATACACCAAAACGCATTTTACGCGGGGCGAGATTCGCCACCATGACAACGAGTTTCCCAATTAATTCATCCGGCTGATAAGCGGATTTAATGCCGGCAAATACCTGACGTTTTTCATCACCCAGATCCAATTCAAGCTGCAATAATTTTTCAGCGCCTTCGACGTGCGATGCATGAATAATTTTCGCGATACGTAAATCAATTTTGGCAAAATCGTCAATGCTAATATAATGCGTTTGTGTTTTATTGTCGGTCGATTTTTCTTGGGTGGGCGGTGTATCCATTTTGAGTTCCTCAATGTGTTTTTTTTCCAGACGGTGTGCCAGCGGTTGAAATTCATTGATGAGATGATTGACTAACGGTGCATTTTTATCTTGCCAGGTCAGCGGTGGACAATTTAAAAATTGTTCGACGTGCGCGGCTGTTTCAGGCAGCACCGGTTTCAAATAAATCATCAATTGACGAAATAAATTAATGGCGAGCGTACAAATTTCATGAACATTTTTCATTTGCGCCGGATCTTTGATGGCAGCCCATGGCTTTTTTTCATCAATATATTGATTCGCACGATCAGCCAGAGCCATTACATCACGCATGGCGTGACTGAATTCCAGTTTTTCATATTTCAGGGCAATGTCATCACCGGCCATTGCAAAAATGGAAAATAAGTCGGATTCCGCCATGTCAGGCGCGAGTTTTTTATCAAAATATTTATGGATAAAGCTCGCAGAACGGCTCGCGATATTCACAAATTTACCGACTAAATCGGAATTGATACGTTGGATGAAATCATCCAGATTAATATCCAAATCTTCAATACGCGCGCTTAATTTATTCGCGAGGTAATAACGTAAATATTCGGGTTTGAGATGATTGAGATAGGTCCGCGCTTTGATGAACGTCCCGCGCGATTTCGACATCTTTTGACCATCGATTGTGAGAAAACCGTGCGTAAAAATGCGAGTGGGGGTGCGATAATCGGCACCCTTCAATACGGCGGGCCAAAATAAGGCGTGAAAATAAATAATATCTTTGCCAATAAATTGATGCAATTCAACGTGACTGTTTTTATCCCAGTATTCAGCAAAATGTAATTCGGGACGCTGCGCGCATAAATTTTTGAAACTCGCCATATAACCAATTGGCGCATCCAGCCAGCAATAAAAGAATTTATTTTTTTCATCCGGAATGGTAAATCCAAAATAAGGTGCATCACGCGAAATATCCCATTCTTTTAAGCCTGCTTTAAACCATTCATCTAATTTATTCGTCACTTGGGCTTGCAAATGGCCCGCACGCGTCCATTCCTGTAAAAATTTTTCATACTCGGTTAATTTAAAAAAGTAATGTTCGGATTCTTTTTCAATAGGAGCGGCACCGGATAATGTGGAGTAGGCATTTTTTAATTCAGTCGGTAAGTAGGTTGCACCGCATACTTCACAATTATCGCCATACTGATCTTTCGCACCGCATTTGGGGCAGTCGCCTTTGATGAAGCGATCGGGCAAAAACATGTTTTTTTCAGGATCGTAGGCTTGTTTGATCGTGCGTTTGATAATGTTATTTTGTGCGAGATGCCGTTTGAAAATGGTTTCAACGAGCGCCTGATTTTCAGGTGAATGGGTCGTATGGAAATTATCGAGTCCAATCAGAAAATCACGAATATCTTTCTGATGTTCCTGCCGAATTTGTTCAACAAGGACTTCGGGTGTCAGACCGACTTTTTCGGCCTGAATCATAATGGGCGTGCCATGGCTGTCACTGCCGCAAACATAGACACAATCATGCCCCTGCATTTTTTGAAAACGCACCCAGATATCGGTTTGGATAAAGCCGACAAGATGGCCTAAATGTAACGATCCATTGGCATAAGGCAATGCATAAGTGACTAATAATTTACGAGATGTAGGAGCCATGAGTATTTCCATATTATAAAATGCTCGGATTATAACATGTTATGACAAATGGTATATAATGGCGGGTTTCAGGATGGACATTTATGTTGGCAAAAGCGATTCCCCACGTTAAAAATATCATTGCAGTCGCATCAGGCAAAGGCGGTGTTGGCAAATCGACAACCGCTCTGAATCTCGCGTTGGCATTGTCGAAAAAAGGGGTACGAGTGGGTATTCTGGATGCGGATATTTATGGGCCCAGTATTCCGTGGATGTTAGGCATACAAGCGCGTCCGGAAGTGACACCGGAGAAAAAAATTCACCCCATTATTGCAGAAGGTATTCAAACCATGTCGATTGGGTATTTGGTGGATGACAACACACCGATGGCCTGGCGAGGACCCATGGCGACAGGGGCATTGCAGCAATTATTAAATGATACGCTGTGGGAAAATCTCGACTATCTGATCATTGATTTACCGCCTGGCACAGGCGATATTCAATTAACGCTGGCACAAAAAATACCGGTGACAGCAGCCGTGATTGTGACCACGCCGCAGGATTTGGCTTTGTTGGATGCAAGACGTGCTTATGAAATGTTTCAAAAAGTGAAAGTGCCTGTGCTCGGTATTATTGAAAATATGAGTATTCATATTTGTTCTCATTGCGGGCATGCTGAATCGATTTTTGGTCAGGGCGGCGGTCAGAAGATGGCCGCGCAATATCACATTCCTTTATTAGGTCAATTGCCGTTGGATAGTCGTATTCGCGAGCAAATCGATCATCCACATCTTCCATTATATGATGGGATTGCTGAGAAAATAATGACAGAATTGGCAAGAACAGCAACGGATAAAAATACGTTTCCTAAAATTGTGATTCAAAATGATTAGAGGCTAAAAATAATGAGTATCAAATCAGATAAATGGATTCAAAAGATGGCGAGAGAGCATCGCATGATCGAGCCTTATCTTGCACAACAAATGCGAGAAACGGATGCAGGTAACATAATTTCGCATGGTACATCGAGTTATGGTTATGACATTCGCTGCGCACGGGAATTTAAAATATTCACTAATATTAATTCAGCCATTGTCGATCCCAAAAATTTTTGTGAAACCAGTTTTGTGAATGTGGAATCGGATGTTTGCATTATTCCGCCGAATTCATTTGCCTTGGCGCGCAGTGTCGAATATTTGCGAATTCCGCGTAATGTGTTAGTGATTTGTGTAGGTAAATCGACGTATGCCCGTTGCGGGATAATTGTGAATGTCACACCGCTGGAACCCGAATGGGAAGGGCATATTACGCTGGAATTTTCGAATACGACACCGTTGCCGGCGAAGATTTATGCGAATGAAGGGGTGGCGCAATTGCTGTTTTTGGAATCGGATGAAATGTGTGAAACGTCTTATAAAGATCGAAGTGGAAAATATCAGGGACAATTGGGTGTGACGTTGCCGATTGCTTAATGAAAAATGGGAGGTAATATGTTGCGCTTTGTGAAAGAATTATTTGTTGATGATCTTACAGCCATCGTTGAAGCGGCCAGAAAAAATGATGTCAAAAAAGTAAAAAGATTGTTAGAGAAGGGGGCGGATGTTAATTATGTTGTAAAAGATCCTAACGATAATGATGGTTATCCTTATCCTGAGGGAACGACGGGTTTTACAGCATTATCAGAAGCTTGTAGCCTTGCACTTCCCACTCCCAACCTGGAAAATGATCGGACAGAATGTGTCGAGGCATTATTAAAGGCCAAGGCCGATCCTAATTTTATCAATCGATATGATTCTCCGCTTTTATCGGCAGCCAGAAATGGACATATTAGAATCATGCAATTGTTATTGGAATCTAAAGCGGATCCGAATAAGTATGATAGAAATGGACATCAATTTCCTTTGATGGCGGCAGCTTGTAATATGAAAGCAAACGCAGCGGAATGTACGGCTCTTTTGCTTGAAGCTAAAGCGGATCCTACTCTAAAAGATCTGTATGGAACAACGGCGCAGAAATTTTCATCCGATAGTAAAGCTGTAAAAATATTGTCTCAATATTTGAGTCAGAAAACTAAACAGCAGCCAGAACAGGAAGAGAATCAGGAAGAGAATCACAAAGAGGATGTTTGTTCTATCAATAATGGTCTTCGCTAAATGATAAAAGAAAATAAAAATCCCAATCTGAGTCATCAAATTGGGATTTTTAACGGAGATAATCTTTAATATTATTCGGTATCGTCTGAATCGCTGGTATCCGTATCCTGTAATGGAATATGGCGATTCGCATTAACCTGTTCACGCAATTCTTTTCCAGGCTTGAAATGCACGGCATATTTGGGGCTTGTCGTGAGTTTTTCGCCGGTTTTTGGATTGTGCGCTTTTCGCGGTGGGCGATAGTGCAGACAAAAACTGCCAAATCCGCGAATTTCAATGCGGCCGCCATTGCTCAATATATCGCTCATCTGTTCAATAATGCTATTCACAGCGAGCGCTATATCTTTTTCTGGAAGATGCGATAATCGGCTACTGATTTCGGCTATTAGTTGGGATTTGATTAGCATAATTTTCAGCAGTAATGCTGCCTCCGTATCAGGTTGGTTTTCAACATCTGCTATAATAATCAATATATTATATTTATCTCAAAAAATCTAGCTCTATTCACATTTGTCATCTTTTGACGCTTAAGGCCTATAAATAGGCCTTGTTATGCGCTTTTTATCAATTTTAGTATGATTTTTGACCTTTGAATTTTTTAGCGGGTCGTTCTGAACGCTGAGTTTTGTCTGTTCTGTGTTCGGTTCCCTGGCCAACTGTTTTTTTGGGCTTGCGAGGCGCAAATCCAGAGCGATCGTTTGAAAATTCATTTTTTGGTTTGCGAGGCGCAAATGCCGGTCGATCGTTTGAAAATTCCTTTTTCGGTTTGCGAGGCGCAAATGCCGGTCGATCGTTTGAAAATTCCTTTTTCGGTTTGCGAGGTGCAAATGCCGGTCG
>CAZEEF010000003.1:0-19040 GCA_964511095.1 uncultured Coxiellaceae bacterium | reverse complement strand
CAAATGCCGGTCGATCGTTTGAAAATTCTTTTTTCGGTTTGCGAGGTGCAAATCCCGGTCGATCGTTTGAAAATTCCTTTTTCGGTTTGCGAGGTGCAAATGCCGGTCGATCGTTTGAAAATTCTTTTTTCGGTTTGCGAGGTGCAAATCCAGGTCGATCATTTGAAAATTCTTTTTTAGGCTTGCGTGATGCAAAACCCGAACGATCATGTGTCGATTCCGTTTTGCCTTTACGTTGGGTAAAACCTTCACGCGCTGATTCTTTTTTACCTTTAAATCCAGACGAGTTGCCAAATTTTTTCTTGTGCTTGGGTTTTCCACTGGGCGACGCGTGAGTGGATAATTGTTTCCTCGGTTCCAAACCGGGAATCACTTTACGTTCCAGTGTTTGTCGTAACAGACGTTCAATACGTTGAATATGACGACCATCACTCGGCAGGGCGAGTGAAATGGCAATACCTTCTTTTCCTGCGCGACCCGTTCGTCCAATACGATGCACATAATCTTCTGAAAATTTCGGTAAATCAAAATTAATCACATGCGTAATATCTTGAACATCAATCCCTCGCGCCGCCACATCGGTTGCAACTAAAAACTGAATTTTCCCGCGACGCAATTGTTCCAGTGTGCGCGTACGCATACTTTGTTTTAAATCCCCGTGCAACGCTGCTGCCGCAAAACCTTGTTCATATAATTCATCTGCCAGTCGATCCGCATTGATTTTGGTGCTCGAAAAAATAATCGCCTTAAAAATATTGGCTTCTCGCACCAGATAATTAAATAATTCCATTTTATGCTGCGGATGATCCGCAAGATACAACTGTTGGCTAATTTTGGCGGGTGCCATTTTTTCTGTTTCAATGCTGATGCGGACGGGATTCGTTAAAAATTGACGAATAATTTGCATCAAACGATCATCGACGGTGGCGCTAAATAATAAAGTTTGACGATTCTTTGGCATCACACTGGCAATGCTTTTGACATCATCAATAAATCCCATGTCAAGCATACGGTCCGCCTCATCCAAAATGAGCGTTTCAATATCCGATAACTGAAGACGACCATTGCTCATGTGATCCATTAAACGGCCAGGCGTTGCCACAATAATATCAATTGGGCGTGATAAATTGCGTAATTGCTGGCGGTATGGCATTCCGCCCACCAAACTGACAATATGACAATGTAAAAATTTACCGTATTTAGTCACGGCTTCAGTAATTTGCGTGGCTAATTCACGCGTCGGCGTTAATATCAATACGCGCGGCGCAGGACTCGTTTTTTTCAGGGTAGCGAGCTTATGTAACATCGGTAATACAAAAGCCGCTGTTTTACCCGTTCCGGTCTGGGCCGAGGCAACGATGTCTTTACCCAACAAAATATCGGGAATGGATTGGGCCTGAATGGGCGTGGGTGTGGTATAACCACACAGCGATAATGCTTTCGTAATTTGTGGATTTAAATTTAAGTGATCAAAACTCATGGAACGGCTTCCTCGTCGTAATTATGGATAGGCAAAGTGACCCTGCCTAAATTAATCAAGAACTTGGGAAGGGTAGCTGAGTATAAAAATAGGCGCGTATTATGAACATTATTTTGACAGGAAAGCAAGTATTAAATTTTTAAATTTCAAGAGTATGCGTATAATAAGGCATCAGGCAGATTTCTGGGTGATGAATGAAAAAAATAGCAGTGCTATGCGGGATCCTCTATTTTCTCAGTGCGAATGCGGCACTGGCTGTCAGGGTCACAACCTTATATCAGGGTGTATTGCCCGTCGCATCCCAATCCGCCGCAGAACGTAATCAATTGGCGAGTGAAGCCTTGCAACAGGTATTAATCAAAGTGAGCGGCAATAATAACATCCTCAATCGTCCTGAAATCAAAGACCACTTAAGTGCTGCCAGCACATTCATGCAAGAATTCAGTTACGCATCAGCGCCCAATCTCCCCGATCGTACAAAACCGTATCTTTTACAACTCAATTTTGATCCGGATGGCATTAATAAATTATTGCGTGATGCAGGCGCACCTATTTGGGGACAGAATCGACCATTATTATTAATTTGGTTAGCGTATGAAACAAAAGACCACCCTGTCGAAATTATCGGTGCCGATTCTCCCAATCCTCTCTCAGTGATCGTCAAACAAAACACAGATCGTCGCGGTGTGCCCGTCTTGTTTCCTGCGATGGATGTACAAGATCTGGAACAGGTTTCTGCTAACGATGTGGTCACGATTAACTTGCCGAAATTGACAGCTGCAGCGAAACGCTATGGCAGCGATGCGATTTTAGCAGGCCAGATTCAGCAGAATGCGACTGGCTACACAACGCAATGGAAATTGATCATGGGAAATGACCAATGGGGATGGACGATTACAGGAAAAACCCTTCCCGATATAATGGCTGCGATGGCAGATCACGTCGCAGATACGTTAGCGGGTCGTTATGCCACCGTGATTACAAACACAGTGCAATCCAATTTTACGATGAAAATTACAGGGGTGGCGGAAGCCGAAGATTTTGTGCAGGTCATGAATTACATTAAACACTTGACGCCGGTTTCAGACGTCGAATTAGAGCAAATTTCGGGAAGTGACATGTTGTTGAGTGTCAGTTTGCGGGGAAGTCAGGAATCGTTTACACAGGCGCTCTCGGTCGGACAGAAATTAACACCTGTCACAAATGATAACAAACAGGCAATGCTGGTTTATCAATGGAATCATTAAGCATGAATAAAATTTTTATTGTTGTATTAAGCGTCATTGTTTTTACGTTACTGTATTTGTTAGCGCCCATTTTAACGCCTTTTTTAATCGGTATGTTGCTGGCTTATCTGGTGAATCCCATCGTGAATGGATTAATGCGCTTGCATCTGTCGCGATTATTCGCCGTCGCGGTTGTTTTTCTCGTGTTATTGTTGGTGATCAGTTTATTGGTATTACTCGCTATTCCGCTGATTCAGGCACAAATCGATCATTTGATGGATGTGCTTCCCGCGATACTGGCCTGGATTCAGGAAACGGCCATGCCATTACTCAAGGAACATTTAGGCAATAATGAACTGATAAATACAGCGTCACTCAAAGATCAGCTGTCTCAAAACTGGGTCAAAGCAGGCGGTATTGCAGGATGGATTGTCGCCACTCTGTTCCATTCCGGGTTTAAATTATTGCATGGACTATTCGATATTATTTTAATTTTTGTGGTCACTTTTTATCTTTTATATGATTGGAAAAAACTGGTGAAAGGATTACATAATTTACTACCGCGAAAATATGAGCCGACCATCATTCAATTAGTCAATGAGTGTAATGCAGTTTTAGGTGCGTTTTTCCGCGGACAATTGTTAGTGATGTTGACGCTTGGCATTTTTTATTCGATCGGCTTGACGGTGGTTGGATTGCGAGTCGGTGTGATTATTGGCGTGATGATTGGCTTGTTAAGTATTATTCCCTATCTTGGCATGATTGTGGGCATTATTGCAGCCAGTATTGCAGCTTATATACAGTTTGGCGCGCTGGTGGATGTGATTCCCATCTGGTTAGTGTTTGTTGTCGGACAAACCCTGGATGGCATGTTGATTACACCCAAACTGGTCGGTGATCGCATTGGCCTGCATCCCGTTGCGGTCATTTTTGCCGTATTGGCAGGCGGTGTGCTGTTTGGATTTTTTGGTGTATTACTGGCATTGCCTGTTGCATCCATCCTCATGGTATTGTTAAATTTTCTCAATTCACGTTATCACAATAGTAAATTATATCGATGATTAAAAATAATATGATCAACCAACTCACGCTCGGGGTTGGTTTGAAAGATGAAGCCACGTTTGCAAATTATTATGCAGGGAAAAACGCGTTGCTGTTGGAAGAATTAAAAAAATCAGCGCGGGGAGAAGGTGAACCTGTCATTTATTTTTATGGTTCGGGCGGGCAGGGCAGTACCCATTTATTGCAAGCGTGTTGTCATGAAGCCGATCGGCATGGATTCAGCGCTGCTTATTTGCCGATGGCGAGTTTAATGGATTATTCACCGGATGTATTTGAGGGTCTTGAATCCAGACAATTAATCTGTATCGATGATGTGCATAAAATTGCGGGAAAACCCATCTGGGAAGAAGCCATTTTTCACGCTTATAATCGCATACACGACAGGGGTGGCCGATTGATTATGACTGCGAAAATGGCGCCTAAATCACTGGGTCTCACGTTGCCGGATGTTGTTTCACGATTATCGTGGGGTATCGTATTTCAATTGCAATCTTTAATGGATGATGAAAAATTACAACTCCTGAAAATGCGTGCAGAACGACGCGGTATGACACTTTCAGAAGAAGTGGGCAAATATATTTTGACGCATTGTCCACGGCATATGTCAACGTTATTCGCGGCGCTGGAAGCGTTGGACAAAGTGTCATTGGCCGCACAGCGGAAATTAACGATCCCGTTTGTGAAGACGGTGTTGGAGATGTAAGTAGCAAAAAAATATTTATTTATCATTAAGCAGGAATCAGGAATGACAGAAATTAAACAAGTAATGGCCTGGGAAATATTGGATTCCCGCGGCAATCCAACCGTCGAAGCGGAAGTCATTTTAAAATCAGGGAAACGCGGTCGAGCGGCTGTGCCCTCTGGTGCATCCACCGGTTCGCGTGAAGCGATTGAATTGCGCGATCAGGATCAGAAACGTTATTTAGGTCGGGGTGTGTTGAAAGCTGTGCAAGCGATTAATGGCGAAATTTCTAATGCATTAATCAATCAGGATGCAACCCATCAGAAACAAATCGACGAACAATTAATTCATCTTGATGGCACACCGAATAAAGCGCGTTTAGGAGCGAATGCTACCCTCGCTGTGTCAATCGCAACGGCAAAAGCCGCAGCTCTTGAATTAAATGTGCCTCTGTATCGTTATTTATGCCGTGACAATCTTTTCTCATTACCGGTTCCCATGATGAATATTATCAATGGCGGAGCACATGCGGATAATAATCTTGATATTCAGGAATTCATGATTTTACCCGTGGGGGCGGCCACTTTTGCAGAAGCATTGCGTTATGGCGTGGAAGTGTTTCATCATTTAAAACGCATTCTGCATCAGCGTCATTTAAGTACCAGTGTCGGTGATGAAGGTGGCTTTGCGCCGAATTTGGAAAGTAATGAAGCGGCTCTCGAAGTGATTTTATCGGCGATTCATGAGGCCGGTTTCAAACCGGGGAAAGATATTTGTTTGGGCCTCGATGTCGCGAGTAACGAACTTTATCATCAAGACCATTATCAACTGGAAGGTAAAAAATTATCGGCGGAGGCATTTTCAACGTATCTTGTCGGTTTGACAGAGCGTTATCCCATTATCAGTATTGAAGATGGTATGGCAGAAAATGATTGGGAAGGTTGGGCGATTCTTTCCAACCAATTGGGTCGGAAAATTCAGTTGGTGGGTGATGATTTATTTGTGACGAATACGGAACTACTGGAAAAAGGCATTCGTCAACACATTGCCAATGCTATTTTGATTAAACCAAATCAGATTGGTACCTTGACCGAAACACTCGCGGCTATTCAGATGGCGAAAAAAGCAGGTTACAATACGATTGTGTCACATCGTTCGGGTGAAACAGAAGATACCACGATTGCGGATATCGCGGTGGGTACGCAGGCGGGGCAAATTAAAACAGGCTCGTTATGCCGTTCGGATCGTGTGGCAAAGTATAATCGGTTATTACATATTGCCAGTGAATTGGGACAAAAGGGATGCTATGCCGGACGGCAGGTATTCGAATCGTTTGATTGCTTTGTGGAGATGGCTGATTGATGAAAATACCCCGGTTTAATCTGTTGGCTGTTTTATTATTCGGGATACTGATTTTTTTACAGTATCGCTTATGGCTTGAACCGGGCGGTCTCATCGAAATGGTACAATTAAAAAAACAATTGGCTGCTGAACAGTTGCAAAATGAAAAATTAAAAAAACGGAATCAGGCAGTTCTCTTGCAAGTGCAGCAGTTACAAAAAAACCAGGATGCGGTTGAATTGCGGGCGCGGCAAGAATTGGGAATGATCAAAAAAGGCGAAACGTTTTATCAGGTGGTTAATCAATAAAAGGATCTACATGAAAATTTTGGTGAGCAATGATGATGGATTTTTGGCACCGGGTATTAATATTCTCGCCAAAGTATTGAAAGAAATTGGCGAAGTCACCGTCGTTGCACCGGACCGTAATCGCAGCGGTGCCAGTAACTCACTCACACTGGATAATGTGCTTCGAACAACCACCAGTGACAATGGTTTTATTTGCGTGAATGGTACACCGACAGATTGTGTGCATCTTGCTGTGACAGGGTTATTAAATGAAATGCCGGATATTGTCGTTTCGGGCATTAATCAGGGTTCTAATTTAAGTGATGATGTATTGTATTCGGGAACCGTTGCGGCGGCGACGGAAGGCCGTTTTTTAGGATTGCCATCGATTGCCATTTCATTGGCAGGACCGAAATGCCAGCACTATGACACGGCGGCACAAGTCGCTAAACAACTCGTTTTAAAATTGCGTAAAGATCCCTTACCGAAAGATACTATCTTGAATGTGAATGTACCTGATTTGCCATTAAAAGAACTCCGTGGTTTTCAAGTCACGCGTTTGGGCACACGCCATATTGCAGAACCGACGATTAAAGCGGTCGATCCCCGCGGTCGAAAAATTTACTGGATTGGTCAGCCGGGACCGGAAGAAGATGCAGGTCCGGGCACGGATTTTCATGCGGTGAACACAGGTTATGTGTCCATCACACCGTTGCATTTGGATTTAACGCATTACAAAGTATTTGAGCAATTATCGGGATGGGTGAAATTACTGGAAATGGTGTAATTCATGCGTAAGTGGTGTAGTGTGCTATTTCTGTTAGGTTGTCTCACTGGCTGCAGCAGTGAAGTGAATTATGCGCCTGTGACGGATATTGCTACGATCGAACATATTCCGAAAAACGGTACTTACCGTGTATCGCAGGGTGAAACCTTATATTCGATTGCCTGGCGTTATGGGTTGGATTATCGTTACCTCGCCAGTATCAATCACATTGCACCACCATTTCATGTAGTTGCCGGACAGCATCTTTATCTTTCTCCAAAACCGTTGAAATCAATACCGCAAAAAAATAGGCTAGTCCCAAAGATCCCACGAGTGCCTACGCTCTCTGTTAGTCGATATACCCTTGAGCCGGATTTCAATAAACGCGTGACAACCTGGCGATGGCCCGCACACGGTCCTGTGATCGGTGTCTATTCCACACTGAATAAAGGCATCAATATCGGCGGTCAAAAAGGTAATCCTGTGTATTCAACCGCCGGAGGGCAAGTCGTCTATAGCGGAAATGGGTTGCGAGGTTATGGCAATTTAATTATTATCAAACATAATAGTACTTATTTATCTGCCTATGCGCATAACAGTGT
Organism: uncultured Coxiellaceae bacterium; assembly: GCA_964511095.1. Lineage (GTDB taxonomy): Bacteria > Pseudomonadota > Gammaproteobacteria > DSM-16500 > DSM-16500 > DATIJJ01. The sequence goes on along the minus strand of CAZEEF010000003.1, from coordinate 11,594 downwards.
GGTCCTCGTGAAAGAAGGTCAACTCGTTAATGCGGGACAGGAAATAGCAGAAATGGGTGGCAAAGTAGGATTACATTTTGAAATTCGACGCAACGGTCAACCGGTTAATCCATTAAATTATCTTAATTATCATTAAAAATAGTCAAGCATTTAAATGCCAGTCATTCTTGTCTTTACAGGAATGACAATCAACAGAGGACTGTGGTATGCAATTCGGAAAAACAGCTCGAAAAATTTTACAATTTCTGTCCACCGGTGGAACGACGCTCTCGGGTTGTTTATTAAGTTTTGTGGGTGTGTCCGCGATTGCTTCATCACCTTACGCCATCGCTGCGGTGATATTTGTTCTCGGCTTTGAATGGCAAGTCAATGAAGAGGGCAATCGTAATTCATTTAAATTTTTATTGGATCGAGATTCGCTTAAATTATCTCTGGCAGAAAAATATTTGGATGGTTTGAGCGCGGATAATGCGCAATCGAATAATATTTTTAATCAAAATTATCAAGCTAAAAAAAATTATTTTCATTCACTGAAAAAAGAAATCGCGTCTCTGACGAATCAGAGACATTCCTTGCTTCGTGTTTATGAAGCCAAAAAACGGGATGAATTGCTTCTGATAATTCGAGCAAAAAAACAGGAATTAAAGAAAATCAAAAAAGAGTTACGTCAACTCAAACTTTTTTTTCTGAAAAAAATAATGTATCCCGTGCGAGACAGTTCTGCCAGCAAGTGGGAAAAAGCCATTGCTGATTTGTCGGGCGAGGGAACCGATGCATTAAAAAAAGAAATTGCCAGAAAAGGATCTCTCATCAGAACCAGTTGGCTTTTATCCATCATGAGTGGAATGTGTTCGGGTTTATCCACGTTGAGTGCCGTGCAAAGCGGTGCGGCGGTATTCGATGCATTAAATGACATTCCTTTTGGATGGATTCTGGGGTTATCTATTTTTGCGAGCGTAGGTTATACCCTGGTGATTCAGGACACAATGAATAAAGTCATTCAAAAATATAAAAAAGGCTGGGTGGCTTATTATCAAAAAAGAGAAAATGAATCCACATTCATGCATACCTTTCGATGTATTGTTTTAGCAAGTGCAATTCTTCTTGCTTTTGCAGCGACACTGGCCACTGCTGGAACATGGTTCAATCTTGTCAATCACGGTGCAAAAACACTGGGTGTGCAGGATGAAACGGCCAATCGAATGCGTGATATTTTGATGGTGGGTATGGTGACTCCCAATATTGTTTATAATATTGAAAATTCGATGGAATCTCTTAACAAGATTTTTAAAAAAAATATTCACAAATGGCTATTTGAAAGATACAACGAGATAGCGTTTGCTTTTCAGCATGAAAATTTCATTCGTTTTTGTAATCCGCCGCGTATCGCACTGCAAATCCTGAGATATGCGGGTAAAGGTTTTTTATTTTTATGCCATGTGACAAGTATTGGAGCCGGTTCAGATCGGATTAAGCTGGATTTTATTCCTGCCTTGCCGCCGATATCCCCGGAAGCTTCCATTATCGTTGTCGGCGGTAATGAAGCTGTCACAGACGGTAATTATTTGCCGGATGAAGAAGGGTTACGTAAACATTCACGTCTGTTAAGTGCGTTATTTTTATTGGTGGATATTCCTGTTGATATATTAAAAATGCCTGCCTGTGTTTGGGATTATATTTTTTCGGGGGACAGAAATTTTAGAGCATCCTTTGAAAAAATATTTTTGACGCAGCACGAAGAACCGCTCATCAGTCCGTGGGCTGTTGAACCTGAATTACCGCCGGATTGGTACGACCAAACATTGGTTGAATTTTTCGATGATACGATTAATCGAATGGAACACGAAAATTATATTCAAAGAAAATTCATTTATCAGGAAGAAAAAACCATTGCAAAAATCAGTGCTGTCAAAACACAAAAAGCGGATGTAGCGAGAGGATTCATCGATCAAGAAGCCGCCATGCAATCCGTGCGTCTTAATCGTTGTCGTTTTATGATGTGGCATTGGAAAGAAACCGATTCAGAGGCGGGTCTGAATGACGTTTTTGAGAATCATCCGTTTTTTTCGGTGAGGGCGGGGGTGTAAGCGAATTGTCATTATAACCCATTCAAAATACGCTATATTTTTTTGGCGATTTTATGTCATAGCCAGTATAATATCGGTTGTCATCCTGCTATTTTAAGGATAGATTCATGCCAAAAAAGGATAAACAGGGAGATTTAAAATCAAAATTAACTGCCAAAAAGGCAGAGGAAGAAGACGATCATTTATCGTCTGATGACCTCGAACAGGATGATTCGCTGGATGCACAGGCTGAACTTGCATCTGAAGCCGAAGAGACAGTCGCCGAAATAGCACCCATCGAAAAAATCCCTCACATGGATCCCACACAAATTTATCTGGGGGAAATTGGTTATTCGCCATTACTGACCGCAGAAGAAGAAGTCTATTACGCTCGTCTCGTGCAAAAGGGGGATCCGAAAGCGCGGGCAAAAATGATTGAAAGCAATCTGCGTTTAGTCGTCAAAATTGCGCGTCGCTATTACAATCGCGGATTGGAATTTTTGGATTTAATTGAAGAAGGGAATTTGGGATTGTTACGTGCGGTTGAAAAATTTGATCCTGAGCGTGGTTTTCGTTTTTCAACGTATGCGACCTGGTGGATTCGTCAGACGATTGAACGTGCCATTATGAATCAAACCCGTACGGTTCGATTACCCATTCATGTCCTTCGTGAATTAAATACCTATCTTCGAATGGCGCGCGAACTCATGAAGACACAGGAACGTGAACCGACTTATAAAGATATCGCCGAAGCATTAAATAAACCGGTGGAAGATGTCAAAGACATGATGGAATTGAATGAACACATGCTGTCTCTTGATGCAACCATCGGCCATGATCCAGCATCTTTATCCACTAAAACGTTGTTGGATACTCTACCCGATAAACACAGAACGGATCCGGCAGAATTGTTGGCGGATGAACGTTTGACAGAGCATTTGGAGGAATGTTTGCTGCAGTTGAATGAAAAACAGCGTGATGTTTTATATCGACGTTTTGGTTTGGGCGGGCATGAGCGGCAAACGCTGGAAGAAGTCGGGGAGGCGATTGGATTTACCCGCGAACGGGTTCGACAGATTCAGATGGGGGCGTTGAAGGCGTTGCGGGATATTATGCATAAGAAAGGGATTACGAGTGAAGATTAGGGTATCTGTTTTACCCTCTTTTTACTCTTTTTGCTGGAGGCGGATCGTTTTCATTCGCTTCTAAAGCTAACAATCGATCTTCTTTGGCGAGATTGTCATAAAATGCTTTACTTCTATTTGTATGAAAAAACTTATTTCGAGAATCAGCAAAAAAGGTATTAGAAAGAAAAAATGCTTCACTCGACGAAATACCACCTAAAAAAGCTGCAATCCGTAAAAATGTATCGACAGTCAGCTTGTTTTTTTTGACTAACTGAGGCCCCGTCATATGCAAAAATTGTTGTGTTTGTATCCAATTTTTACAGCGAAATCTGTTAACCGGTTGCGTTAAATTCGGTTCTGCTAAATGAGAAGCGCTTGTCGTCAATGTATGCAAATGTGTTGCTCTGAAAATGAAATCGTTAATATCCATTTTCATTTCGACGTTTGCATTTTGCATATTGAGTCCCAATGTTTCTTGATATTGCGGACTGAATTCAGCAAGCATAAATAAAGGAAGAGGTGCGATAGATCGGTGAATGAATTTGGCAATTTCATCGCGATTTTTTATGTCTATGCCAAGAATATTTTTCATAAATGGACGATCTACAATAAGATATTCATTTAGCTTTAATGCCATTTCATCTAATAATGCGATTAATTCCGACCCATTTGTTTTTAATAAAGTATCTTTAGCGAGTGTGAAGTTCACCGAGATGCATTGAGATACAAATCGAGTTAATAATCTCAACCGAGCATTTCTGCTTCTTGTGAATTCCAATAGGTATTCTATTCCAGTAGAACCTGACTCACCCAGACTATATGCTGCAGTGCACAGAAAGTTAAATTGTTGGTTAGTATTGAAAGGATTTTCAGTTACTTTGCATAATTCTCTTAATAATTTTTTTAGTTTACCTAGATGACCACCACATGCATAACCGTTAATGGCTTTTTTTGCCAGATGGCATTTTTGTTCTATGGAATGGTTCTCTGAATTCAATATGTTTTTTACATGGTTTTCATCACCGACAAATGCATAGATATTTGTCGCAATTTTTTTTAATTCGAATGCTTCGTCAGGTTTAGCATCAAGTAACATATCCCAAGCTTCAGGATGACCCCCTTTAATAAGACCCGATAATATTTTACCTCGAAGTATCGTTTGCTGTTGGGGGGTTGCTGTTTTGATTGCTTCCTCTAAAATAGTATTTGCTAACGTTAAATAGCCATATGCCGAATAACTTTCTACTGCTATTTCTGATAACTCAAATTTTTCTTGAGCATTGTTGGCTGTTAAGGCTAATGTATTTTTTAGTCCATCCTCATCACCTATTCTGGCATGACCAGATATTCGAAAAGATAATAAAAGGAGCCATTGTTGGCCATTAATGGCTTGAGCTAATGTGGTGCTTACTTTAGCGATGTTTTTGGTTGCAGCAGCACCTTCCATCATGGCTTCCTGGAATCGAAATTGTTCCAAAGGATTTTTTGCCTCTGCATATAATCTTTTTGCTTGTCTCATGTCACCTTTCAAAATAGAACCTAATATCATATCTGCCATGAGTGAACATCGTGCTTCGGGAAAATGTGTTAGTAAAAACTGGAGCGCTTCGTTTGCTTCATTTGTGCTTTCTAATACTAACTTGCAAGCCACCGTATCTTCTTGTGGGACTGTCATATCAATAGCAACATAGTTTAATAACGCGGTCATTTGGTCTAAGTTTTTTTCTTTTGCAGCGACAAGCAGTCGATCATAGAGTTCTTTCGCGGATAAAGTTTCTAATGATTGATGGGTAGATGCAAACATGACTTCCTCGATTGATAAAATTTTAAACTGATTCAATTTTATTCAACCTTTGGGCAATATGGCAATATATTAATACATTATAATCGGTTTTTTCTTGGGAAATTCAAGTTAACTATATGATTACACAGAAAAAATTTATTTTCCGTGTAAGAGTTTTGGTGTTATAAGCGATAAAAATCGACTAAGATTTTGATTATACTAAAGTTTTTGGATTTTTTGGATTAGGATGACACCTCAAATGTGTTTTCCAATTTTTTTGCAACCGCTTTATTTTTCAGACGAACGTATTGCGGTAATCCATTACGATACGGCGGATAATCTTCACCTTGAATCAATGGTTCCAGATATTGACGGCATTTTGCTGTGATACTAAAGCCATCTTCCGACATGAAATCACGCGGCATGCCAATTTCAACATTGGCAACTTTTTCTAACGGTGCTTCACCGATAGACCAGGAATAAGGTTGGTTTGATTCACGTACAATAATAGGCATGACAGCATTTTTTCCGGCAAGCGCGAGTTCGACGGCTTTTTTTCCCAATGCATAAGCTTGTTCAACATCGGTTTTGGATGCAATATGCCGAGCGGATCGCTGTAAATAATCTGCCAGTGCCCAATGATATTTATATCCTAATTTTTCCTGAATTAATTTTGCGAGAACGGGTGCAACACCGCCTAATTGTTTGTGACCGAAGGCATCTACCAAACCGGATTCTGAAATAAAAGTACCATTCTGATTACGTAATCCTTCCGATGCCACAATGGCACAATGACCATATTTTTTTACGCTTTCTTGCACGCGCTGTAAAAAAGCGTCGGGTGCAAATGAAATTTCAGGCACTAAAATAATATGCGGTGCATCGCCTTCCTGTTCTACTGCAAGACCACCGGCTGCAGCGATCCAGCCTGTGTGTCTGCCCATGACTTCTAAAATAAAAACTTTCGTGGAAGTGAGTGCCATTGATGCGACATCCAATCCGGCTTCACGAATCGAAACAGCGACATATTTTGCGACAGAACCAAATCCCGGCGAATTATCTGTTAACGGTAAATCATTATCGATGGTTTTCGGAATGCCAATACAGGTAATGGGATAATTGAGCGTTTGGGCGATTTGGGAAACTTTATAAGCGGTATCTTGCGAGTCACCGCCACCGTTATAAAAAAAATAGCGAATATCATGGGCAGAAAATACATCAATTAATCTTTCATATTGCCCACGATTTTTTTCGAAAGCACCCAGCTTGTGACGACAAGAACCAAATGCGCCGGAGGGAGTATGTCTTAATGCGGCAATGTCCTGATCGGATTCAAATGAAGTATCGATTAAATCTTCTGTTAATGCACCAATAATGCCATTGTGCGCCGCATAGAGGTTTTTAATTTTGTCTGGGTATTTTCGCGCGGTTTGTATGACACCAGAGGCCGTTGCATTGATCACCGAAGTGACACCGCCCGATTGGGCGTATAAGGCATTGTATTTTGGCATGTTCTCTTTTCCGGATTGAGTGAAATGGTCAGACTATATACGGATTTTTTATAACAAACAAGCTATCATAAAAAAACACTCTCTACTGCAAAGTAGAGAGTGATCGTCATCAGACAAAGTTACCAAAAAGGAGATTACGATAAAGCTACTTTTTACGCGCCATTAAATATTCACTAAACTACCAATACTGCGTATTGGCATAGAACTCGGTGCTTTCTTCAAAAACAGGAACGATCTATGTAAATCCTGAATACTGGTGCTGCTGGCTAATATGAAATTCGTATGAAGTTTGTTGGCAAGTCGTAATACTTCTGTTCTGATTTTGCCTGTGATTAACCATTGGTCCTGTTTGGCAATATTCAAGGTTTTACCAATTGTCGTCAATGCATGAGTGGCTTCTTCATAATAACTTTCAGTGAGTAGCGCCATTGATGGAATATTAAAGTAACAAGTGGGTAAGCTTGGAATCACATGGACCAGATTTAACTTGATTTTTAAGTTTTGTTCGGTCGCATGAGACAGTGCTTCTTTAATTAAAAGGATCTCACCATCAGTGGTAGAATTTGTAACGAGTAATACGTTTTTTGACTCAACCATGACTGCTTCTCCATTACTTGTAATAAAAGTTTCCCATTTCACGCCATTTTTTACTGATTTTCTAACGGGGGAACGCTCATGATCTCACTATTAATGGAGGGAGGAAATTGGAGAAAACCAAGGAATAATTGCTTACAGTTACTTACTTCTTTCAGGGTTTCCACTGAGAGGAAAGCCCAATTTAGTATTAATATAAAACAATAAAATATTTTTTGTAAATAAAAATACTAAATTTGGCACATAAAAAAATAATTAATTTTCATTAGAAGTTTCCTGTACGCAATTGGTTAACACTAATTTAACAAGTTCCGGGACTGATTTGACAGACATTTTTTTCATGACGCTGGCACGATGGGCTTCCACGGTTTTGAGTGAAATATTTAATTCGGATGAAATAACCTTATTTTGTTTGCCAGCCACAATGCCTTGCAAGACTTGCAGTTCACGGGGTGAAAGGAGGGCAAACTTCGCTTCAGCTTGTGCATTTTCTTCCTGTTTTTCACGATTGGTTTTATCAGCACGCAAGGCTTTGTTGATGCTTTCAAGTAAAATTTGATCGTTGAACGGTTTTGTCAGAAAATCCACAGCACCGGCTTTCATGACTCTCACTGCCAATGGTACATCGCCGTGGCCGCTAATAAAAATAATCGGCAGCGTTGCACCCATGTCATTCAGTCGCAGTTGTAATTCCGGACCACTCATGCCAGGCATTCGAACATCCAATAATAAACAGCCATGCTGGCTGGGCTCATAGTCATCCAGAAAATCTTGTGCGCGAACATAGACTTTTACTTTTAAACCGACGGATTCAATAATCCATAAAAGCGATTCCACCATTGCTTGATCATCATCTACTACATAAACAATTGGATCCATAACACGCATCTCCCTAGTTGAATGGTAATACAAACCGTATCCAGCTGTGATTATTTGTATTGGGGTGAATTGTGAACTGACCACCATGTGCTTCGATAATAGAACGACAAATGGCGAGCCCCATCCCTCGGCCATTCGCTTTGGTTGTAAAAAAAGGTTCAAATACTTTATGAATCATTTCTTTGCTAAATCCAGGTCCTGTATCGCTCACTGTAATTTCAATGGATTTTTGATTGAGTGCGCGCGTTTGAATTTGAATTTTTCGTTGTCTGGAATCCACTTCATGCATGGCTTCCATAGCATTTTGGACTAAATTTAAAATCACTTGTTGTAACTGAATGCGATCGGCTGAAATCAGTTGAATATCTTTTTCCAGATCAAATTCAATTTTCGTTTTCGTTCGATTTAATTCATTGCGGATTAAGCTCACTGTTTCACGAATTAAACTATTCATTTTGCAGGTTGTCTTGACCAATTGTCCTTTACAGAAAAAATTTTTTAAACGGTGGATGACTTCGCCTGCCCGTTCTGCCTGCGCGACAGCTTTATTCATGATTTCTGCCAATTGAGCTGGATCATGACTTTCTTTTTGTAAATAGCGAACACAGCCTTGCGTGTAATTGACAACAGCGGCCAGCGGTTGACTGATTTCATGCGCCATGCCTGACGCCATTTCTTCCATCGTACTCAGACGGAAAACATGCGCCAGTTGTTGTCCGCGTAAACGTGCTTTTTTATCCATAATGTAATCGGTGACATCGCGTGATGCCGATTGCACTTCATGAATGATATTGGTTGCCTCATCGCGGATAATACGAATATTGCTTTCAAACCAGCGGTATTCACCATCTTTTCGACGAATTCGATAGGTGAGCATATGATAATTCGGTGCTTCTTTGCGACGATTAAAAGCTCTCTTCACTTTTCCAAGATCATCGTAATGCACAAATTTATGCGCATTATTGCCAATTAATTCTTCCGGCGAATAACCGAGTAACGTTTTGCAGGAAGGTGAAACATACCGGTAATGGCCGCTTGGCGCATGCCGTGAAATAATGTCAGTTGCATTTTCAGCTAACAAATGAAAACGTAATTCACTTTCACGTAATTTTTTTTCAAGTTGTTCGCTGGCCGTGAGACTTTTTATGAGTAAGGCATTATTGAGATAAAACAATTCTAGACAGTCATTTAAATCAGCCGCTGTTTTTTCCTGCAATTTTATTAATTCGTCTTCTTTGTTTTTATAAGAAGTAATACTATGATGTGTGACTAATGCAAATGTTTTACCATTTTGTGCATGGTTGATGAGGCAAACATGGGTTTTGCACGTACCATAAGCACCATTTTTTCGATAAAAACCGGTATCCAGACTCCATTTTTTTTGTGAGGTTTGCATTTCCTGGATAATTTTAGGGAAAGGGTGATTATGCTGATAAATTAAATTCAGTGATCGGCCTGTCACTTCTTTTTTCGAATAGCCAAACAGTGAAACAGCGCCCTGATTCCAATCGACAATACGGCCGGCTTTATCTAACAAAACCGCGCTGTCTGCGATGGCTTCAAATAAGGAACGCATATCATCCGTGATCATCGTCCAAATCCTTTAGACAAACTGTCTTTGTGATAATATCATACTATAATTTAACTGTATGCACCGAGGAAAAAATGCGCATTCATATTCTAGGTATTTGTGGAACATTTATGGCAGGGATTGCCATTCTCGCAAGACAGGCCGGTCATGAAGTCTCTGGGAGTGATCAACAGGTCTATCCCCCGATGAGCACACAGTTGGAAACTCAGGGAATCACTTTATTAAATGGTTATGATCCTATGCATATTGATCCGTCGGTGGATTGTGTCATCGTTGGAAATGTGATTCGTCGCGGTAATCCGGCAATGGAATATGTGTTGGATCAGAATATACCCTACATTTCCGGACCGCAGTGGTTAGCAGAGCAGGTATTGAAAAATCGTTGGGTATTGGCAGTATCGGGTACGCATGGCAAAACGACAACAAGCAGTTTATTGGCATGGTTATTGGAGTCAGGCGGTTTGAATCCGGGATTTCTCATTGGCGGGGTGCCTGAGAATTTTGGTGTGTCTGCGCGACTCGGTCAGGATCCTTTTTTTGTCATTGAGGCGGATGAATATGATAGCGCTTTTTTTGATAAGCGATCCAAGTTTATTCATTATCGTCCCAAAACACTTATTTTAAATAATCTCGAGTTTGATCATGCGGATATTTTTCCTGATTTGGAAGCGATCCAGCAACAGTTTCATTATTTAATCCGTACGATTCCAGGTAAGGGTCGTATTATTCGTCAGTCAGAAGATGCTAATTTAACCCATGTGTTGGCCAAAGGTTGTTGGACACCGTTAGTGACTTTTGGTGGTCAAAAGGGTCAATGGCAAGCGAAATTAATCAAAGAGGATGGCAGTTGTTTTGAAGTCTTGCATCATCAAACACCCATGGGTCAAGTCAACTGGAATCTGGTGGGATTACATAATGTGGAAAATGCATTGGCAGCGATAGCTGCAGCTGACCATGCCGGTGTTTCAATGGAGCGCGCGATTGAATCATTGAGCGATTTCCGAAATGTCAAACGCCGTCTGGAAATCAAGGGGCAGATCAGAGGTATTACTGTTTATGATGATTTTGCGCATCATCCCACAGCGATCGCTACCACGCTGGCGGGGTTACGGGCTAAAGTGGGGAAAGAGGCTCGAATTATTGCGGTTCTGGAGTTTGGTTCTTATACGATGCGTTCGGGCGTGCATAAAGAGGCTATCCAGGATTCATTAAGCCATGCCGATATGGTTGTTTCAAAACGCACTGAAACGGATTGGGGTTTGCCGGCTATTTTTTCCCGTTTTAAACAACCCGCGTTGTTATTTAATGATGTCGAAGAATTAGTGGAAAAAATAACACCCCAGTTAAAATCGGGCGATCATGTGATTATCATGAGTAATTCAGGTTTTGGCGGTATTCACGCCAAATTATTAAAAGCGATAGAATCAGGAGTTCTGTATGGAACAGCAGGATGATTCTAATTTAATTTTTACCGGGAAAGACGCTATATTGGGATTGATGGCTTATATTGTGCTGGGCTTTATTATCACAATTGTCTTCGTTTAATAGCGTATCTGCAAATGATCACCCTCGATTTTCATCGAGGGTGAAGTTGGATTGTAAAGGATTATAAAGCCATTTCTTTCAATTTGCTGAGAGCTCTGATTTTAACGACTCTTCGAGCAGGTTTAGCTTTAAACATCACTTCTTCGCCCGTAAATGGATTTCTACCCTTGCGAGCGGGTGTTGCTGGTTTTTTCACAACGGAGATTTTCATTAAACCAGGCATAACAAATTTACCGGGCCCGCGTGATTTAACGTGCAACTCAATCAATGTACCTATTCCATCTAAAACAGTAGCAACGTCTTTCTTGGATAAAGTGGTCATATCCATGAGTGCCTTAACTATGCCACCTTTGGTTAAAGGATCTTTTACCACTGGCATCGTTGTCTTTTTTGCTACGGCTTTTACTACAGCTTTCGCTGTTTTTTTCTTTACTGTCGCTTTCCCTTTGGATCTGGCAGAAGCTTTTTTAGCAGCCATTGTTGATTCCTCTTAATAAA
>CAZEEF010000002.1:0-31148 GCA_964511095.1 uncultured Coxiellaceae bacterium | reverse complement strand
CAAGATGGTAATTCATTTTTAATAGCAAAAAGAAGTTGATTAATACCGCTAGCACGCTATATAGAATCATTTTTCCAGTACGATTTTCTTGCGTAAATAATGGATTCCTAAACCGAATATAACCATTATAGTGCAAAGAAGCTAAAAAATAATAAAAACAGAGAGAAAGCGCTGGAAGCAAATAACTTAATAACTGGCTCGGTTTTGCAATCTCCAGACAAGTTTCAGCCCATGCTCTGTATTGAATCGATGCATTTAAATAATCCGCAATAGTGCTTCCTAATTTACTCCCTATTTTATAAGTCAGCAAAATTAATCCGATCGTAAAAAGCATGTAAAATGCCACAATATATTTTTTGTTTTGACTAACATCATTTGAATGTGCATTTATATTGGGCATTTCTAGCTCCGGTTTCATCTTTATTCTAAAATTACGCCAATTCCACTTCTTCAGATTGTAAAGAAAAACCGGCAAGCACTGCATCACGTCTGAACATTTTCACGGTATCCAAAGAATATTCATTTAAACATTTACCAATCAAATCTAACTTTTTTAAAACATCGGGCGTCACTGTAATAATATGACATCCCACATCATCTGCCTGGATGACATTCAATAATTCACGGGGACTTGCCCAAATCAATTCTTGATTTGGATATCTCGCCAGAATCTTCACGGCTTCCGCCATCAAAGGAACAGGGTCTCTGCCTGTATCAGCAATTCGACCAGCAAAAACAGAAATACAAGCCGCCGCCTTATCACCAATGGCTTCACTGATTTCACGCACTTGATCTAATGTCATCAATGCCGTCACATTAAGTTGCACACCAGCCCTGGCTAATTTATCTACTAACTGAATACTCGACTCGCCCGCTGTATTGGTGACCGGAATTTTAACATAAACATTTCTGCCCCAGCTTGCTATTTCTAATGCTTGCCAATGCATAGTCTTCCAATCATCTGCAAATACTTCGAAAGAAATAGGTCGATCTTTGATGAGCGCTAAAATTTCTTGTGAAAATGCATAATAATCAACAATGCCTGCTTGACGCATCAAGGTAGGATTAGTCGTGAATCCTTTGATATAAGGCTTTTGATACATTTCTAGCATGCTACGTTTATCTGCACCATCTGCAAAAATCTTAACTTTTAACTGATTGACAGCTGACATTTTTTATTCCCTCACTTTATTTAATATCCATTTCGCAGCATCCCCAAAATTGAATGCTATAAAACTGGGTTTTTTGGGTTTCATTTCAGTATAGTGATTATCAATCCAAATCGTTTGACAACCCGCTGCCTGCCCTGCTTCGATATCGCGCCAACGATCGCCCACCATGAAAGAATCGGTCAGTGATAATTGATATTTTTCTGCCGCTTGTAATAACAAACCCGATTTTGGTTTACGACAATCACAGTCATCCTGATCATCGTGATAACACACAAACAAATCATCCAGCGGTAACTGTTTCAATAACATATTATTTATTTCTTCGACAGTGGACTTTTGCATTTTACCGCGTGCAACATCCGGTTGATTGGTTGCACCAATTAAATAAAAGCCAGCAGATTTTAATTTTTTTAATGCGGCGGGCACATCGGGTGGAATCGTTAATTCAGCAATCGATGCTGGTGAATAAGGTTTACCATTTTTTATGATGGCAGCATTTAAAACACCGTCTCTATCCAAAAAAACTGCGCAATTTTTCATGTTATAGCACCGATTCCCATTTGGTTGGCGTGGCTTTTAATTTGGGATGTGATACGAATAAATGCCAAATAACACTCTGAAAAGCTTCTGCATGCGGCGTAGTATTCTCTGGATTCGGTGTGGGAATAATCACACAGGCATCGGCAACCGTTTTGGTAAAACCACCATCACGGCCAATAATCCCAATGATTTTAGCACCCACATTTTTTGCATATTTCAGTGCAGACACTAAATTTGGACTCACATTTTTTTCGAGATTTCCGCCGCCCACTGAAAGAACCAAAACCATATCGTTCGTTTTTAAACGACTGCCCGCTAACCATTGAGAAAAAGTAGTTGCCCAGCCTTCATCATTCGTCCGCGCTGTTAACTCAGAGACATTATCAGTCGGCGCATACGCTTCAATATTGACGATTTTTCTGAAATCATTCACTGCATGAGAAGCATTTGCCGCACTGCCTCCTACACCCAAAATAAATAAACGACCGTCACATTCGCGTACTGTTGCCAACAAATCAACGCATTTTGCAATTTGTTCTTTATCTAATTCTGCAACAATATGATTTGTTTCTGTTAAAAATTGATTGATGAAATCCATTGAAACTCCTTAATTTATTTTTTCTAAATAGTGTCCTAATTCACAAATCCCCTGATGTGAACCATTTTCATAAAATCGCTCACGAACTTCATAAGCCGCTAATTGTTGTTGCTTTAATAAATGCTGATAAACCGTTACCAGATCTGCAAATTGATTTTCAGGAATAGAATCAAAACTGCTTTTTGTCAAAATTCCCAGTCCATAATCGATATGCTGCATGCGGGATGTACGTTGCAATTTGTCATAAGCTAAAATTTGTCGGTTAGCAAATTCGATATTACTGGTGTCCCATTGATCTTTATTATAAAAAACCGTCATCAAACCCCGGCAATCATTCTGTAAAAATGCCTGCTGAACAAGATAGTAATCACAGGGTAAATAAGAATCACCATATAGAACAAAAAAAGTATCAGGAAGAAGTGAAAAAGCCTGTTTGATTGCACCCGCTGTTCCCAATAATTTGTCTCCATCAAAACTATATTTCACCTGCAGACCCAATTTTTTTCCATCCCCCACCACATCAATGATCTGTTCGCCTAAATAGCCTAAACACAAGACAACTGCTTGAATACCTTTCGCTGCCAATAAACGTAATTGATGTGTAATAAAAGGTTCGCCGTGTATTTCGAGTAAGGCTTTAGGCATTTTTTCTGTCAATGGACGTAACCGGGTTGCTAAACCACCTGCTAAAATAACGATTGGAAAAATTATTTTATTCATGATTGCGCAACAACCTGTGTACCCAAAAAATCAAATCGAAAACGTACTTCTTCTAAACCAGCTTGACGCATAGCATGACGGAGGGTTGCTTTATCATCTGTATAAAACATAAGAAAACCACCACCGCCAGCGCCAATCATTTTTCCACCCAGTGCGCCATTTTTTAGTGCTAATTCATACCATTCATCAATTTGTGTATTACTCATATTGCCGGAACGTTTTTTCTTATGTTGCCAATGCACATTCATGAGATTAGCAAATTCATGCAAATCACCCTTTTCTAAAGCCTCTTTACTATTAAAACCTAATTCTTTAATAAAATGTAAATTGGCAATCATATTAGTATCTTTATTTTTACTTTTTTTATCTTGCTCCATTAAAATATTTGATGCCGAGCGAGAATAGCCTGTAAAAAATAATAATAAATTATCTTCCAGATTAAATAAGGTTTCTTGATCAATTTTCAAAGGCCATGCTTCTACTTGACCATTTGGCAAAAAATTAAAACAGGTAATGCCGCCATATGCAGCGATATATTGATCTTGTTTGCCGATGGGTTCTTTTAATAATTCAAGCTCTATGTGACACGCCTCTTCCGCTAATTCCCGTGGATGCACTAAATTTTTATTTAACGTATATAATGCCTTCAGCAAAGCGGTTGTAAAACTGCCAGATGAACCTAAACCTGTACCTGCAGGAATATCTGCCATACTCGTAATTTCTAAATGCGATGCCGCAATATTCGTATGTTTTAATGCTTCACGTATAATAGGATGCTCCACTTCATCCACGGAACACACGCGCTCAAGTTTGGAATATTTAATAATCAGCTCTTCCACAAATGTTTGGTGCAATGTGATATACACATATTTATCAATTGCTGCGGCAATTAAAAAACCACTGTGTTCTTGATAATAAGACGGTAAATCCGTACCGCCTCCGCCCAATGAAATCCGTAATGGACTGCGGACAATAATCATAATTCTGACATCCTGTAAACTTCCTCTACAATCTTTAATGCAGCCTGTGCATCGTGAATACCCGGCATGGGTTGACGATTTTGTTTGATATCTTCACAAAATTCTTTCAATTCAAGTTCCCACGAATTATCCATCATAGGATATTCCCACATAAATGTTTCCGGCGGCCCCATTTTTTCTGACATTTTGTAAAAACTAATACGCTCCGTGCCGTAACTACCGCCTAATCCGTTGATATCAATTTTTCCCTTACGTCCATAAATTTCAAATGAAAAAGTATTTTTCCATTCTGTACAACTGGCATGTAAAAAAGCGGTTTGTTTTTTTGGCGTTTTTAACAAGAGAAAACCATTGTCATCAACCGGCATATTCCAAAAGTAAGTATGCGCATGCCCTTGTACTTCACTAAAATCACCTAAAAACCAGCGTGCCAAATCAATCAGATGAACGCCTTGATCGATTAATTCGCCACCACCGGATAATACTGGATCGGCACGCCATTCTTTGTCGTATCCGACACGTCCACCATGCCCGTAGCGACCCCGCAAAAACATAAGTTCACCTAATTCATTTTGATCAATCAGGGCTCGTGCTTTTTGAAAAGCGCGATGATAACGATGATTAAAACCCACCCGAATTAATGAACCCGATTTTTTGGCAGCAGTGATGACAGAATCCAATTCATTTGCATTTCGGGCTCCCGGCTTTTCTATCAACATATGTTTGCCTGCATTTGCTGCGGCAAAAGCAATTTCAGCCAAGTTTGCATGCAGCGTAGAAATAATGACGATATCTATATCGGTTCTATTAATGACTTCTTGCCACTCAGTCAATGCCACACAATCTGGAAATTCGTTTGCCAGGGCATCCGCTTTTTCTTTGACGAGATCAACGCATGCAACCAGCTGACATCCTGCTAATGTCTTTGCTCTTTTTTGCCCGATTGACCCACAGCCAATAATAGCGATTTTCACGATACGTCTTCCCAGTTTTTGCCGCGATCAGTTGGCACAATACGGCGTAATGTGTATATATCAGACTGTCGTAATTCTTCCAATACTTCAGGAAATTTAATCCAGGGATCCCATACAGCACTAATTAATTTGCCCGTGACGCCATCACTTGCAGATGCTGCAAGAAATGCGCAAAGTGAAGCACCAACATTTAACGGTGTACCGCCTGTTTCTTTTTGTTTAACTGCCTGTTTATAAAAATCCGCACCGACTTTTTCGGGGCCTGCAGCTAATATTTCATCTAACAAACGGGTATTGAGAGCACCCGGTGCAACCGTGTTGACATCAATGCCAAAGGCTTTTACTTCTTCTGCCAGTGTTTCAGCAAATCTGACGACTGCTGCTTTTGAAGCAGCATAGGCACTTAAAAAAGGCATGGGTTTCGTTGCGCCACCACCAGATAATATAATAATTTTTCCATATTTATTTTTTTTGAAATGCGGAAGTACAGCACGACACTGCAGCACAGTCCCTTTTAAATTAATATCAATTGCATCCGACCATTCATTCCAATCAATTTCATCGATAGCACCTTTTGTACCATACACTCCCGCATTCGCAACAAGAATATCCATTTTTCCAAATTCTTTAATTGTGATTTCTATTAATTGTTCTACTTCATTTATTTTGGAAACATCCGTTTTTTGTACCAATACCTTTGAATTATTTGCAGCTAATATTCTTAACTCTTTTTGCACTTGAAAAAGCATTTCGGCATTGCGTGCGCATAACATCACATTCGCACCCTGCTTTATAAATTCCTTAGCAATTTCTAATCCGAAACCTTGATTCGCACCCGTAATAACAGCGCATTTTCCCAGTAATTTCATGCGGGTACTCCGACAGTAAAATAATTGATGCGTGCATCTGATTTCAGATTTCTGGCAATAAAACCATTGGGATCCAACACATAAGGCTGTTTCAAATATTGCATACATTCATCCGCTGTCATTTCTCGAAATTGCGGCCATTCCGTGGAAATCACGACTGCATCGGCATCACTTAATGCTTCTTTGATAGTTGATTTGATTTGAATAAATTGAGCATATTCATCGGGTAATGTACTAATAGACGGATCGTAAGCTTGAACAGTTACCCCGTTCTGATGTAACCATTCGCATGTTTCAATTGCGGTTGAACGTCGCAATGTATCGGTGTCCGCTTTATATGTCAGCCCAAGCATCGCGATTTTTTTTCCATTTAATGTTTTTAACAAATCTGCTAATTTTCGACATGCCCATTGTTTATGATAATCATTGCTTTGTATGATTGCTGATAGTAAAAATGAATGACGCTGCTTTTGCTCTCCCAATTGGGTCAGATAATGAATGTCACGCATTAATGTACCGCCTGCAATGGCATCGCCAGGCCGTAAATAAGCTTTGGGCCCAATTCGTTCTTCACTTTTGAGACCCATTTCAACTTCCTGACCACTCGCGCCAACTGTTTCACATAACACTGCCAATTCATTAATAAAAGTCACTGAAACAGCTAAAAAAGCATTAATGGCATGTTTTGTCATTTCTGCAGAAACAATTGACATCCAGATGAATTTTTCTGATAGGGGTTTTAATAATTGTATCATTTTTTCTTTTTGTGTCTGATCATCCAACCCAATCACAATACGATCGGGATGCATGAATACATCGATTGCTTTACCTAGACGTAAATTCTCCGGCAAATAGGCAAATGAAATATTTTTTTCAGGATATCTTTCAAAACAATCTGCTTGTAATTGATGAGTCGTCTGAACAGGTATCTGTGAAGATATAATAAGCAATGCATTCTTTTGTAAATATGAAACTATTTTTTTAACTTCTTGCATGACAGAATTAACATCGGCGATATCATTATTATCCACCGGTGTATCTAATGTAATCCAAATTGTTTCTGCATTTTTTAAATCTTCAGGGCAACTTGAAAAAACAAGGTGTCCTGCATCTCTACCTTCGTTCAATAAGTTTTCCAAGCCAGGTTCAAAAATAGGCGGCTGACCTTTTTGTAAATTGGTGACCGTTTCGTTTGTTGAATCATAAGCGATAACATCATGCCCAACTTTCGCCAAACAGGCGGCAATGACTGAACCCAAATGCCAAAGTCCTACTACAGCAACTTTCATGATCTCTGCTCCAATACCCAAGAATTTTCTGTCAGATATTGAATAGTGCGTAAAACGCCTTCGCGAATGCTTAATTTAGGTTTCCATCCTAATTTTCGAATCCGTGAACAATCCAGATAAATAAATGGATTATCACCAATCCAACCACGCTCGCCACCTGAATAGGAAAACATAGGAGAAACTTTTAAAAAGTCACATATCCAACTGATAGAATGATTCACTTCACAATATTCATCCAAGCCCAAATTAAAAATATTGATTTTATTGTTTGCATGATCCAACGCCCACATCATCGCATCCAAACAATCCTGAATATATAGATAAGATTTACGCTGCTTACCGTTTCCCAAAATTTGTAATTGTGTAGGATCATTTCTCAATTGTTTATAAAAATCAAACACATGACCATGGGTATACCGTTCCCCTAAAATTGAAACAAAGCGGAAAATATAGCCTTGAAAATTAAATCCTTCGCAATAAGCCTGAATTAAACCTTCTGCCGCCAATTTTGAAGCGCCATAGAGGGAAGTTTGCACTGGAAAAGGGGCATGTTCAGGTGTTGGAATCAGTTCAGCTTCACCATAAATTGAACCCGTGGATGCAAAAGCAATGCGTTTAACATGATTGATACGCATGGCTTCTAACACATTAAAAGTAGCAATCGCATTCTGTTCTAAATCTTTGTGAGGATGATGCGTGCCAAATCGAACGTCGGCATTCGCGGCCATGTGGAATACCATATCCACATTTTTCATTGATTGAATGACGGATTCTTTTTTTAATAAATCGTCATTAATGAATGTAAAACGGGATGATTTTTTTGCTCCCTGCAAAAACTCCAACAACCCAGTTGAAAAATTATCAAAGCCAATGACTTCATGACCTGCTTGTAACAATCTGTCTGTCAAACTACTGCCAATAAAGCCCGCACAGCCTGTGATAAAATAACGCAAATTTTTTTCTCCTATTTATTATTTATCATTTTTTTCTTGCTGTCACTAAACAACGAATTCCTCTCGGATATTTTACGTAACGACCCAAACGTAATTCAGTTTGCATAATGGCATGCATCAGTTTGCTTTTACCTGTTTGACGGATGGCCTTATCAACCTGTTGGTGCTGTATTGCTACTGATTCTGTCAACAATCGTTTATTACGTTGTTTTACCAACCAAAAACCGGGATAAAGAAAAAATCCCAGATGCGATTCTTTGAGTATTTCAAAATGCTGTTCTTTAACTAATTGACATAATTGTGATAACACATAACGTCGGTAATGCATCAAAACTTTATCATATGCATCATACAAATTCGGACCAGCCGGTACTTCTATGACTAAAATACCGTCCGGTTTTAAAATACGATACGCTTGCTGCAATGCTTTTCCATCTTCTTTGATATGTTCTAATACATTCAGCATTACTACAGCATCGACGCTATTATCAGGCAATGGACAATGCAACATATCAAATCGCAATAATGGAATATTAGGAAATCTTTCAGATAATTTTTTTAACGGTTCAACAACCACATCAGAACCTACTATGATGGCTTCTGGAAAAGCTTTTTGCATACGTTGCAGCATGAATCCAGACGAACAACCCACTTCGAGAATCACGGGATAGGAATCGTGTTTAAGATTGTTTTTTAACTGACTCATGGCATGATCACGAGAAGCTCTATCAATAAAATGTTGATCGCCTGCTGATTCTTCATGAAACAGGGTTAAATCATCATTCCAGCCTAACGTATTAATGCTGTATTGCAACACATTAATAAGTTCATGTCCGACTCGAAAACCATTCCCTTCCCATAACGGAATAGCAGATCCTTCGGTCACTGGTGGTAATACAAAAGGTAATGTCACGACGACTCCGTTTTATTCATGACCTTATCAACGATATACATCGGACGTTTTTTGACTTCATCGTAAATACGTCCAACATATTCACCCATTAATCCAAGACATAATAATTGAACACCTGAAAAAAAACATACCACTAGAACAGTCGTTGACAATCCAGGAGTCAAATTAATAACAACAAATTTTTGGATAACATACCAAATGCCGAGGATAAAACTAAATCCGGCAATGGCGGCGCCCACTACTGACATCATTTGTAAAGGTCGACTACTAAAACTAATGAGACCATTCAATCCAATTTTTAGTGACCCAGTAAAACGATTGTAATTTCCCTTTCCCGCAAAACGCTCATCACGATCATATTCAATAAAAGCCTGTTTAAAACCAACATATGCCACCAAACCGCGCAAAAAACCATGTGATTCATTCAAGCGACGAATTTCTTCAATAACCCGTCGAGTCATAATGCGAAAATCACCAGTATTGCGAGGAATTTGAACATCACTGAGTTTATTAATGATTTTATAACCGAGGTATGAAATAAACCGTTTTATTAAGGTTTCCCCTTTGCGTGAACGACGTTTCGCATAAACGACTTCACAACCTTCATTTAATTTTGCATACATGGTTTCAATTAATTCGGGTGGATCTTGTAAATCGACATCAATGACGATACATGCATCACCTTTACAATACAGTATTCCTGCCATGGTTGCGGCAGGCTGGCCAAAACGTCGTGAAAAAAGTAATAAATGAATATTGGAATTTCGTTCGATTTCTTGTTGAATAATTTCTTGGGTGTTATCGGGGGAAGGATCGAGGCAAAAAATGATTTCATAGGTCAAATTGGCTTTATTTAAAACAGTAACCATACGGTCAAGAAAGGGTTTAATATTTCCAGCTTCTTTATACACTGGAACAATAATCGATAACTGCTTATTTTTTGCTATAACACATTCTTGGCTCATTGAGTGCCATCCCTGTTATATTTTTCAACCATTTTTTAATTCTGCCGCATATTAACCCATCTCTATTGAGAATTAAAGAGTTAATAACTCAACGTTTTGTTTAAAATACTTGAATTTCGCTATTGCATTCAGTATTGTTTTCACGCCTGGTAAACTCCGTTTTTATTCACATGAGGTAGTAACATGCTATTTGGCTCGGATTGCCTTTTTATTTGCAGTGCTTTTATTTTAACTTTTTTATTGGGCCTACCTTTTCTATATTTAGTTCCTGCCACTCGATTTAAAAATAAATATTTAATTACAACTATTTTGGGTTATGGATTCGTCAGTTTCCTGACAACAGTTACATATAGATTTGGCGTAAGCCACCTGCATCTTTATCATACACTTTGGGGATTCGCTTTACTGATTTGTTTTGTATTGATTTACAAAAAAGATGAGGTTGTAAATTTTTTGTCCCTACATACAAAAACAAATATTTCTATTTTCTTAATTTGGTTGTTAGCTTTAATCATTATTCTAATTCCCTACTGGGTGGGTGGACTGCGATTTTCCGTTTTTCAAGGATGGATTTGGGATCAATTTTCTTATCTCGGAACAGCTTTAACTTATGATCACGAAACTTTTAAAGAAGTCAACCAAAGCTCTGGAGAATTTTTCTTAAGAAGTCCAATTTCAATATTCGGTGCCGTTGAACTATACCGTCGCCCCGCTATTGAACACCTTTTTGGTCTACTCACCGATATACGTCGACAAGAAATGTATCGATTTGGATATTTATTCCTTACCGTACTCGTTGCCAATGGCATATTGGCAGCTACTTTTCTCATCACAAACGTCTTCAAATGTTCAATCTATCGTGCAATGACCGTTTCAATCGCTATTTTTATTGGGTTTTGGGGACAGTCATTTATTGATTTTGATGCATGGTCAATGACAGGTGCCATGCCTCTTTTATTGGCAGTTGTCACTTATGTTATTATTGCTGCGCGCAATATTCAAAATGAATCGCCTCTGCGTTTCGTTGAACTTTTGCCACTCGGATGTTTAATTGGCTTTGCATTGTATATTTACCCAGAAAATACTATGTTTCATATACCGGCATTGCTGACAGCTTTGCTTTCTATCCACTTTGTTGGTTTAAAAATACAAAAATCAAAAATATCTTTTGCTGCAACAGCAAAAGTTTTACTTGCCATCCTATTAGGACTTTCATTATCCCTATTTTATTTCCAAGGCACTATCGGACATTTTATTTGGGCTGCGACTTTTAGCGCTCAAAATTTAATGACACAAGCCGTATATGGCGAATATTTACAACCTCTTTTTGGTCAAGCAAATTGGTTCAGACCCTTATTTTTAAATGCTGTAGATTTTTCCAATGCCACCGTTCATACAGAAAATCAAGCTTATGTTCTTCTCTATATCCTTAAACAAATTTTTTCAGCAGGCCATTTGGAATTAATTTATTACACCATTATAGATGGATTTTATGGCTTCTTCGGTATGTATTTTTTGACTCCTCTCGCCAGTCTTGCCCACACCACCCAAGAATACTGGCGAGCTTTATTAACAATCATATTAGTTCTTTTCCTTTGGGTAAATTTTAAATCTTACAAAGAGGCAGCTACCAAATATCGTTTGATTTTTTTAGTCGCAGGTGTTTTGGTGGGAATGTTGCTATTCTTTTTTCTAACTACACGAATCTATGCAATGGCGAGAGGGCTCTATTTCCTTGCTCCTTATGCAATGATTTTATTCTTTGTGCCACTGTTATTATCCAATAAAATCTTTACGCTAAGAAATTCTTTGCTCATTCTTGCTGCATTAAGTCAATTTGGTTTTGGCCTGGCACGTATTGATATGGCTGCATATCATGTTCCTCACTATCCTTTACCCTATTCCTTTGCGGAAACTTATTACTTCCCGGATGGAAAAAAGCAATATGATTGGAATATCAGTCGTTTCGATTCTGCACTCAAAAGTTGTCATCGAATTTATGTTGATGTACCGAATGGATGGCATGAATATGCTGTGATTTTTTACCTCTACTCGAAAAATAAAAACTTCGTGAAAAAAATACCAGTACAAACTTCTTATTGGGGCGGAGTTATAGGACAACAAATATTAAATGGCAAAGAAGATTGTGCATTTTCCGTTACTAAAAAAATCTTAGCCGATAAAACGGAATTTAATGAATTAGTCTTAACAAAATTGACTCATCCAGTTCGGACTTAAACGAGGGATGTCTAGAGTCTGTCGTCTCCGCGAAAGCGGGGATCCATTCTAATCCATTATCCACTCTGTCACGTTTTATTTAATTCAGGAACAATCAAGTCATGATCGATGATTTTACTAATCTTGGTAGCCCCAACACCATTGAGATGATCCGGCAGAACAGTAAAATCTTTAGCATCAAAACGCGGGTCATTTGTATAATTACCATTTTTTAGATGATATCGCTTCGCAAATGCATCTAATTTGCTGAAGAGTAAGCCGATTTTTTTTGGATCTAAGTTATTTCTATAGGAAGGTAGTTGGGGAAGCTCCACTAAAACCATTTTAATATGATGCCGTTGAAGTAATTTTGCTAGCTTACCTAGATACTCCAGATTTGGATCTAAAAATTTATCTGTTTGTAATGCATAATGCTCATTTGCAGCAGCTTTACCACGCTTTTCAGGATCATCGCAGGGAGTAGCTCCAAAATTAATCCAACCTAAGCCATCATCTTCTTTGACTCCTTTAGTGAGATCTCTTGATCCCTGTGTCCATAATGTATAAAGCTGACCGCCATAGAGCACGATATTACTCAGAAGACGCGGATCGAAAGGATGATACCATCCTAAAAAAGCGCTACGTTGATGAGGCAAGATACCATAGGTATGAAAATAGGCAAATAAACGCCAGTCTCCATTTTTATCTACGTTTTCATTTGTGCTATAAGTAAAATAGGCATCTGAAAAAATCACCAACTTTAAATGAGGCATACGATTAATATATTTTTTCATCAATTGTAAATCATAATAAGGCCACTGAGCTAATTCAGCCAAATTAAACCCATTATAAGAAAACACATGTGGATTAATGCCAAAATGCGCATTGGAAGAACCCAAAACTAACACCTGAATTTTGTCGAGATTTTTTTCCAGTTCGAATTTTTTTTGATTATAACTATTTGCGGTCGTGGCGATGCGATGTTCTGCATACACTATCGCCAAGATCACTGGCAATGCACATAAAAACCCTTTTGCGACAAAATGTTTAAATTGTTTGTCTTGAATAATCACCTTAACTCTGAGAATTATTTGAATTAAACGTTTGCGCATTTAGGTTGCTTTTCCATTTAAATTAAAATTGAAAATAAATAAATTGTGCGGGTATGCACCATTGACCTAAGGTTATTATCATTGCAAAAAAACTATAATACACTGGCCGTCTGATTATCCAGTGCCATTGTCTAAATTGTTGAATGCTAATATATCGCTGCATAATCTCCACAACTAATAAAAGTGATACTAACCCTATTGCAAGATTACTATCATAGATAGGCCAGGCAATCATAGGATTCGCCCAACTGCTACTCTCAAACAGATGCTGAACAATGTATATTGCATCAGACATGTATTGTGCTCTAAAAAAAATATAAGTAAATGTTACGAAGCTAAAAGTAAATAATAGACTAATGGCACTGTATATCCAGCGTGGAATAATTTTAAAATATTTTTTTCTAAATGAAGCGGTAAGCAATTCAACAGATAAACCTATCCCATGTAACACTCCCCACGCTACAAAGGTCCAGCTTGCGCCATGCCAAAGACCGCTCACTGCAAAAGTAATCATTAAAGCAAAAACAGCACCCCAAACACCCCAATAACGTTTATTCAAAACAATAGGCGTATAAAGATAGTCGCGCAGCCAGGTCGATAATGAGATATGCCATCGTCTCCAATAATCAGACAATGAGGTTGCGAAATAGGGATGATTGAAATTCAACATCAAATTGAATCCCATCACTTTTGCAGCACCGCGGGCAATATCAGTATATCCTGAAAAATCACAATAAATTTGTATGGCAAAAAAGAAAGTTGCCATGATCAACACTGCTCCTACATAATGAGCAGGTTGGCTATAGACAGTATTGACAAGAATAGCAAGGTTATCTGCAATGACTATTTTTTTAAATAAGCCCCACCCCATCAACACTAAACCTTCAATCACGCGCTCTGTATCAAATGATTTTTTTTCATGAAATTGATGCAACATATTTTGAGGACGTTCAATGGGTCCTGCAACAAGTTGGGGGTAAAACATGACATATAAAGCATAAATTCCTAGATTTTTTTCCGCCTTTTGATGCCCTTTATAAACTTCAATGACATAACTTAAACTTTGAAAAGTATGAAAAGATAACCCTAGCGGCAACAGAATTTTTAAGGCAGTATAAGAATAATTCCAATGAAATAAATTTGCTAAACGCGTAATATTGACATTAAAGAAATTAAAATATTTAAACATAAATAAAATACTGCACATGCTAATGATGCTTACAATGAGAAAAAATTTACGCGTCTTTGCATCGGATCGCTCAATTAATAAAGCCATAAAATAGTCTATGATAATTAAAAAAGCTAATATGAGAATATAAGAAGGGATATACATCATATAAAAAAAACAGCTTGCAGTCAGCAGAATGAACCATCTATAAGGATGAGAAAAAAGAAAGTATAAGGTTGTAACTGAAATAAAAAAAAGCAAAAAATTCCATGAATTAAATAACATCCACTCCCCCATTCACCACCAATGTCACACCATTCACATGCTGGGATGCCTGCAAAAGAAACCATATCGTATCAGATGTTTCATCCGTCGTTAACAAGCGCTTCAAGGGATGCGATTGCGTTATATTTTCTATCACTCGTTCATCAATACTCTGAGTAAAAGGTGTTAACATCATGGATGGCGCAATGCAATTTGAGGTAATATTAAAAGAGGCGTTTTCATTTGCCCATGCTTTACTCAATGAAGCCAAATAGGCCTTTTCAGCCACATATGCTGATAATCCTAAAGGCGGTTTATTCACCAAAAAAGAAGTCGTTACATTAATGATCTTGCCCGATTTTTTTTTACGAAAACATTCAATCGCTTTTTGAGTCACCTGAATAATGGGTACAATATTATTAGAAAAGCTATTATTAAAATAATCAGCATCCAATTTATGAAAATAATTATTACTAAATGGCATATAAGCATTATTGACCAATGCATGCAAGTCCATTTCGGGTATTTGTTGACACAAGCTCGTGATCGATTGTGAATCTTTAAAATCACAATAAATGGACTTCGTATTAGGGAATCGAGACTCAATTTGTTTAGCTGATTCAGCAGAATTACAATAAGTAAAAAATACTTTATTATCCTGGAAAGAAGCTAATTTATCTGTAATTGCTTTCCCTAAACCTGATGCACCGCCTGTCAGTAGAATATTAATATTACAATACTCCTATTTGTATTTTCCCTTTAGCCACTTTTATTTTTTCTTCATTTTCAAAATAAAAAGAAAAAATAAATACATTGACCGATGAAATCTCATCTGTGATAACAGCATAAAACTTCAAAAGATTATTAAGATACACAGGCTTGTAATATTTAATTTCCTGAGAATGAATAATTACATTTTTTATGGGAAGGCATTCTCCAATAAAATAGGAAACAAATCCATTCAAAATATTACCATGCATGACAACATCTTTAAATCCTTTTGAAATAGCATATTCTTTACCTGTGTGCAGACAATTTTTGTCTTCAAAAACATTGATAAAACCTTGATATATTTTCGGAGTGACCATCATATCTAAATGAAATTGATCATCAAGTTTCATCATGCTACACACTTTTCAGTAATAGCCTTACACATGTCACCCACGTTTTTCCAGGAATAGATATCACCTGTGGTAAACCGTACTTTAAAACGTTTTTCAATAGCAACAACCAATTGTATATTATTTAATGAATCCCACGCATCAATATCATTTGCGGTGGTTTCTGGTTTAATCACTATGCTTTCGTCATCTAATACATTAATAAAAATTTCATTAATTTCTTTTAATACATCAAGAAATTGCATATTCATCCCATCCTGATAACGTTATAAAATGTTTTTTAGGTACATAATCTTGCAATTCAAGATACCATTGATCGACATCCTGATTGAATCCCATTTTCTGATAATGTTTATTAACTAATATATTTTTTTTAGTCGGAATATATTCGCCGATAAGTTTAGAATAACCGTGAATTTTTGCAAGGTTTACTATGCAATCCAAAACAAGATCTTCAAGCCCTCTTTTTAAGACACGACAACTCATGAGCCAGGTATCAATTAATACTTGTTTTGCCTCATCTACTTTCAAAATAATGACACTCACAATACCGTGATTTCCATATTTATCTTTTAAAGAAAATGCAAATGGAATAGCTTCTTTAGCATCGAGCATATTTTTCAATTCTTCTTCACTATAGCGAATTGTTCTCAGATTAAACTGATTAGTTCTTTGTATTAACTGAGAAACCCTGGGTAGAGTAAATTCATTAAATGACAAAATAGATGCATCCATTTGCAGACTTTCCAGGTAATCTGATTCGTTTGAAAATGATTCTTTTAATTTAGTTCGATTAGCTTCCTCTTGATAAAATTGATTTCGATTTTTATCTTCTTCACTATAAGTGGATACTTCAAATAAATTAAGATTCGCCAAAAAAGGAACATACTCTGATGGGTCCTGTGGTAATTCAGGCACAACAACATCCGGCAAGTATTTTTTTATCAAATTACGCTGATATGAATCATCGTCTACAAACACCATAGAGTTAAAATCAATATTCAATATGCTTTGAATATATTTAATATTGTCAGCCTTGCTTCCCCAATTAGCAACAAATAGGGATATATCATCTAATTTTAATATCATTTCCGGATGATTTAAAAAAGGAAGTTTCGCTATGTCTTCCTGATTTTGACTACAAATGGCCAGGATAATTCCACGTTGTTTTAATTGCTTAATCCAGTGTTGAAATCCGAGATAAGCTTTACCTATACCGTAATTTCCGATTTCAATTCCTTCAAGTCCATCATCACCAATCACACCACCCCATAGTGTATTATCCAAATCCAAAATCAGGCATTTTTTAAATTTACCCATATGAGCATTGATGATATCAGCCGTATTTTTCGCAATCGCAGGGAGAATATCTATACTATATGCCAAATCAGCAGTGACATACATTCTTGAATCAAAAAATAATTGTGACCCATAATAAGCTTGCAATTTTGCCAAATCGTTAATATAAAAATTTGACAATCGTTGACTCAAATTCATTAAATCAAAATTTAATTTTCTTAATTGATACTCGAAAGAAAAAATCAGTTTATTTGAATAATTACCAAAGACAGATTCTGATATTTCAGCATAATTTGCATATAGTATTTTACATGTTTTATTATGCGATATAACGGCGTTATACAATTCCTGAATTCGTTCAATATGATGATCGGAAAAATGTTCTCTTTCATTGGTATCAAGCAAATTAAATTTTTCTAATTGTTTCTGTGCGGAATAAAATATCAAAATAAAATCGGGTTTTAAATGATAAAGCTCTGAGGAAGAATCCAGTAATTCGCTTTCCACTTGACCATACGGAGCTTCATAAATCTCAAAATCATAACCTATTTCATAACCATACCCTTTGATTGCCATGGAAAGAAACTGCAAAGTGGAGTCACTCAGAATAGCTAATTTGATTTTTTGAAAAGCTGAAAAATCATTCTTTAGATTTTTTGTTAATCTAGCAAACTCCATTTGTGAGTATTCCTTAATGTAAGCTATTTTTCTAAAATAATATTTCTTAGATAATTTCCGCCAACTGTTTTCTCAATAAAATTATCTAATTCTAACTTATACCGGTCATTTGTGAGCTTGATTTTCTCTATTAAAAGATTCGCATCAGTCCATTTTAAATCAACCACAGGCTTATCCCAAAATATTCCCGTAGTCCCCCATTCCAGTTTTTCATAATCTTCCCAGGTCTGGGTTCCATCCGGAATAATTTGTACCGGACAACCACATGCTATTGCTTCGTAAATGAGAGCTGTACTGTTATCAAACGAATATAAAATTTTTGCTGATCGAAATAATTTACCTAACTCTTGTTTCGCAGGGCTAGAGCGGGTGATTTCAAATGTTTCTTTTTTATCAAAATAGCCGTCCTTATAAGTTGATTTACCCACGTAATAACATGCTAATTGGCGATGATTTTTTGAAAAATATTCCTCTTTGGGTGGATAAAAAACCGTGCCATCGAACGATGGCATATAAAGTTTACCTTGTATAGTGTTTTTTACATACGGCACATAAACATTAGAGTATACGAATATCTTCTCCTCGGGATGATAAACCTCATCGCCACCCAACAAACCAGGTCTATTAAGGACCCATCTTGCTACGTTTTTAAATTTAAGTGGATTTCCCAGGATTGTTTCTGGATAAACAACCCAAGCAGCATCGTTTAAACGAATCTCTTTGGCATATTTTTCTGGAATTAAGGGTGCATCTAACGTGTCTGGTGTCACATTGGAACCATAAATTCCTGCAGTATACCCTTTTTTTCTTAGATCATGGCAGAGCTTATAAAGACAATGAATTCCAGCAGAACTGGATATATAATCCGGAGCAACAATCACATACAGACAGGAATGAATTTCTTCTTTATTTAATATAGTTAGTGTATTTTGAATGGTTTGATTTTCAAACGCTACTAATTGGCGATAAATGCTTCTAAGCCCATCTCCAATAACAATTTTGATTAGCGTTAAATAACCGAATATATAACCATTTTTTTGAATATATTGTTTTAAATATGGCCTAAAAATCTTGTATTTTATTAGATATTTTTTGATTCGGGGTAGTATCGGTTTCATGATAATTTTACTACTCCATCAGATCGAATTTTATAAAGATCAACGTCAATAAAAGAATTTTCTCTATGGCACAGCTTACCTTGATCGATGATAGCAGTATCATGTGGCAAAATGATTGAAAATAACTCTGCATTTTTATAACTGTCAGGGTCATAACTGATCTGGCTCAATCCACTTTTCACTCGAAGTCCTGCTAAACAATGGATGGATGATGTCTTGATTCGTATAAGCATTGCCTCTGATTTATCATTACTAATTCGTATAACATGATTCAAGTCATGATGACGAAATGAAAGAGTTTTATAAAAATACCGCTTAAAAAACTGACGACTTAACAAAATAGTATTTTTATACGGTTGAATAGTCGATGCTTGTGATTTTGGAAAATCTGCTATTGTAATATATTCTTTAAAATCTTTCGTTGGAGTCTTTTGCGCATCTTTAAGAATCACAATGTCTATATCTTGTTGAGCAATCGCTTTTATTTGAGCTTCCGCTAATATTTTCCGACCCAAATTATTGGGTGCCGATAAATCGTATAAATAAGGAAATCCATATTCAATCGGTTCGTTAATTTCGAATAACAAAGAATACATCGAATTAACGGCCATTTTTTTTGTTGGCGGAAGCGCAGTGATTACATTTTCAACTCGATCTGTTACCCAGTTATTCGTTTGTTTTTTGTCGGTTAATGCTAACAAAACATAATAACTATGATAATTAGAATACATGTCATAAAAATAGGGACGCATAAGAATCATTATACAAATGACAAATACACCGAATAGATATTTCCAAAATAGTTTGATTCGAGCTCGCAAGATATTTTCATACACTTTAACAAAGAAGTAAGAACTCAGTATTGCAAAAATCAATAGCATTGGCGCAATACTGTATGTCTGGGTACGATTTATCACAACCGCTTCAATAAAGAAAATGGGTAAAAGAAAATATTGCACCCAAAAAATGAGCGAGCCTTTTTTTGGAAAATAATAATATGATAATGCAGAAAAAATAATAAATGGTCTGTAATAATGGCGAAGCCCATATTTAAATTGATGAAGATTTTGCAATACAGATGTTATTAGAGCATCTTTTTTATATCTAAAAGACACCCCTGACTGCAACATATCAATAAAGTAACTTCCCCAAGAATGATAGTATGTCAGAAGCAAAACATTAATGAATAATCCTGAACAAGCCCCGCTAATAAAATAAATATATTCTTTTATCAAATCAGATCGTTGTTCATTTTTTCTATTAATCATTATTTGAAAAAATAAAACAATCGATAAAGCAACTAAAACAATTAAAAAAGTTTCACGCATCAACGCAGAAATAGCAAAACAAAATCCTGAAAAAAAATTTTTATGAAGATTAAGTTTTAAGTGAAATCCAATAACAATGAAAGCAAGACACCAAATAATTTGATTCCGCCCCAAATCCAACATCACATGTGGAATCATGACCAGTACGGCACATAACAAACTAGCAATAAAAGCTTCATGCAAGGAACGTTGTTTGCTTACTAATTTGTAAACGCCCGCTATGAGCAATAGATAGCCTAGTGCATAGATCATTCTAAAAATGAATTTCGTATCGCCAAAAATTTTGAATGCAGCAGTAGTCAAATATAACAGCAAGCTATTTGTCGTCGCAGGTATATCATTATGCAAAACGGCGCCCTGTGACATTATTTTTGAGAGAAAAGCATAGTAGCCCGCATCTTCACTCAGAGGAAGATTCCAAAATAATACAACATAGAGCGAAGTAATAATGAGTATGACGAACAAATAAAATGTGTTCAGAAGATTTTTATTAGAAGTGCTCAGTTTCATATAAATTAGATAATCATTATTTGAAAACAGTTGAAAAAAATTCTTGTACAGAAAATCCTTAAGAAGCGCTTAACACCTCCTCTCAAGGACTCTTTCCAAATTAAGCAATGCTTATACAACTACTTCAGTATTTTCAAAGGCGTTGTTTTTTATTTTTTCGAGAGACTTCTTATAGCGATTTTCCATCATTATAATCCTGTCTTCATCCTCACGCGCAATCGAACTATAATGAGCCCGCTTATTATTCAGCCACATCAATTCAAATTTAACGGCTTTAATAAACGCCTCTTCCGGATTATTAATCGCTTGAGGGCAACTAAAAATCACTTTTCGAGTTTCAAAGCGATCTAAATGACCTTTGGGAAATGCTTTAAAGAATGGGATGGAATCAACAGACACACCACCACCAACAACGACGCTTAAACCTTTATCTTTTGCTTGCTTCGCCAAATCCAAAGTAAGATCTAAAACTTTTTGACCATTAATCGTATCGCGACCCATGTCTAATGAACCCACCATATCAACACGACCCACCACAATACCATTTAAATATTTGATTTCAGGAATTTTTAACATTTCTTTGAAATTTTCATAAGCAGTCACGGTTTCAATGTTAACCAGTAAATCAACCTGATCCAGAGAATCACGATAAATAAGTTGCGCTGCTTTAATAAATTTTTTCAAGGCATAAGGCGTTTCGACCATGGGTGCAATAATACGTTCAGCACCTAAACTGACGGCGTCCAGCATGTCTTTCATCGCTTCACAGCCACCAATTTTGATATTTAATCCCAAGCCCGCCGCTGCCGTAACATCCTTAAGACGCATCGCTTCTTCCAATCGTGTCCCTTCGGCTTCAAATTCAGCTTTAATACCGGTAACATGAAAGTTTGCTTTTAAATCATTCAGCAATGCAGTCATTTCTTGTTCTAACTTGTTCATTCTACTCTCCTTTTTTCACAATTGCTTTTACGTAATCTCTATCGTTCATACACTGTAGGAATATAAGTCCTGGCTATTTTTTAAATAGGCGCTCACTATATCATTAAGCGCCTGGTCAAGTAAAACAGGTTTGACGTTTAATTGACCAAAATTTTCCATCAGAATCATATTGAGCTTCCCTTCTACAACCTTCTTGTCTTTTCCCGCATTTTTCAGCAATACATCCGCCGAAACAGCGGGCTTCATATCGCAGTGAAAATAGGTTTGAATAAATGTTCGGATATTATCGTAAACGGCTTTCGGTAATAGCCCCTTCTCACAGGCAATAAAATTCACCATATCAATCCCACGCGCCACCGCAATACCATGCGGTACTTCATAATGGGTTGCAAGCTCAAGTGCATGCCCCAGTGTATGGCCGTAATTCAAAATACGACGTACACCATTATCGAACTCGTCTTCCTCAATAAAACGTTTTTTAATCACTAATGATTGATAAATATGATCCAATAATTTTGAATTTTTGAATCCTTCGGTTTCTATTGTATTTTTGACTTTTAAATAAGCCTCTTCACTTTCAATTAACATGAGCTTAATGATTTCGCCATAACCCGAATATATAGCATCATCCGGAAGTGAATTGACAAAACCCGACCAAATAAGAATTTTTTCAGGGGGATGAAATGCACCCAGTTGATTTTTATAACCATTAAAATTCAGACCCGCTTTACCGCCAATGCAGCTATCGCACATCGCTAATAATGTCGTCGGAATAAAAACAAAAGGCAAACCGCGATAATAAATATGCGCACAAAATGAAACGATATCCTGAATGATACCGCCACCAATGGCCACAATCGTTGTCGATTTCGTCGCATTTAAGGATTGCAATTGTTTCAAAATATATTCTGCGCCCGACAGTGTTTTATTTTCTTCACTCGCAATAATTGCATAAGTCGGCGAGAAAGTTTTTATTTCATTGATAAAATCAGGATACAAATTTTCAATTTGTCTATCCGTAATCACAACGGGATTTTTAAGTGTTTTCAAATAATCGATAATATCAGAACGCGCTGATAAAAAATCGACTTGATACGTTTTACTTCCCGATTGAATAGAAATACGCTCAGGCATCATGATTCAAATCCTCCAATCGAATAACCACCATCCACAATAATTTCCTGGCCTGTTAAATATTGATTTTCTGGTGAACATAAAAAATAGGCTACATTAGCAATATCGCTTGTAGAAGCTAAACGAGCCAGTGGAATTTTTTGTTTAAACGTCGCAATTTTTTCAGGACTATTATTTTTGCTGGTCATTTTGGTGTCGACAAAACCAGGCGCGATCGTATTGACTTTTATATTTAACGAACCTAACTCAAGCGCTATGGTTTTGATCATGCCGTTTCCGCAATGTTTTGCGGCGCAATAGGAAAAACGACCCGGTCGACCTAAAAATCCATAAATAGAAGAAACCCCTAAAATGTGCCCATCCTCAGCCATTTTTTTATTTTTTACCAAAAAATGACTCATGTCATAAAACGAAAACGAATTGATTTGCATTGTTTTATGGATATCTTCTTTCGCAATGTTTGCGATCGTTTTCGGCTCATTAAAACCGGCGCAATGTATAAAAACATCAACCGGTTGATGAATGGAATTTAAAAAACGTTCAATATCGTCGCTTTTTTCTAAATCCATTTCGGATCGCGTCGGTGCAATCATATGGTACCCATTCAGAAGAAATTTCTGATAAATGGCCTGACCAATTTCACCGGTACTACCTGTAAGAAATACTGTTTTTTGCATTTTTATTCCTCTGGTATCAAATCGATTAACATATTTTCTGTCAACTCTTCCCGACTTAAAAATGGCGCGAGGTCTTCTAACGGTTTTGATACCATCCGTCCACAAGCCAGTCTTTTCGAACTGGATTTCGGGGCAAATTGCTGCTCGAGAGTGAGCATCACTTCACAGATACCAGGTCCCTCTTCTTGTAGAAATGACTCAAACAGATTATTCATTTCTGCATGCTGCTCTAAACGAACATAAGGTAAATCATACGCATGTGCTAATTTTTCAAAATTCGGAAAACCTAACCCACTTTCAGGACCCACACCCACTAAAGGTGTTCCAAAAAAATTGGTCTGTGTCTGTCGGATGGAATGATATCCATTATTATTTAATACAAAAAGTTTAATGGGATAACGATTATAAGAAATCGTTGCTAATTCTTGTATATTTTGCTGGATGCTGCCATCCCCAGCAAAACAGATAATTCGTTGATACCCTGAAGCAACACAGGCACCAATCGCGGCGGGTAAATCATACCCCATCGAAGCAGAACCTGAGTTGGTATAAAGTCGCTGGCCCTTTTTAAGCTGCATCGCTTGAAAAGAAGTCACACACGCAGTGCCATCACCCGTCACAATGACTTGCCCTTCTGGCAAATGCTCACTGAGTGTTTTCATAAAGCAATAAGGATTGATGGCTGTTTCATTTTTCCAATATTCATCCAATACGACGGGGTAACGTTTTTTTCTTTCAAGACACCAGTCTATCCATTCTGATTTTGGGTTTATGACTTTTTGATCGAGTCCGGTCATCATTTTTGTCATGAAATCTTCAAGATGCGCATGAACTGGCATATCAATTTGTAACGTAGGTTTGATCATCTCTAGAGGATCAATATCTACCATTATTTTAAAAGCCGCTCTTGCGAATGTTTTCCAGTTATAACCAATTTGGCGAACGTTCAAACGACTTCCTAATATTAATAGCAGATCGCAATTTTGTACTGCGAAATTGCCAGCGCGGTCACCCACTGTCCCTGGACGCCCGATATATAATGGATGATCATCGTGTAACACATCATGCGCATTCCATGCGGTAGTGACTGGAATATTCAACTTTTCAATAAATTTTAAAAATAAAGCATGCGCGCCTGAAATTCGAACGCCGCCACCCGCAATAATAAGAGGTCGTTTAGCTTCTGCTATTTTTTCTAAAATAGAATTGATTTTAGCGGTTTCAACCAATGGGATTTTTGGGAAATACGTTGAGGGATCGAATTCAACTAATTTGGTTTCATCGATAAAAGTACCTTGCACATTCATCGGTACATCGACCCAAACAGGACCAGGTCTTCCCTGTTTGGCGAGAAACAATGCTTTTTGTAAGTGATATTTAATAAATAAGGGATCTTCTACACTCACTGCATATTTGGTAATCGGTTTTACGCAAGGAATAATTTCACATTCCTGGTCACCTAACTGTCGGATATTAAAACCTGTGCTCGCGATAGTTGTGTCATAACGGACTTGCCCTGATAAAACAAACATGGGAATAGAATCCGTCCAGGCACCAAAAACGCCATTTAATGTATTAATACCACCCGGACCGGTTGTCACATTAATGACAGGCAATTCGTTAGTTAAACGCGCATGACTTTCTGCTGCCATCGCTGACGCTTGTTCATGATGATTAAAAATCACTTTTAGATGAGGATGTTTTCCTAATGAATTATTTAAATGCATTGCACCACCGCCTGTGAGCATGTAAACGTGGCGTATACCGGAATCGCTAAGAAAATTCGCGATGTAATCACTGACTTTAATCATTGACAACCTCTACTTGCTTTTGTTGATACCATGTTTTTGTTCGTTTAATCGCTTCAGATAACCCGATCAGTGGTGACAATCCCAATTCTCGATGCGCTCGTGTGATGTCAGGAATATAACGTTCAGGCAGGACTGTGGGATCCGCCGCTTTCGCAATTTTAACTTCAACCGTTGGACCAAAATTGTGTGCAACCAAGCCTGCAATCTCTGCAATAGTATATGCTTCATCCGATCCGACGTTGTACGGCCGAAGCGACTCGCCTTTAAATAATATGGTCAACAACCAAATCATCAAATCTGCCGCGTATAAATAGGATCGTAATGGCGTCCCGTCTCCTCCAATATGGATAGATTTGCCATTTAAACCATCACGAATAAAATTTCCTATCGCAAAGTGGATATCCAAAGGCAAGTACGGTCCTACAAATGCAAAACAGCGTGCGATTTTAATCGCTATTCCATGTTGTTTGGCATACAAGTGACATAGGTTTTCAGCGGCCTGTTTTCCACTGGCATACGCTGAAGAATGGCATTCAAAAGAAGCGGGATAATCTTCTGAAATATGACTGAGCTCTAGCGGCTGTCTTCCATAAACGGCACCGGAGCTTAAAAATAAAAAATGAGAGACATCCGCTCTGACTGAAAATTCTAAAATTCGCTGTGTACCATCTAAAATGGTTTTGTACATCGCAATCGGATTATTTTTATTTAACGCTGCACTCGCATCCGTTGCAGCATGAATGATGTGAGAAAATTTTTTGTCGGGAAATGTAAAATTTTTAATATCACCTTCATAAAATTCCAAACAGGATTCTCTAAAAAGATGCGGACATTTTTGTTGAAACGCAGCAGGATTTCGCGTTAAAACCATCGCTGAAGTATTTAAATTCAAGTGCCGATTAGCCCAAACAATACTTTCTAACAACCACGTACCGAAAAATCCAGTTCCGCCCGAAATGAAAATAGACCGGTTGCGCAACCCTTCCCATAAAGGCGTTGTGGCTTTTAAAATATATTCCAGATCAGTGGTCAGCATAATTAGTTTTCAATAAAATTAATTCGTTCCTTTTCAATCACCAAAGGACGTTTGATGACACGCGTGTGAATCGTCGCCACATATTCTCCCAGCAAACCAATAAAAAATAATTGAATGGACGAAAAGAAAAATAAGCCAATCAGAATAGGCGCTGTTCCTACATTAAAGTGATTCCAAAAAATAAGTTTTGCGACGAGATAGCTAAATGAAATGGCGAGACTCACGATTGATAAAATAAAACCAAGCATCGTGGCAAGACGCAAAGGTATTTTTGAATAACTGGTAATACCTAACATCGCCATATCATAGTAAGTGTAAAAATTATTTTTTGTAATCCCTCTTTTCCGCACCGGTTGCGAATAGGGAATTTCTGCAATTTCAAAACCTATTTCTGCAATCAGCCCGCGAAAATAGGGATAAGGGTCATCATAAGTGCGCAGGATTTTTATAATTTCCTGGTCATATAAGCCAAATCCCGTAAAATTTTTGATGAGCTTCACATCCGATATGCGAGAGATAAAATGATAGTATAAACGACGAATGGTAAACATCCATTTCGATTCGGCACTCGCCGGTTTAACACCAATGACAATTTTGAAGCCCTGCTCCCACTTTTCAAGAAAGGTTTTAATCATTTGAGGGGGGTCTTGTAAGTCAGCCACTATTGAAATAACTGCGTCCCCTTTTGCCTGTAACAGTGCGTGCGACGGAGAGCGGATATGACCAAAGTTGCGCGAATTGACAATAATTTTAATATTTTTATCAGTAGCTGCCATTTTTTTTAAAATAGACACTGTATTGTCTGATGAAGAATTATCAATAAAGATATGTTCATACGCATATTGCGGCAATTCAGCAAAAACCTGTTTTACTTGCTGATAAACATCTTCAATATTTTCTTCTTCATTGTAACAGGCTGTGACTATACTGATTCGTTTCATTTTTATCTCTAAAAACTACATATTTATTTAAAATAAAGGCAACCATGGCAACAGGCATCACTGCAAGAAATCCCGTTAAATAATAATTACTCGAAAAAACTTGTAACGATTTGATGATTGTCACGTTCAAACAATATAAAAAAATATAAACACCGACGAATTTAAAAATTAACTTCAAGTTAAAATTTTTAAATACGATTTTTCCAAGCGTGTGAAAATTAAAAATAATACCGAAGCAATAAGCCAGGCATGACGCAATGGCGTAATGAAACCCAAGAAAAATAAAAAAAGCAAAGCATGAATACCCAAAAAGCGTATTCATGGCTCCTATGATTAAAAAAAGAAAAAATTGGCGTTTCGTACTCTGCATATTTAGCTAATAGCCAACCCCACATAAGATTTTGCAAATTCTTCAAAGGATTGGTGAATGTGAGCCATCATTTCAGGCGTTAAGCCATGATGACAACCTAACAACATTCCACCACGCATGACTTGATCTGCATAGGCATATCCTTCCGGACTTTCACGGTGTTTAATATTTTTAAATCCAGGCTGACGTAAAATATTGCCTGTGAATACCGTACGGGTTTGAATGTTACGTTTTTCCAGAAAGATTTGTAATTCTTTACGCGTAAACGGCGCATTGTTTTTCAAGGTTAATGCAAAAGCCAACCAGCCTGTTCGCGATTGTGGTAATTGTTTTGGTAAAATAAACCATTCCTGAAATCGACTAAAAAATTCCGTATGTTTTTTGAAAGCATCTTCACGAAGTGAAATATTATTTTGTAATTTGTTCAGTTGGACCAAACCAAATGCCGCACCCATTTCAGAAGGTTCCCAGTTATATCCTAATGCTTCAAAAAGAAATTTAGCATCATAATCCATTCCATCGACTTGAACGTTAAACCGATTTTCAATGGCTTCCGATTCAACAAATAACGAAGAACTTCTACCCCAGCTTCGCAATAATTTTGCGCGATTGGCAAGCTGATCGGTATTGACACACAGCATACCGCCATTACCCGCGCAATTAATCACATGAGAACCATAAAAACTGGTGGTACTGACGTCTGTCATTTTACCCACAGATTCGCCAGCAATGGTTGCGCCGAGGGTGTCTGCGGAATCTTCTATGACAATCAAATTGTGACGATCCGCAATTTCACGCAATTTTTTCCAGTCAGGCAAGTTACCTAATAAATTAGGAATCATCATCAACCGCGTATTGGGTGTAATCATCGCTTCCACTTTATTGGCATCAATATTAAATGTGCCGGGTTCAACATCGATAAAAACAGGAACCAGACCATTTTTCACTAAAGGAGCCACGGTGGTTGAAAATGTTAAAACGGGTGTAATGACTTCAGAACCTGCCGGTAAATCTAAAATTTCAATCGCCAAATAATTTGCGCTCGATCCGGAGTTAACCATAATACCGTGTTTTTTCGCAAATTGTGCAGCGACTTTGTTTTCCATTTCGCGCACATGCAAACCCATCTGTGTCGACGTGCGTAATACTTTCACCACCGCTTCAATTTCTTCTTCACCGTGGACTGTTTTACCGTAAGGAACATTTAAATAATTTTCTTTCATTGTCTTTTTCCTACCCTTTAAAAGATGAGTTCATATATGCATGAATTTGCTGCACAGTAAATTGTTGCATATCTTTCTTTTGGTGATATGCGTGATACCAGTCTACGGTGGCTTTAAGCGCTTGTTGAATATCCCATTTAGCTGACCAATTCAATTTTGCGTTTGCTTTTGAACAATCGAGCTTAAGATAAGTGGCTTCATGAACGTCCGAATTCACACATTCCCAGCGATTTGTTCCACCCCATAATTTAATCATTTCATCCGCAAGCCATCTGACAGGTTTCGCATCCAAAGGATCTGGGCCAAAATTCCACGCTTCAGCAAATACTGCAGGTTGTTCATGCAAAGCTTTTGCCAAATGCAAATAACCTGATAATGGCTCCAATACATGCTGCCAAGGTCTAATGGCGTTTGGATATCGGATATTGACCGTTTCGTTCCTAATACACGCCATAATGAGATCAGGAATAAGACGATCTAACGCCCAATCTCCCCCACCGATCACATTTCCAGCTCGAGCTGACGCCAGACCTACTTTATTGTTAGCACCAAAATAAGACTTTCTATAGGCACTTGTTACCAATTCTGCACACCCTTTGCTATTACTATAAGGATCATGCCCGCCCATGGGTTCATCTTCACGATATCCCCAATGCCATTCTTTGTTTTCGTAACACTTATCCGTTGTGACATTAACAATTGTTTTGACACAATTATTTTGTCTAACGGCTTCCAGTAAATTAACCGTTCCCATCACATTCGTGGCATAGGTTTCAACAGGGTTCTCATAGGAATAACGAACCAACGGTTGTGCTGCCATATGAAAAATAATCTCAGGTTGATGGTTTTTTATGACAAGATTCAATGCATCAAAATCACGTATGTCCTGCCGAATATCTTCTTTTAATCTTGTTTTCGCTTGAGTGAGGTCAAATAAATTGATCTCAGTGGGCGGATTTTGCGCATATCCTACCA
The DNA here is from genome assembly GCA_964511095.1 of uncultured Coxiellaceae bacterium. Lineage (GTDB taxonomy): Bacteria > Pseudomonadota > Gammaproteobacteria > DSM-16500 > DSM-16500 > DATIJJ01. The sequence goes on along the minus strand of CAZEEF010000002.1, from coordinate 1,251 downwards.
CATTGGCTTGTAGTTCGGAAAGCCAAAGCGTCAGCCAACTTCCCTTAAAACCGGTATGTCCAGTGATAAGTACATTTTTGCCTTTCCAAAATTTTACCAAATCTTCCATGGCGCCTTACCACTGATCCAAAGTTCTTCTAAAAAAGTTTTATCGCGCAAGGTATCCATGGGTTGCCAGAAACCTTGGTGTAGATGAGCAGACAGTTGACCGTCATTTGCTAATTGTTCCAGGGGTTCACGCTCCCAAAGTGTTGAATCATCTTTAATATAATCAATAACTTTCGGAGATAATACAAAAAAACCTCCATTAATCCAACCACCATCTCCATCCGGTTTTTCACGAAACCCAGAAACCGTTTCACCTTTCAAAGAGAGGGAGCCAAATCGACCGGGAGGTTGTGTCGCTGTCATGGTTGCCAAACGACCGTGTTGTCGGTGAAATTTGATTAATTCATCGATATTAACGTCAGCGACACCATCGCCGTAGGTTAAGCAAAAATCATCATCAAGATACCTGGCCACTTTTTTCAAGCGCCCGCCTGTCATGGTGTGTTCGCCGGTGTCCACCAGAGTGACCTTCCAAGGCTCAGCATTGCCTTGATGAACTTCCATGGCATTCTGGGCTATATTAAAAGTGACGTCTGAGGTATGTAGAAAGTAATTCGCGAAATATTCTTTGATGATATAGCCTTTGTAACCAAGACAGATTACAAAGTCATGAATATTAAAGGAAGAATAGATTTTCATGATATGCCAGAGGATGGGTTTTCCTCCGATTTCAACCATGGGTTTAGGACGAATAGCGGTTTCTTCGCTGATTCGGGTGCCTAAACCACCTGCTAGTATGACTGCTTTCATCAATGGATCCTGAATTTGTGCTGCAAAAAGCGTTAGCGTAATTTGTCGTGTAATAAAATACAAGTTTTTAGTTTATTTTTTTTAAACAAATTCATACAAAATTCTTGTAAAAACAATGCGTAGTTAACATTAAACAAATTTTGCGGTCGTAATCATATTACCGAGTTTAAGCCCGAGCTGAAACTGATCCAACCGTGGTAACGGCAACTTTTTAATACCTAATAAAAACAAGACATGCTTCATTAAATACATGACAGGAAAATAATTATAACTTTTCTGACAAACCACTTCATTGAACCCCATTTTTTGCAAAAAGGTTGTCATGGATTCGCCATTAAATAATTGTGGATGTTGTAAACAATAAGGAGGCCATTTGGATTTGGTTATTTTTGC
>CAZEEF010000001.1:28394-36245 GCA_964511095.1 uncultured Coxiellaceae bacterium | reverse complement strand
GTTTTAACCTGACCGCGCTTGATTCGGCCAATTCCAATCATGCCCACATAACTTGAATAATCCAGTGTACTGATTTGCATTTGAAAGGGGCCATTGGGATCGACATCCGGGGGTGGAACACGCTTGACGATGGTTTCAAATAAAGGCCTCATGTCAGTGGATTCATCACGAAGATCGAGTTTTGCATAACCCAATAAAGCCGATGTATAGACAATCGGAAAATCGAGCTGCTTGTCTGTTGCGCCTAAACGATCAAATAAATCAAAGACTTGGTCAACTACCCAATCGGGTCTCGCACCCGGGCGGTCAATTTTATTAATAACCACGATCGGATTTAATCCTTGCGCGAACGCTTTCTGCGTGACAAAACGGGTTTGCGGCATGGGACCATCAACTGCATCGACCAGCAATAGTACAGAATCCACCATCGATAAAATACGCTCTACTTCACCACCAAAATCCGCGTGCCCCGGCGTGTCAACGATATTAATACGATAATCGCCCCATTTGAGCGCCGTATTTTTCGCAAGAATCGTAATGCCACGTTCGCGTTCAAGATCATTGCTATCCATTACTCTTTCTGTATTCGTTGTTTTTTTGGATAAACTGGCGGTTTGCTGTAAAAGTTTATCAACCAGCGTGGTTTTCCCGTGGTCGACGTGCGCGATAATCGCAATATTTCGTAATTGTTCTGACACGATGCGTGATCCTGAGTAAATTTTAAACGGATTGTATTTTAACTGAAATGGGGGCTTTTGGCTAATTTAATCCTTATTATGAAGGAGAAAGATTCAAGATTGGCAGCTTTATTTAATATTGCAAATATTATTAAAATTTAAAAGAATCCGTACAGACAATGTTCGATATCATGGGCTAGAATACCCCGACTTATTTTTAGGGAGTATTCTTAATGGCGGCTACGATAAAAAAAATGATGGAAGAACATCATGCGGAGTTTGTTGATCTGCGTTTTTGTGATTTACGTGGAAAAGAGCATCACGTTACGATTCCAAAAAGTAAAGTGGATGACAGTTTGTTTCAAAATGGTAAGGTGTTTGACGGATCGTCTATTGCGGGCTGGTGCAATATCAATAAATCGGATTTGGTGCTCAAACCCGATAGCAGTACCGCAGTGATTGATCCGTTTACGGAAGTGCCCACGATTAACATCCGTTGCGATGTGCTGGATCCGGTAACTCAACAAGCCTATTTACGCGATCCGCGCGGTGTTGCAAAACGGGCTGAAGCCTATTTGAAAGAATCCGGCATTGCAGACGTTTGTTATTTCGGCCAGGAAGTTGAATTTTTTATTTTTGATGATGTGCGTTGGACTATTTCCATGAATCAATGTTTTTATAAAATTGATTCGCTAGAGGCTGACTGGAATACGGGTACGAAACTGGAGCATGGCAATATGGGACATCGCCCGCGTGTGAAAGGCGGCTATTTTCCTGTGCCGCCGGTGGATTCTTCGCATGATTTACGATCGACGATGTGTCAGACATTGATGGAGATGGGTTTGATGCCGGAAGTGCACCATCATGAAGTCGCGACGGGTAATCAAAATGAAATCACGACACGGTATAGTACATTGCTTGCAAAATCGGATGAAATGCTGGTTTTCAAATACGTATTGCATAATGTCGCCCATTCCTTTGGCAAAACAGTGACATTCATGCCGAAACCATTAGTGGGTGATAATGGCAGTGGATTGCATTGTCATCAATCGCTGGCAGCAGGCGGGAAAAATCTTTTTTCGGGTAAAGGGTATGCGGGATTGTCTGAGTTAGCGCTTTATTACATTGGCGGCATTATCAAGCACGCGCGTGCACTCAATGCATTTACCAATTCGACGACGAATAGTTATAAACGATTAGTCCCCGGTTTCGAAGCGCCCATTACCATGGTTTATTCGGAAAGTAATCGTTCAGCCGGTATCCGTATTCCATTTGTTTTTACCGACAAGGAAAAACGCATTGAAGCACGGTTTCCTGATGCGCTCGCCAATCCTTATTTGGCTTTTTCAGCGATGTTAATGGCAGGGTTGGATGGCATTAAAAATAAAATTCATCCGGGCGATGCAGTGGATGATGATATTTATCATTTATCGCCGGAAAATGCGAAAAACTTGCCGACGTTATGTTCGTCATTAGAACAGGCATTGGATGCACTCGAAGCCGATCATCAATTTTTATTAGCGGGTGATGTGTTTAATAAAGAATTGATTAAAGCCTATATCGCTATTAAACGGGAAGAAGTGACTCGATTGAATATGACAACGCATCCTGTCGAATTTGATTTGTACTTTAGTGGTTAGAGCGATGACATCTTTTAAAATTGCAACCTGGAATGTGAATTCATTGCGCGTGCGATTACCGCATGTTTTAACGTGGCTGGAAATGATGCAGCCGGATATTCTGGCCTTGCAGGAAATAAAAATGCCGACAGAGGATTTTCCTTTTGATGCATTACGTGCTGCGGGATATGAAGCCATTGTAAACGGTCAGAAAACGTATAACGGCATGGCGATTTTATATCGCAATGGAATACCTGAAAATATCGTGACGGCGTTTCCCGAGTTACAGGATCCACAACGTCGTGTGCTTGCAGCCACGTTTAATCATGTGCGCGTGCTGAATCTTTATATTCCGAATGGGGAAAATACGGATTCAGCGAAATATCAATACAAATTAAATTGGCTGAATCATCTCAAACTTTTTTTGGCGAATGAGATGAAACAATATGCGCATCTGATTTTATTGGGTGATTTTAATATTGCCCCGCACAATGACGATGTCTATGACGTCAAAGCCTGTGCGGGAAAAGTATTATTTAGTGAGCCTGAACGTGCGGAATTTCAAGCTATCTTGCAGATGGGATTTCAAGATTGTTTTCGATTGCAATCGCAACCTGAAAAAAGTTTTAGCTGGTGGGATTATCGACTGAATGCATTCAAGCGCAATTTGGGTTTACGCATCGATCACATACTGGCCAGTCATGAATTAGTGAACACGTGTAATCAATGTGTGATTGATAAAAACCCACGCGCCTGGGAGCGCCCAACGGATCACGCGCCTGTGATGGCAGAGTTTGGGGTGATGGAAAAAAAATAATTTTGAAAAAGTGAGGATAGCTTATGGAATCGCGTTCATCGATTGTTGCAAATTCATTTTTTAAGAAAACAGTCAGTCTTGGAAAAGCGGAAAATGAAATGCTTAAAAAACATTTTCCACAAGAGATTCTTGAGATGGTTCAAAAAGGAAAGTTGGTACAATATACCCCCTTTGAACGACATGATTACAAGCCACCTTATCTGCGGGACGAAAGTGAAACACTTAATTTTGAAGCGTGTTATGTTTTAGAGCCATCCTCTGAAATCAAATTGAGAATAACGGCCAATTATTATTATTCAGGAATGGTAGAGGTAAAGCAGTCTGGTAATAACATGTATCTTAGAGGATGGCATAAGGGAAATGTTTTAGATGTCGATGAAAGCTTTTTCAAGAAGACGACTTTGAGAAGCGTGTCACAAGAAACGCTAAATGCACTTTACATTGATCGTATGAGAGAAGTGATTAATGGACGTGTCCGTGTAGGGGAACCTATCATGGCGAAAATAGTCAAAAAATTTGTTGAGGAAGGAAAAATTGATTCATCTTTGCTTAATATGGATTATGTAGAGGAATGTTTGAAACCAGTCGGATGCCAGCCTTCGCGGGGTCATCGATAAGAAGTCATAGTGGTTGATTTTATCGCTAATATGGACTAGACTAGACTTAGTCAGTACGAGGTATGATTGTATGCAGATAGTCAATATTCATGATGCAAAAACTCATTTTTCAAAGCTAATTGATTCAGTGATGCGTGGTGAAGAAATCATTATTGCCAAGGCAGGTAAACCAGCTGCTAAATTGATACCCATTGTTTTAATTAAGCCTAAGCGGAAACCAGGGGCTCTGAAGGGTAAAATCAAAATAGCTAAGGATTTTAATGCGCCCTTACCAGATGATTTACTGGATCAATTTGAGGGTAAATAATGCAGCTTCTTCTGGATACCCATCTTTTTATATGGTGGTTGAAAAATGACCCGCAATTATCAAAGCAGGCTCGCTCGTTGATCACAAACGCAGATATTGTTTATATCAGTAGTGTTTCCATCTGGGAAGCTGCAATTAAAATCAGGCTTAAAAAACTGGATGCCGATATTGAAGAGCTGATTGACGCCATTGACAGCGAAGGATTTACAGAGTTACCGCTCATCGCTAAACAAACAGCTATCTTAACGAAATTGCCAGATATTCACCGTGATCCATTTGATCGAATGCTGATAGCGCAAACTATCAGCGAACCACTTCGATTTTTAACCTCAGATGAAATATTAAAAAAATACAGCGAGCTTGTTGAAATTGTATAAATTTGACGGTTTTGCATTAAAGTATCAGAATCGCATTTCACTTGATTCATCTCAGGCTCTCGGCTATCATGGCCAGCTTAATTTTGCTCAGGATTGTTAAGAGGTTTTTATGAAACAGGATATCCATCCAGAATACAAAGAAACTAAAGTCACTTGCAGTTGTGGCAATACTTTTGTAACCCGTTCAACCGCAGGTAAAGATTTATCCTTAGATGTATGCGCCAAATGCCATCCTTTCTATACAGGTAAACAAAAAATCGTTGATACCGCCGGTCGCGTGGATCGTTTCAAACAGAAATACAGCCGTACCTCCAATAAAGGTTCAGCTCAGCCTGCCGATAAAGATAAAAAAGATAAGTAATTTTTAAATCACTTCGTTTTACACGCGAAGTGATTGATTTCCTCGCTAACAAACTGATTAGACAGGAAAATTGCTGTTATCATTAAAAAATAATAGGAGGGTTTGCAGCATGACAAAAAATTTAAATAAGGCGGCGCTCGACTATCATTCAAAACCTTCTCCCGGCAAAATCGCTATTCTCTCGACGAAACCCACCCTGACCCAACAAGACTTATCCCTTTGCTATACGCCGGGTGTGGCTGAGCCTGTTTTAGAAATCGCTGCAGACCCTGTTACCGCTTATCGTTATACCAGTAAAGGAAATTTGGTGGCTGTGATCAGTAATGGCACAGCGGTCCTCGGATTAGGGCATGTCGGAGCACTGGCCAGTAAGCCTGTGATGGAAGGCAAAGCCGTCCTTTTTAAGCATTTTGCAGGGATTGATGTTTTCGATATTGAAGTGGATTGTGATGATCCCAACGCATTCATCGAAACAGTCACTCATATTGCACCCACGTTTGGCGCGATTAACCTGGAAGATATTAAAGCGCCAGAATGTTTTGAAATAGAGAAGGCTCTCAAAGAAAGGCTTTCTATTCCTGTTTTTCATGATGATCAACACGGTACGGCGATTGTGATTGCCGCAGGATTACTCAATGCACTCGAATTGCAGGGTAAGCAATTGAAAGATGTGACCATTGTCTGCGCGGGGGCGGGTGCAGCCGGCATCGCAGCCATGCAATTGTTAAAGAAATTGGGTGCTAAGGCTTCTCACTTGCTGATGGTCGATCGGGCTGGCGTGATACATGCTGATCGAAAAGATATCAATTGTTACAAACAGGAATTTGCTGTTGAGACAGACAAATATACGTTGATGGATGCTTTGAAAGAAGCAGATGTTTTTATCGGTGTTTCAGGTCCCGGCTTAATGACACCGGATATGGTACGGGTCATGGCGAAAAAACCCATCGTTTTTGCGCTGTCCAATCCCACACCGGAAATCATGCCTGAAGTGGCACATGAAGTACGCAACGATTTAATTATGGCAACGGGTCGCAGCGACTATCCTAATCAAGTCAATAATGCGCTTTGTTTCCCTTATATCTTCCGAGGGGCATTGGATGTCCATGCCTCTTGTATTAATGAACCCATGCAATTGGCAGCAGTACATGCGATTAAAGATCTTGCGCGTGAAAGCGTCCCTGACAGTGTGTTAGCCGCCTACTCAATGAAAGATCCGCTTATTTTCGGTCCTGATTATATCCTGCCAAAATTACTCGATCCCAGACTCAAAGAACGTGTTTCGACAGCAGTCGCAAAGGCCGCCATTCAATCAGGCGTTTCTCTTGATTTGCCTTGTTCTACGGCCTGATTCGGAACATTATACAATCTTATAATAAGGAGGTTTGCGTGTTATCGAAAAAAATCTCAAAGAAATCAATGGTGCTTCCCTGGGTCATCTGCTCATTGGGCGCTTTGTTTTATAGTTACGAATATCTCTTACGCATGTCGCCAAGCGTCATGGCGGAAAATTTAATGCGTTTTTACCATTTGACGGGCGCAGAATTTGGTTATCTGTCAGGATCTTATTATTATTATTCTTATGTGGCCATGCAAATTCTGGTGGGGGTGACACTGGATCGATTCGGCCCGAGACGCTTGCTGACTTTTGCCTGTTTTTTATGCGCAGTGGGGGCTTATCTCTTCGCCTGTAGCCATCATATTATCTATGCGATTGTAGGTCGTTTTTTAATCGGTCTCGGATCTGCCTTTGCATTTGTAGGGGCTGCGAAGCTCGCGACCGTCTGGTTGAAGCCGCGTTATTTTGCACTCATGTCGGGTATTATCTTTTGTTTAGGGATGGTAGGCGCGGCATTTGGTGATATTGTGCTTCGAGTCATTGTGGATTCTGCGGGTTGGCAAATTGCCATGATTTTTGCTGCCATCACAGGGGTGCTATTGACGATTATCATTTATGCGGTGATTCGTGATGTGAATCCTTATTTTGAAAATTACTCCCATCATTATGATTCAGGTATGCCAGGCATGCTTGAAGGATTAAAACAGGCGGTTAAAAATCCTCAAATTTGGTTATGCGGTATTGTGGGATGTTTATTATATTTATTTTTATCAGCGTATGCTGAATTGTGGGGTCCTGCCTATCTTGCCCAAGCGCGCGGCATTGATAGAGCGCATGCAGCCAATGCAAACTCAATGGTCTTTATTGGCTGTGCCATCGGTGCGCCGCTTTGGGGGCTTTTTTCTGACTTTATTGAGTCTCGTCGCATACCTATTATTTTAGGGGCGACAATAGCCATTTTTGCATTTTGTACTTTATTGTATGTGCCATCCCTTTCGGTTCTTGCCATTTATATTATTTTATTCGCGTTTGGTTTTTTTTCGAGTGTACAAATTCTCATTTTCGCTGTTGCACGTGAAGTGACATCCGTCAAAATTTCGGGGACGGCGATTGGTTTGGTGAATATGTTAGTGATGATAGGCGGTATTATCTTCCCACCTGCTATCGGCAAGATTTTAGACATGCATTGGGCGGGTACGCTGGTGGATGGTGCGCGTATTTATTCTGGGCATGCTTATACATTGGCATTAAGTTTATTACCGTTGGGTATTTTCGCGGGCATACTATGTACTTTATGCATGCGAGAAACACATTGTGAAGTACACATGGAAGAGGGAGAGAGGACTACCCGTTCTCGTGAGGCAACTTCTTTATTACATTGATCATTGAAGCAGTCAATTTGTTGTGTTGCAATAGCATGTATAGTGATTTTGGAATAAGCTATATGCCTTAATGAGGAATATAATATGGCTGTAAAAATATTAACACAAACCAATCAAAATTTAGATCTCAGGCTAGATAATGGCGATCTAAGCAAACTGAATGATGTAATAAATAAATGGAATTTTAAGGATTATCAAAGTTTTTTTCGTTTTGCAATAAGCATTCTTCTTGTTACGGAAGATAAATTTCTGGCGATCCTTGAAAATGGTGAAGTTAATCCTATAAAACCCGCTTCTGATTACCTCTCCGAAAAATAAAAGATAAATAAAATGACTGAATTTAATGATGACTGGG
>CAZEEF010000001.1:0-28294 GCA_964511095.1 uncultured Coxiellaceae bacterium | reverse complement strand
CTCATCACATTAAATATTCAATCTGAATATGTCGTTTTTTCTCTCAAGTTGTATTCAGAGCGGCTATGTTGTAAAAACGGTTGATTTCCGGATCACCCGGACGCCATTGAGCGGCTTTGTTGAATGCTTCTTTTGCTTCCTTGTAATCCCCATTTGCCAGATAGAGTTTTCCTAATATAAACCAACCTTCAGCATCCTGAGGATTGGCTGCTAATTTCTTTTTAATGCGATCGATCATTCCTTTAAAACCGCCCAGCTGTTTCACTGCCACCTGCAATTGATAATGTTGTTGACCGACCGTTAGCCATTGTTTTAATGCAGTATGATTTTGGTTATAGAAATAGAATCCTGACGAAAATACAATGACAAAAATCGCAGACCCTAAAAAATAAGGGGATGAAATGGTATTTGTGCGAATAAAAGGAATTGCCAGTAAACAAAGACTGCTGAGCAGCATCACGAGTAATAAACTATATAGTAAATACATCATCTAATCTCTACGTTTTTTACGAATATAAACGATCAAATAACCCATTCCGATGAATAAAAATAAAAGGGGACTGAACCATAATCCGAGTGTTTCGGCATTTAATGGCGGTCGATATAAAATAAAATTGCCGTAACGTGCCACCAGATAATCGATAATCGCTTTGTCAGATTGACCTTGTTGAATATGCAGATAAACTTGTTGACGCAAATCCGCTGCCAGTGGTGCATTGGATTCGGCTAAATTTTGATTTTGACAAACAAGACAACGTAATTCGGAGGTTAAAGTGGCAAAACGTTCCTGTTCTGTCGACGTGTTAAATGGATAAAAATCGTCAGCCGCAAAAAGTGGTAAAGGAATAAAAAACATCATCAGCAATAGTATTTTTTTCATGAGGCTTCTTTCCGTAATTGATTGAGCAAGGGTTTTAATGTTGTTTCCCATGATTCAGCATCAATCGGCCCAATGTGTTTGTAACGAATCATCCCTTTTTTATCGAGCAAAAACGTTTCGGGCGTTCCATAAACACCCCAATCAATGGCAGCCGAACCATCACGATCGACACCAATGATTCGATAAGGATTGCCAGAGTGTTTTAGCCATTTTTTAGCGGCAGTCACATCATCTTTATAATTTAAACCAAAAAAGAAAACTGTTTCGTTTTTTGCAAGTTGCAACAATATCGCATGTTCCTCCGCACAGGAAACGCACCACGTTGCCCAGACATTGACTAAAACAACGTGTCCCCGCAAATCTTTATTGGAAATTAATTTTTTTTCATCAAATAAATCCGGTAGTGAAAATTCAGGTGCGGCTTTACCAATCAGTGGTGAAGGTATTTGATTGGGATGTAAACTTAAACCACGCCATAATAAAAAAAGAATGGCAGCGAAAATAATAAAAGGGAAAAGCAATTTTAGCTTATTCATTTTCGCCCCGTTTTTTGAGATACGATAATAACGATAATAATCCACCGATTAATAATAAAAATCCACCCGCCCAAATCCATCGCACCATGGGTTTATAATAAATTCGCACTGACCATCCGCCATCAGCAAAAGCATTACCCAATGCAAGATACAGATCACGGAATGGATTCACCAGAATACCCGGTTTGCTTAAAACCTCCTGATGACTGATATAAATGCGCTGCTCAGCCTCCAATTTTTCGGGGAGATTATTATTTTTTTGCACATCAAATGTTGCAGTAATGGCTTTAAAATTCGCGCCGCGCGTTTCATCAATATTCACAAAAGTGAATTCATAACCGGCGAAAGAAACACTTTCCCCGGGCGACATTTTTAGTTGACGTTCGCTGCTATAGGATTTGTTGATCGTGACGCCCAACGTGGTGATGGCAATGCCAATATGCGCAACAATCATCGCCCAATGCTGCAGTTTAATCTGTTTTAATGTGGCGGCGTATTTTAGGGTGGCTAATATAATCCAGACACTTAAAAAAATGCCTGAAAACGTTAACCCATAAAACGCAAATCCCACTAAATAAGGAATCAGTAGTGCAAGGATGGCTGAAATGAAAAATGTGAAACGTAATTTTTTCCATAACACAGTAGCCGCCTGTTTTTTCCAGTGCACATGAGGAGCAAAACCCATGAAGAGTAATAAGGGTAAAATAACAGGCATAAAAACCACATTGAAATAAGGTTCACCGACAGAAATTTTTCCAAGATTGAGCGCATCCAAAATAATGGGGTAGAGAGTTCCTATGACAATCGTGAAAACGGCCGTGAGCAAAATCACGCTATTGAATAACAAAAAAGTTTCACGTGACAGTAATTCAAAAGGGGGAGGCTGATAAAAATCTTTCATGCGAATGCCATATAATAAAAACGCACCACCAATAATCAGTGCCAAAAAACATAAAAGAAAAATACCGCGTGTTGGATCACTCGCAAAAGCATGCACAGAAACGAGCACACCTGAACGTACGAGAAATGTGCCGAGTAAACTTAACGTAAACGTGATGATGGCAAGTAATAATGTCCAGCCTTTAAAAGCGTCACGTTTTTCGCTGACAATCAAACTGTGTATCAGTGCAGTGGCAGATAACCAGGGTAATAAAGATGCATTTTCAACAGGATCCCAAAACCACCAGCCACCCCAGCCTAATTCACGGTACGCCCACCAACTGCCAAGAACGATTCCAGCACTTAAAAAAGACCAGGGCAATATAATCCAGGGACGGCATGCATGAGCCCATTCTTTGTTGAATTTGCCTTCGATGAGAGCGGAAATGGCAAACGCAAATCCAATCGCAAATCCGACATAACCCATGTACAACATGGGAGGATGAAAAATCAGTCCCGGATCTTGCAGAATGGGTGTGAGATCATTACCAGCCATGAGTTCGTTTGGAAAATCGCGTTGAAACGGATTAGAAGTCGTCAATAAAAATGTAATAAAGCCGCCACTGATAAAACCTAAAATCATAATAATATTTGATCGGGATGTCTCCGATAATTTTTTATCGCCAAATACAATAAATGCCATCGTCCATCCTGCCAAAATCAGGCACCATAAAAGTAAGGAACCTTCATGTCCGCCCCATGCGGCACCGATACGATACAGGATGGGTAATAAGAGATGTGAGTGTTCGCGTACATAAATGACGGTGATATCCTGTGTCAAAAAACTGGTGATTAAGCACAACATGGCCATGCTTAATAAAATGAATTGACAGATAGCTGCCATCTTGCCAAGCGATAATAATTGACTGTTTTGCTTTAATCCCGAAATGCCCTGAATGAGCGCAAAACATAACGCTAAAATAATCGCAAAACTGCCCAATTCAGGTATCATTTTTTCGCCTCTTTTTGTAATTCTTTTTCGATTGACCACGGCATGTATTTTTCGTCGTGTTTCGCCAATACCTGATCGGCGTGGAGTTGATGCGATTCAATCAGTTCACCGGTCACAACGATGCCCTGTCCTTCCCGAAATAAGCTGGGCAACACACCCTCAAAATGGACGGACAAATTATTTTTTTTATCGGTAATCATAAATGCCACACGCGTACCCGATGCATCATAATGCACGCTATGTTCTTTGACATAGCCGCCCACGCGCACTATTTGATGCGGTATCGTGTGTGCTTCCAATAACTGAGTCGGTGTATAAAATAAATTAATATTTTGTTTTAAGGCATACAAAACAAGAGCGATCGCTGCACAGAGCATAGCAAATAGACTCAAAATGCCTGTTAATCGTAATTTTTGTTTTCGGTTCATAAGGATTGACGCGATAAACGATGAAGCATTTTTTTAATGTGTTTTTTTTCCCGTGCGACAAGAAAAAAATTAAAACCCAAAACAAATAATGTGATGCAATAAGCTGGCCAGACATATAAACCATAGCCGCCCATGTTGAATAAATGATTCATACTCATTGTGCGAAAACCTCTTGAACCCATTGACTCTTTGTTTCACGTAATAAAATTTGATTGCGCATGCGCAATAATAAAATGAGTGTGTAAAACAGCATAAACGCAGCAATCATAGCGAGAAGTGGGTAGAGCATAGCAGGTGCAATAGCCGGTTTGGCAAATTGGCTGAGTGTTGGACCTTGATGCAATGTATTCCACCAAATGACAGAATAATGAATGATGGGCAAATTAATCACGCCGACAATGGCAATGACGGCGCTCGCACGTTCCCGATTTTGTTGTTGAGGAATGACGGATTGTAAAGCGATAAAACCGAGATAAAGAAACAATAAAATTAACATCGACGTTAAGCGCGCATCCCAAATCCACCAGGTTCCCCACATCGGTTTTCCCCAGATGGAACCGGTTGTGAGCGCAAGAAAGGTAAACCAGGCACCGATTCGTGCGCTACAGGACATACAAATGGCAGCTATTTTGACACGCCATACCAGTGTAATGACCGCTGCAATGGCCATGGTGAGATAAATGGCCATTGCAGTGAATGCGCTGGGAACATGCACATAAATAATGCGAAACCCATCACCTTGTTGATAATCCGCGGGTGCGATAAACAGGCCATCGATCAAGCCATAACTGAAACACAGTGCAAACGCCAGGGCAATCCATGGGACCAGTGGGGTTGTGCTGGCATAGAAAGTTTTAGGCGATAAAAAATTTTGTTTTAACCAATGCCACATGTTATTGATTGACTCCAACTCGTAACGCAATGCCTGTCAATAAAGGTGCGAAAGCGGCGCTTAATAGCATGATCGCAGCCATAATTGCAATGTAACCGCTGATGGGTTGTTGCCCGGCGGCGGCTATCAAGGTTCCTGTACCAAAAATCAAAATGGGAATATAGAGCGGCATAATTAATACAGGCAACAATAAACCGTGATTTCGAATTCCAACCATCAAAGCAGCCCCAATGGCACCCAGCATCGTGAGAACAGGCGTGCCGAGTAATAAGCTCAGCACCAGCGCATATTCTTCATAGGGCGGCAAGTGTAACAAAAAACCCAATAATGGGCTAATCACAATGAGCGGCAGGCAGTGTGTTAACCAATGGCTAATCATTTTGCCTATCACCAAGACCGTGAGAGGTTTGGGACTTAACAACATTAAATCCAGATAACCTTCTTCTGCCTCGACACGAAAAAGATTGCCGACAGACAGTAAAATGGCGAGCAATGCAGCCACCCAAATGATCGCGGGTGCCATTTTTTCAAGGAGTCGTATATCGGGCCCCATAGCCAAAGGAAAAAGCGTTACGACAATGATAAAAAAAAGAAGGGGTGTCAGCCAGGAATAAGCCTCTCGCAGCGTTGTCTTAATGTCATAACGAATGATATTAAACACAGGCTGCTTCCCCAAACAAAGATAAATGCAATGTTTTCATCGGGCTTTCGATGGGTAAGTCAGTATGCGTGGCAATGATCGCCATGCCGCCTTGTTTAACATGGTTTTTCAATATATCCGTGAATAAATCTTGTCCTGATCGATCCAGCGCGGTGGTGGGCTCATCCAAAATCCATAAACGTGCCGAAGACAGTAGCAAACGTGATAAAGCAAGCCGGCGTCGTTGTCCAGCAGATAAATGAACAGCTTGTGTTTTGATCATTTGTTCCAGATGCAGGGTATGCAATACTTTTTTTAATACATCGTGTTGTATTTTGATACCAGAAAGCGCACAGCTCAATGTAAGATTTTCGTAAACAGTCAACTGGGGTTTAATGCCATTTTGATGTCCCAGATAACGAAGCGCTTGCGTATAAGTATCGAGTGTTTGAAAAATCGTTTTGTCATGCCAGAAAACAAGCCCTGTTTCGGGCTGAATGTAGCCTGCCAGAATGCGCAATAAAGTCGATTTGCCACACCCATTATCACCACGGATTTGCAAAATCTCGCCCGATTTCAGTTCGTCGTTAATCCCGCTGAATAAAAGAACGTCGTTACGTGCAAAGGCAAGATCTTGAATACGGAGTGTCATGGTTAACCGTTTTTATTTGCCATAAAAAACACCATACTCAATAAACCCAATGCGCATAATAACAACATAAAGGATTGCATGCGCCGATAACGCGTTGATCCGAAATGATCGTTCATCAGGATGGGTGCTTGTTCTGAGAGTAATAAAAAGTAAATAAAACCAAACCAACTGACGATCGCAGTTATAAAACTGATCACACTACCGCTTAACCAGAATAAGTGCCAACTGTAACGCTTAAGGCTGATCATCGTAAAACCCGTTGCTAATTGAAATACGGCAAAGGGAATGATGACTAACGAAGTTTGTTTTTGAATGCGGTCAGAAATGGTGGATAAATTATGAGTCTGAATAGAGCGCCATAAATGAAAGCTATACACAATACTCGTTAATACGCATGATGCGCTGATAATATGGAACATTTTCAGATAAATATAGAGCATGGATTGGCACCGTGTTTTTTGGCAAAATTTAACACATTTTAGCCATCACGTCATTAAAATAAAAAAGTCGTTTTTGTCACTGCGTCATGAATAATCCCGATCAACACGACGATCAGTAAAACATAACTGACACACCACAAAGGTTTCCAATAATATTTTTTTCTTTTTAAAGTCAGCAAGAGTGATATCAGTCCCCCAAACAAAAAAACGAGAAGATAGGCGGCGTCAATCCAGGGTGTCTTAAAGGTGAAATGTTTTGGATAAACGAGCAGACTGCCTGTCAGAAGAGTCAATAGGAGCAACCAAAGCATGAGACGATTAAGGCGTACGACTCTCTCATCCTGTTTTTTAAAGCTTATCAAAATCAAACAAAAAAACGTGGAACCCAATAAGCTTAATGTAAGCAATAAATGAATAAATTTTACGATATCAATCAACATTATAGCCAGTAAACAAAAACAAATAATAATAACCAGACAACGTCGACAAAGTGCCAGTACCAGGAAACTGCTTCGAAGGCAAAATGATTATGCGAATTAAAATCATGACGTAACATGCGATAAAAAATCACACATAATCCAATGGTTCCGATGGTCACATGCAAGCCGTGGAAACCGGTTAACATGAAGAAAGTGGTCCCATAAATACCGGATCCCAGCGTTAATCCTTTTTCTAAATAGGCAATCGTATATTCATGTGCCTGAAAAAATAAAAAACTGATGCCGAGGAGAATCGTCAGAAGTTGTCCTAACAACATGGTTTTGCGATGATTTTTCAGGATGGCCCAATGGGCGAGTGTGATAGTCGCGCCACTGGTCAACAATATGAAAGTGTTCAAGGCTGGAATTCCCCACGCTTCCATCACGGATTGCGGTGCAACAAACAGACTGGGATTGGGATTGGCGTGTGACGGCCAGCCTGCGGAAAAACTCGGCCACAGTAAGATATGACTGATAATATGGGAACCGGCACCACTTAATGTCGGTACGGAAATCACGCGAACAAAGAAGAGTGCGCCGAAGAATGCGCTGAAAAACATGACCTCTGAAAAGATAAACCAGCACATGCCCCAGCGAAAAGAACGATCCACTTGTGAATTATTGAGCGTACCCGCGCGGTTTTCGCGAATCACCATGCCAAACCAGCCATAAATCATGTAAATCAGCATGAGAAAGCCGAATCCAAACAAATAAGGGCCAAACCATTCTTCGTGTATCCAGTTAGCGGCACCCGCTAATGTACAAATGAGTGCGATGGAACCTTTCAAAGGCCAACTACTTGGCGATGGCAGATAATATCCTTTATTTTTTTGTATCATGCTTGATGGACCTCTATTATGTTGATTTCCCTCTTTGAAAAGGCGTTGTTGCGTCATTCGTCATCGCGAGCCTCCGAAGGAGGCGTGGCGATCCAGTGTAGCCAATTTCAAAAATAATAGCCGCATTCTGGATTGCCACGTCGCACAAAGCGCTCCTCGCAATGACGAATTACGCAACAACACCCTTTGAAAAAGGGGGATTTTTTATAAATCCCTTCTGGCCTCCCTTTTTCAAAGGGAGGAATCTTGCTTCAAGAAGCTGTCGTTACCATAAACTATAATCCTTATCCGGCGCACTTTGTTGCATCATATATTTCACAGCCGCTTTTAAATCCGCATCCGAACAGGCAGCACAGGCACCGTGTGGCGGATGACCATTGCGACCAGTGAGAACATTGATATAAGTTTCCAGGAAACCTGCGTCAACCATCGGTTTCCATGTGGCGGTATCGCCAGGCTTAGGCGCGCCCTGGAAACCATTTGCGTGACATACACTGCAGTTTTCATCATAAAGTCGTTTGCCATCCTGCATCGTCAATTTTTTCACCGGTGTAATGCTGATAATTTTTCCATCAGGACCGACGACGGATGCCAGCATGTAATCGACCGCCTGTTTGATATCCTGATCGTTACAGGAGACACACGTTCCTTTGGCAGGCATGCCGCCAGTCCCTTTGATTGCATTCTCATACACCGTATTCATACCGTGTTTCAAAACAGGAGCCCATGTGGAAGCATCGCCATATTTGGGTGCGCCCCCCGCGCCAGAGGCATGACAACCAGAGCAATAATTTTCATAGAGCGCTTTACCGGCTGCGGGTCCCGTCGGCTTGGGCGGACTTTTGCTTTGTACCGATTTTAAATAGACAGCGATAGCGGATAAATCGTCCGGCGTTAGATATTTTAAACTATCGTGATTGACCTCCAGCATCGGACCTTGTACGGTGCCACCGCCAATCATACGATCTTTGGTAAAGACATCGATAATTTCCTGTTCGGAAATGTCTGCCAGATTGGCTTTCGTGATATTGGGTGCCAGATAACCCTGAATTTTGCTGCCCGTTAAATCAAACTGTTGAATAGGCGCGCCTAACGGAAGTTTATCCGTAAAAATTTTATAGGAGGGTGAATGACACATGGCGCAATGCCCCAAACCTTCGACCAGGTATTGACCGCGCCTCCATTTTTCGGAAGCTTCTGGCACGCCCTGATACACAGCGGTTGGATGAAAGAACATCACTCGCCAGGGCATTTGCAATAAACGAACATTAAACGGCCAAACCATTTTATTGGGAAGATTTTCCTGTTCGACGGCCGGAATACTGTCCAGATAGGCCTTTAATGCGATTAAGTCATCCGTCGTGATTTTGCTGAAATAAAGATAAGGAAAGGCGGGATAGTAATAGTAACCATGCGGCGAAATGCCCCGGCGCATGGCCTTAATGAATTGTGCATCCGTCCAGCCGCCAATGCCGGTTTCTTTATCCGGTGTAATATTGGGGGAATAAATGGTCCCGAAAGGGGTTTGCATCGGCAAGCCACCGGCAAACACTTTGCCTTTTTCCGGACTGTTTGTATGACAGGCAATGCAATCACCGGCTTTTGCAATGTATTCACCGCGTTTGACGCGTTCGGGATCTTTGCCAGCGGTATTCACCGAGGGGTAATCGGGAAAATATTGTTCAATATCGGCCGGATTCATCTCTGCCATTTGCTGCACATTTTCGCTGATACCGGCTATTGTAAATGCACCCGAGATGACGATAGCTGCAACAATAATGACGAGAAGAGCAACATTTCGTTTTTTTGACAGAAATTTTTTGATGATTTTTTTCACGAAACCGATCCCTTGTAAATTTTTTTCGTGGCACATTTTATAGCTATTTTAATTGAATGCAAACTATATGTGGATAATTCCTTTCCCCTCTGAATTTTTTTCTTAAGACTTGTGTTATTTAAAAAATATGTTTTAATGTGTCGGCTTTTAATATTCCAGAAGCTTTCGCATCGTCTGACTCAAAACGATAAAGGTTTATCTATGCAACGTGGTATAAGTCGAATTATTCTTTCTGTGAGTCTTTGCCTGATGGCAATGACCGGGCATGCAGCCTCCAGACTGGGTCTGAATATGCCTTATGGTGTGTCGCCCATTAGCCATGAAATTTACAATTTACACATGGCCGCTTTTTATATTTGTTGCGTGATTGGCGTGCTTGTTTTTGGCGTTCTTATTTATTCACTCATCAAGTTCCGCAAATCCAAAGGCGCTGTTTCTGCCCATTTTCATCAGCATTTAGGGGTTGAAATTTTATGGACGACGATTCCTTTTCTCATTTTGGTGGCACTGGCCGTGCCTGCCACTATTGTGTTGCAACATATTCATAATACGGATGATGCAGCACTCACCATCAAAGTGACTGGCTATCAGTGGAAATGGAAATATGAATACCTTGACCAGGGTATCAGTTTTTTCAGTAATCTCTCTACCCCGCAATCGCAAATCAATAATACATCACCCAAAGATGAATGGTATTTGCTGGAAGTGGATAATCCAGTTGTCGTGCCTGTCAATACCAAAGTCAGGCTGCTCGTGACAGCGGATGATGTGATTCACGCTTGGTGGGTACCGGAGTTGGGCGTGAAGCAAGATGCCATTCCAGGTTATATCAATGAAAATTGGATTTATATCAATCAGGTGGGGACGTATCGTGGTCAATGCGGTGAATTGTGTGGAATAAACCATGGCTTCATGCCGATTGTTGTCAAAGCAGTGACACAAAATGAATTCAATCAGTGGGTTAAAGATCATCAGCCTGCTGCAATGCAACGGATTGAAGAAGCTAACTTAAAATCACAGACGGAAGAACAGTTATTGGCAGCGGGTAAAGCCGGTTATGAAAAAAGTTGTGTGATGTGTCACCAACCGAATGGCGAAGGCTTGCCGCCCAGTTTCCCTGCCTTGAAGAAAAGCCGGGTGGTCACGGGTTCGATCGATGCCAATGTGGCTTTTGTATTGACAGGCGTACCGGGCACGGCAATGCAGGCATTCGGTAATCAAATGGATGATAAGACCCTCGCAGAAATTATTACTTACACCCGTCATGCATGGGGTAATGATGTCTTAGTCGAACGACATCACTATTCGGTTCCGGTTCAACCGAGGGATGTTAAAAAAGTGAGAGCAATGCAAAAAGCGCAATAATATGAAGTGGAGTTAAACGCATGAGCGAAGCTGTAGCACATCATCACAATGATCCACATGATGATCATCACGGTCCTGGTAAAGGCATATCGCGTTGGTTATTTACAACAAACCATAAAGATATTGGTACGCTTTATTTATATTTCAGTTTAATTATGCTCTTTGTTGGCGGTTTCATGGCGCTTTTAATTCGTATCGAATTATTTGAGCCAGGTAAAGTGTTGCTCGATCCTGAATATTTCAATCAGATGACAACAATGCATGGTTTGATCATGGTTTTTGGCGTCATCATGCCTGCCATGGCGGGTCTCGCAAACTGGTTGATTCCCATGATGATCGGTGCGCCGGATATGGCGTTGCCACGCTTGAATAACTGGAGTTTTTGGTTACTTCCTTTTGCATTCAGCATGTTACTCAGTACGATGATCATGAGCGGGCCCGCGCCTGATTTTGGCTGGACTTTTTACGCGCCTCTCTCCACCACGTTTGGTCCAAAAAGTACAGATTTCTTCATTTTTTCAATCCATATGATGGGCGCTTCCTCTATTCTGGCTTCCTTGAATATTGTGGTGACCATTTTTAATATGCGAGCACCCGGCATGACGTGGTTTAAATTACCCATGTTTGTCTGGAGTTGGCTCGTTACCGCTTTTTTATTGTTGGCGGTCATGCCAGTGCTGGCGGGTTGCGTCACGATGATGTTAATGGACAGACATTTCCATACGAGCTTTTTCAATGCAGCCGGTGGAGGGGATCCCATTTTATTCCAGCATGTCTTTTGGTTTTTTGGACATCCGGAAGTTTATATTTTGATTTTACCCGGATTTGGTGTCATTTCAGAAATTATTCCCACTTTTGCGCGTAAAGTTCTCTTCGGTTATCACGCAATGGTTTATGCCACCGTGATGATTGCGATCGTCGGTTTCGTCGTGTGGATGCATCATATGTTTACGACCGGTGCGCCGATTGCTGCCCAACTTTATTTTATGTATGCCACCATGTTGGTTGCAGTCCCCACAGGCATAAAAGTTTTCAACTGGTTAGCGACGTTATTCAAAGGGTCTATCTCGTTTGAGACGCCAATGTTATTTGCGCTTGGGTTTCTCGTGATGTTTACTATTGGCGGTTTTTCCGGATTAATGTTGGCTTTGGTACCCAGTGATTATCAATATCGTGACAGTTATTTCGTCGTCGCGCATTTTCATTATGTATTAGTGTCGGGTTCACTATTTACCATTATTGCGGCAGTGTATTTCTGGTTACCGAAGTGGACTGGCAATATGTATAGCGAAAAACTCGGCCAATGGCACTTTTGGCTATCCGTCATTGGGATGAATGTCACTTTCTTGCCGATGCACTTTTTGGGTTTGGCCGGCATGCCCCGTCGTATTCCAGATTATGCATTGCAATTTACGGATTTTAACCAGATTTGTACGATAGGCGCGTTCATATTTGGTATTGCGCAATTGATTTTCCTCTATGTTGTATTAAAAGCGACATTTGGCAAACGAACCGTGCCTTTGAGCGATGAAGTATGGGAAGGTGCAAAAGGATTGGAATGGACTGTTCCCACACCGGCGCCCTATCACACTTTTGAAACGGCTCCCGTGATTCACTCGTAGAACGTTCGGTTAATTTTGTTCAGACCATTAACAGACGAACGACTGGATTTCAGGATGAAATCCGAAGCGCCAGAGCTTGCCCCGCACTCGTTGCGGGGGATGGCGCGTTTGGAGTGAGGAGTTAATGGTCTGGACAAAATTAAACGAACTTTGTACTGAACGGGTTATCTCATGTCTGATCAATTGCGCCAGAAAAATAAAAAGCTGCTGATGATTTTATGCGGCGGCGTTTTATTTATGTTTGGCTTTTGTTACATGCTGATCCCCCTGTATGAACTGGTTTGTAAAAAAGAAGGGATCAATGGCAAGTCAGTGACGGCTGCCACGGCTTATGATGCAAACACCCCGATTGATCAATCGCGCACAATCAAAGTGTATTTTACAACGACACTGCATAGTGGACTTCCTTTCAAATTCATACCGTTACAACACTCTATTGAAATTCATCCGGGCGAAAGAAAATTAATTTATTTTTATGCGGAAAATCAAAGTGGACAGGAAATGACGGTCCAGGCGATTCCGAGCATTACACCGATGGATGGCGCACGATTTTTAAAGAAAACAGAGTGTTTTTGTTTTACTCAACAGTATTTCTTCAAGGGTGAAAAAGCGGATATGCCGGTTTATTTCTTTATCGAGCCGGGTATTTCCAAAGATATCAAAGAAATAACCTTGTCTTATACATTATTTGATGCCAAAGCCTATGTAAAAAACCAGCAGCATTTTACAAAAGGCAGAATTGATCTATAATGGCACACTTTTTGTCAATAGGTGGGTCTTGATGGTCGAATTGTTACGTTTTCATTTCCGGCAAAAAACGTATTCTGTGACGTTCAAGTGGGGATTTTCGCTTTTATGCCTGTTTTTATTTTGTTTATGCCTGGTATTAGGTGTGTGGCAGTTGCATCGTTATTCATACAAAAAAATACTATTAAACACTTATCAAAAACGATTACGGGATACACCGCATCCATTTGAACAAAAGAGTCATGGGGGTGATTTGCAATTTCAATCTGTCAAAGCACAGGGAAGCTATCTCAATTCACTGATTATTTTAGTGCAAAATCGTTTTTATCAGGACGAACCCGGTTTTGAAGTGTTAACACCGTTACAGATGCCGGGGGATAAAAAATTATTACTCATCGATCGCGGCTGGATAAAAAAACCGGCCAATGGATTGTTGCCTGATATTCAGGCTGTTTCAACAGAACAAAAAATAGCAGGGCATATCAAATTATTGGATGAATACCAATTTATTTTAGGAAAAAATAGTTTGTCTCCGGAAAGCAGGCCATTGATTTTGCAGCGCATGGATATCCATGAATTAAGCCAACAGACGCATCTGTCATTTTATCCTTTCATTTTGCGATTAAATGCGAATGAAGCAAATGGTTATATTCGCGATTGGACAATTGTGACTGTCACACCTGCCCGTCATATGGCTTATGCCATCCAATGGTTTGCATTAGCCATGGTGTTAGTGATTGCCTGGTTATGTTTTTGTTGTGAAGAGAAAAACACGCATGCTAAAAACAAATAAACCCTTGTGGATGTTGTCAGTGATCTTCTTGCTACCGATTATCGTGAGCGGCATTTTATTTCAGTATCATTCTTATTTTCGATTGAAAACGTTAAATCATGGCACATTCATCACACCGCCTTTGACGCTAACCCATTTTTCTTCCAACCAAAAAAAATGGCGTGTTATTTATCTGGCTGAAAAAAAATGCGGTGATCAATGTCAGCAGATTTATCATCAATTACAGCAAGTGAAAAAAGCATTAGGTAAAGACAGCGATCGAGTTGATACGATGTTGATGCGTCACGATTCAGCGGTTAATAAGATTTATTTAGTGGATCCTTTGGGAAATGCATTTATGTATTATTCGGCGGATGCGAATCCGATGGATATATTAAACGATTTAAAGCGTGTATTAGAGGTGTCACAAATTGGTTAACCAACGTTTTTTTTCACGACTCGCTTATTCTGCGAGTTTTTTTGCGCTGGGTGTCATTCTGCTCGGCGCTTTCACACGATGGATGGATGCAGGATTGGGTTGTCCTGACTGGCCGGGTTGTTATGGACATCTGATAGCGCCCATGACATCGACTAAAGCGTGGACGGAAATGATTCATCGTTATTTTGTGGGCATGTTAAGTCTATTCATTATGATGATTGTGATCATGATTTTCAGTAAAAAATTATTACGCACGCGTTTCAATGTAATGATGGCGATTTTTTTAATGTTATTGTTAAGTTACCAAATTATGCTAGGGCAGTGGACGGTGACGTTGAAATTATTGCCAGTGATCGTATCGCAGCATTTGTTGGGCGGCTATTTGATTTTATCGACTTTGTGGTTACTGTATTTGAATAATAGTGCGCCATCTTCATTGAATCATCGCGCGATAGCGGGAAACAGCATGGCGCTGTGGGCTATTTTGGGATTGTTTTTGCTGCTCACGCAAATTTTACTGGGCGCGTGGACCAGCACAAACTACGCTTCATTAAGCTGCACGGATTTTCCTTTTTGTTTAAACGATCAGTCCATGACATGGCATTTTAAACAGGCATTTAATTTAGTTTCACCGATCGGCATGAATTATGACGGCGGCGTCTTACCAATCGCCATTCGTCAAACAATCCATATGACACATCGATTAGGCGCCGTGATTATCACATCGTACTTTATTCTGTTTATTGCGATATATAGCCTGCCATTAAAACACCGTCCTGATTTATTAAAAGGGTTGTATATCGTATTGGGATTATTGTGCGTACAACTTTGCATTGGCATCAGCAATGTCATTTTCAAATTACCGCTCATCACTGCCATCAGTCATACCATCGTAGCGGCATTAGTATGGATTGCCTGGATCACATTTATTTTTAAATTAAGGGATACACGACCTGGAGGGGTGACATGAATGCATTAGCACGCGATTATATGACATTATGCAAACCTCGCGTCGTGATGTTGATGATTTTGACATCCATCGTGGGTATGTGTCTCGCGCCTCGGTCTCTTTTTTCTTTTTCAACGTTATTTTGGGGAAATTTGGGGATTGCATTGGTGGCAGGTGCGGCCGCTGCCTTAAATCATGTGGCCGATTTGCATATCGATAAAATCATGCGGCGAACGCAATCTCGTCCGATTGTGCAAGGAAAAATTAGTTCACGCAACAGTCTTATTTTTGCAGCTATTTTGTGTGTCGTCGGCATGCTGATTTTGTTCTCTTTCACGAATGTGCTCACAGCCGTTTTAACTTTTTTATCGCTCATCGGTTATGCGGTGTGTTACACGTTATATCTGAAACACGCCACACCGCAAAATATTGTGATAGGGGGTATTGCAGGCGCTGTGCCACCGTTATTAGGTTGGACAGCGGTGACGGGTTCTGTGAGTCCAGAAGCTTTATTATTGGTGTTAATCATTTATATTTGGACCCCGCCGCATTTTTGGGCGCTTGCCATTCATCGTTTTGATGATTATGCCAAAGCAAAAGTACCGATGTTGCCAAATACACACGGTATTCCATTTACGAAATTGAATATTGTGCTCTATACCATTTTATTAGTCATCGCAACGTCATTGCCTTATTTAATTGGCATGTCAGGGTTCATTTATTTTGTCGGCGTCACACTGGCGAATCTCGTTTTTTTATTTTATGTGCTGCGTTTATTTTTCAGTGATGATAAACAGCACGCGATGGCTTCATTTAAATATTCTATTTATTATTTGGGGATTTTATTTTTATTATTATTGATTGATCATTATTATTATTTATTACTAAACAAGTAGGAGTGAGTTATGAGTCAGGCAGCATCGGGAAAACATTCAAAATTAATGTTGATAATAATCATTGTTATTGCATTAGTTGTTTCTGTTGAACTGTATTTTGGATTTTTGCAACGTCGTGAAGTTGCGAATAACGTTAAAATTGATGGCGTTTTTCTCGCACAAACACGAGAAATTAAGGATTTTAATTTAATGGGTTCAAACGGAAAGCCATTTACAAAAGCTAATTTAAGCGGACATTGGACAATGCTATTTTTTGGTTTCACGAATTGTGGCATGGTGTGTCCGACGACCATGGCAGCATTAGGTGATATGTATAAGCAATTAGAAAAAGAATTACCTGCCGATCAAATGCCGCAAATTGTGATGATTTCGGTGGATCCGGATCGTGACAGTGTCAACAGAATGAAAGACTATGTTTCTTCTTTCAATCCCCATTTTATTGGCGCGCGCGCGAATATTAATGAAACAGTTGCATTAGAAAAACAATTGCATATTGCCGCAGCTAAAATGCAAGCGGATGGTCAGGGCAAGAATCAGTATACGATTAATCACAGTGCGGAAGTATTATTGGTGAATCCAAAAGGTCAGTTGCAGGCTTATTTATCTTATCCGCATGAAGCGCAACAAATGGCGAAAGATTATAAATTAATTATTAAAACAGTGGCGTAGTCATGCGATTTTTAAAAGTGATCGTTATTTTGTTTTGTGGCTTTTTTATCGTGAACTGTGCAAAACAGGAAACTGTTTTGCACGATACCAAAGGCAATGCTATTTTCGTTTCGAGTTTAAAAGGCAAATGGGTCATTATTAATTATTGGGCGGCGTGGTGTGACAGTTGTATTAAAGAAATTCCGGCATTAAATGATTTTTATCAACATAATCAGGATAAAAACATTGTGCTTTACGGCGTAAATTACGACCGTATGCCGATGAATGACTTACAAGATGCAATGGATAAACTCCATATGACTTATCCGGTTGTTTTGGAAGATCCTGCGGAAACTTGGCCGATCTACGGCATTGATGCATTGCCAGTGACATTTATTATTAACCCCAATGGCAACGTGGTTAAAAAAATACTGGGTGCGAACACGGAAAAATCTTTATTGGCCATTGTGCACGCATTGCAGCAATCCGTCAGTGAATCATGAAAAAAAATTTTCGTGTGATAGTGATCATCAGTAGTTTGATCTTGAGTGGTTTGTCAGGGTTTATTATTTCATTCTATTTACATGCGGAGGATGAAACACCCAGACCGGCAGGTGTGGTGGGCGATGTGCAACTGATCGAAACCTATCATTACCCTTCGACATTCGTGAATCAATTGAAAGGAGATCCCCATGCGGGCCAAAAGATTTTTAAACAATTTTGTACTTCGTGTCATGGAAATCCGCCGATTATTGATATTAAAGCCCCTCGAATAAATGATAAAAAAGCGTGGCAATTACGACGTAAAATGGGGATGAGCGCTTTAATGAAATTAACCACGATGGGCGTTGGAGCGATGCCTGCACGCGGGGGTTGTTTTGAATGCAGCGATGAGCAATTGCGGGAAACCATCCAATATATTTTAGATGAAAGCCAATAAAACAGAAAAATTCTTTAAAAATCATAAAGTTACGTGATTTTTTCGCGAAAAAAACCGAAAAGTGTTACACAGAAATCAAAAAATACTAGTATAATCATAAAGTTACCTCACTTTTCCCAGTCGGAAATCCATCGAAAATAGATCTAGTACCGTTTCAATTTAATTTTGCAGGTTCTTGTCAGTACTATTCGCTAGCGCAAGCCTCCGTTTTGTGTATAATACGGTCAAATTATCTATATCATTCCAAATAATAAACGGTCTTAATGATGAAAAGTGGTCATGTGAAACTGTCTTCTTCCGCATTGGCATTGAGTCAATTTATCCAAAAAGGAGAAATGTTGGGGGTAGCGTTATGTAAGTTTGACTTGAGTGGATGTTACGATATTGGAAGAGCCATGAGCTCACAGTTAAACGTTCCATACATTCGAGTCAAATATAATGCTGGTAATCCTGCTCAATGTACAATTCATGGTGATCTTCCGCCACAGTCTGGCACAAAATACAAAGCAGTTTTTTTCACAGGATGCCAAGCAGATCCTGAATCCATGGTGACCCTGGTGAATTTGTTATCTGGTAAATATCTATTTACTGAACCGGATGTTACTGAACTACATGTTTTTGGTATTACCCCACCTCATCACGTATTTCCCAAAGGAGAGAATTTTTATGCCGTTGCAAGAGATCAGAAAAGATTGCTACAACACTACGGACTACTAAAATCCAAACCTAAATTAGATTATGATCTATTAGCTTCAGAAGTTGATACCAGCCGATTTTATAATATAGGTATTCCACGATTTGAAGCAAAAGAATCACAATTTGAAGTTGCGCCAGAATGTTATGGTGTCATGCGTCGTTTTCTTCTTTTTCTTGACAAAGAGGGTCAATGTCCACCGAATATCGAAATATATTTACACGAATATTTTCTTCAAGTCAGCGAAGCGGGTAAAGACTCTACAAAAAAACCTATTATGGTAATCGCGTTAGAAATTGGACAAGAAAATAAGGCAAAACTGATAGAAATCGCAAATGAATATTCAATTACGATCAATTTCTGCGATGAGTTTAACGGTCGATTACCGCAGGGAGATTTTTTTAAGCTATTATCGGTCATGGGACATAGAAAAGGAATTGTATCTCTCGAAAATCATGCTACGCAATCACTACTTCAAGCAATTAGTTTTAACGCATTTACGATGGTGTTTACTACAGACCACTTCTGTATAGGATTTCAAGTCCAATTAATTGAGCTAATTCCTAAAGAAGACAGGGATGTAGCAGGGGTTATTTTAGGTATGGCAAATCATTATGAACTTTTAAAAGATAAAACTCGCTGCCAAAGAGTTTATGACATATGGCGCGAGGAATTAAATAAAGCGCATGTAAAATTCGATGAACTGAGAAGTTCTTCAAGGCAACCGCATAGACTCATGAGTCTCTCATGATGATTAACTCGGCATGCTATTTGTTCTCGCTGCAGTTGGCATACTCGTTTTAGGTACTGTCGTTTTTTGCACCTGAGGCTTTGGCTGGAACAGCACAGAAGAAGCAGCATACTGTCTTGTGTTTAATTCATCGAGACGCGCACGCTTATAGAGTTCTTTCAGATCTTGTTGTATACACCGTGAATTGAATAGAGCAGACAATAAAGCCTCATTCTTGAAAAGTGCTTCATTGGTATCGGGTATTACGTAGTGGCCGGAAAAGGAGTCTGTTTTGATATAACCATCCGTCATCTTTTGTTGCGGGGTCGTAATTCGATAATTAAATACTTTACAGGATATCACTTCTTTATTGTATTTAAAGTTTTTCTGAGCAATTTCTAATTCAATTGTCGTTTTAGTGGGTATCGGTAAGGCTCTTGAATTGGACATTGGCATGAAACAATAATCGTCTATAGTGTATCCCCTTGCTTTATATTCTTTATCAAGCTCTGGCGACAGCTGATGCCAATTTGTAGGAACGGGTTCAGTGAGATAATTTTTAAATACATTTTTCGGTGCTGAAAGAGCATCTTCCTCTTTCTCTTCTTCAGACTCATACTCATATTCTTCTTCACTATTTTTACAAACATGGTGTTGTACAGCGGGAAGATTTAACAGGATAGGTAATAAATTCTCTTTGTTATCTAAAATTTCTTCATCGGTGATAGGTGCATAAGGCAGTAATGCAGTCCATTCTATAAAACCTTTTATCGTTTCATTATCTTCATTGGTCACACAAAAATCGTATCCATGTTTGATTGGATTGAGTTTTAATGCCACTGTTCTTTGACACGGTTTTGAATGGGGTTCTGGATCGGACATTAAAATAAGATCATACGTATCGCTCTCGTTTTCATTTTGAGTATTTTTGTGGGTATGTTTCGATTTATTATCACTTGTTGCTTCAAAGAGAAGTTGTACGATGATAGTCATCAAATAGGGATCATGGCGCGCTGAGTTCGTTATGTTGGTACGAAATTCTACGATATCCGATTCATTCAATGATCGTAATGCGCATTTTAAAATGTTTAAGGCTTTTGATTGATTATGTCGAAGCATGCCAATTAGCATAGTAGTAAAGGTTGTTTCATTCGCATTTCCACAATGGAATATCAACTGAAACAGGGAGTAAGCTTTATTAATGTTGTTAAATTTTGACAGTTCTCTCATTGCGGTATGATAAATAGCTCTGAGTGTTTGAACATGAAGTTGTAACTTGGCGGTGTCAATCATGCCATTTTGTTGTTCTTTTATGAATTCTTCATTTTCATGTCCCAATTGAGAAAATGTCCATTCAAGAAGTGCCTTAACATATTCATGACAGTTGTGATAACCCAATACCTCGATGAACGAATTCAAAAAATTTAAGTCTGTGATGAATTTCAATTCGGATAAACAGCTTTCTTGAAACAGCGTCCATGCATAATCAAATTGATTGCAATTGATCGCTAATATTATGGTAGTTTGATACAAATCATCATCAGATTCCGGAGGGCATATTATAAGGGCTAATTGAAAAATGCGCTCTATGTGTCTAATTTCCTGCGAACTGCTGGCTAATTTCTTCATGGATTCGATGTGGTATGTGACATCTTTAGAGACTGATAACAGATCAATGAGTAACTCTGTTTCGTTGTTTTCAATTGCAATGGCTTCTATCTGTTTATGAAGGTCAGAAGCCACGTTCGTTATCGGATGTAAATCAGGAGCGCTTTTTAGAAAACTGTAAATGCTTTTTAAGCCGTCTATTGCAAAACTTCGATTTTGATCATCAAAGCACGCTATTTCACAAAGCATACGCACCATCATTTGATGCATATCGTTATCTATCTTTCCACTGAAGTTATTACCGAAGTTATCATTATGTTGTTCCATCAAAACAAGATAATCATAACAAGCCTTTGTTAAATTATTTAGTTTCAGGAGGGCGAATAGTTTTGTTTTATTCAATTTCAGTCGATCGGGATGATTGCCGAACAATATATATTTTGCTTTGTCATAAATTTCCTGTATGACTTCTGTCGTATCGTCTATGATGCTCGTTTTTTCCTGACTGAGAAAACTGATTAGCTCAAGCAGTTCAATGGATTTATTGATATCGACAGGATCAGTTGATGATAGGTATGCTTCTAATTTAGTATTAAACTCATTTCGATACCTTTTGTGTTCTATTAAATCGGCCATTTCTTTCACATGATTTTCTATCATGGAAGACATTTCAGCATTGATATATTCATCGCCGAATCCACAAAGTTCCATGTATTTTTGGCGAGCGAGTTCTGTGTGATTTATTTTATCGAATTTAAGATTTATTTTATCGAATTTAATCAGTGCCTCTAATCGGGCTTCATTAAGATTCACATGATACTTATTAGCATCCCTTCTTTCTGCGTTAGAACAGATTTCGTCTATTAGCTCAGCATCGCCTACGAAACCATTCGTTTTTTGATAAATAAAAACAACGTAATTCAGTATGTCCTGATGATGAGAGATAGTGTCTTCTCCGCATGTCACGCGTTTTCGATAGATATCTAATTCATTTTCAAAATTTTCTGTCAAAGTGATTAAATGATTATCGTTGGGTTTTTTTGCTTCATCAAATTCAAAATTTTCTGTCAAATTGATTAAATGATTATCGTTGGGTTTTTTTGCTTCATCATGGCTGGTTAACATATGTCCACTCGCTATCGTTTTAGTGGCACTATATTAACCATTTAATGCATAAAAATCAAACAGATCTGTCAAAAAAGTTAACAAATTGATATTTCAACGTTTTCGCGAAGACGGACCCCAGGTTTTATCGATAAATTCGCGAGCGGCTTCCTGGATGTCTTTTTCCTGTTTTTCTGACGGCGTAGAGGATTCCGATTTTTTTTGGCCGACCAGGTTTCGATATAATTGGGAGGCTGTTCTTCCCATGGGGGTATCGCCTGAGCGGATGAGATATTCTCGGAATGTCGGATTATCGCGGCTCGCCATCGAAGATTGCGGATCATACACAGGGCCGCCGCTTAAATCGACAGTGGTTTTTCGTTCCTCTTGACGGATGGCTTCAGCGAGTTTAGTCGCTTCCAGTGCCCGTTGTTTTTCATCCAAAACAGGTAAATTGATAAAAGGCCCTGGTTTTTTTTGATCGACGACAATCTGGGCACTGAAAGGATTTTTTTTGGATTGATAATTCAGGAATTTTTCGCGATGCGATTTCTCTGCTTTTTCTTTTAATTCCTTGGATTCTGTTTTTTCAAGCGAGATTTCTTCGCGTTTTTTTAAATCCTCTTGCTGCCTGATTTCCCGCTCTTTCTGCTCGCGTTTTTTTTCTAATTCGATTTCAACCAGTTCTTTGACACCGATACGCATACCCGACGTCGTGCCGCTGCGTTCGTCTTCATGCACCCGTTTTTGTGGTTTTTCTGTGATGCCTTTGCCGCGGCAAGTCGCACAAATCGTCCCATAGGCAGTCCCTTGACTCGTCAGGTGCAAAAAGGCCGACAGCGGTTTTTCAATGCCGCAAGCAGAACAGGTACGTGTCAGTGGTTGTTTAGTCATAAGTTGAAATGAAGCTGTCTATACAAAAAAATCAGGAAAAATATATTCATTAGTATAGTAAAGATAAATGCTATTTTGGGCAAATTATAAAAGTCGAAAAACGTGTAAGACTTCGTGGATATCTGCTGTCAGACGTTATCAGGGCAACGAAATTCTTGCTATTCCAGAGCATGTTAGCTATTCTCAACAGCGCTTTGATTATTTACATCGATAAAAATGGAGAATAACAACATGACAAAAGGGCCATCATTACAAGATCCTTTCTTGAATACATTAAGAAAAGAAAAGGTTCCCGTTTCAATTTATTTGGTGAATGGAATAAAGTTACAGGGATTGATTGAATCATTTGATCAATTTGTTGTATTACTGAAAAACACAGTCAGCCAAATGGTTTATAAACATGCTATTTCAACAGTCGTTCCAGCCCGTAACGTTTCTTCCCCGATGGATTTTAGCAATACGAGTGCTGCGAATAATGCAACGAATGGTTCGCATGCTACTGAAAATAAAGAATAAGAGAATCAAACGTTGATCGTAGACCGTCCGGAAGGCGGTGAACGCACCGTACTGGTTCATATCGATTTTCCTGCAGATGACATGCAAGAAGCATTACCTGAATTTAAGGAACTTGCTGAATCTGCAGGTGCACTACCCGTTGAAATCATCACGGGATCGCGTCAGGCGCCCGAACCAAAATATTTTGTGGGAACAGGTAAAGCCGAAGAAATTCGTGCCGCAGTCAAGTTACATCATGCAGAATTAGTCATTTTTAATCATGCACTTTCCCCCGCCCAGGAACGTAATCTGGAAAAATTATTTGAATGCCGCGTGATCGATCGCATTGGTTTGATTCTCGATATTTTTGCCCAGCGCGCACGCAGTTTTGAAGGCAAATTGCAAGTTGAGCTGGCGATGCTGAAGCATCTTTCCACCCGTCTTGTCCGCGGTTGGACACATTTGGAAAGACAGCGTGGCGGTATTGGATTGCGTGGTCCGGGGGAAACCCAGCTTGAAACGGATCGTCGACTGATTCGGACACGTATCAAATTTATTACCAACCGGTTAAATCGCGTTCGTAAACAGCGCGAACAGGGCCGCCGTGCGCGTCAACGGGCCGATATACAGACGGTGGCGTTAGTCGGTTATACCAATGCCGGCAAGTCGACATTGTTTAATCGATTGACGGGTGCGGATGTGTATGCAGCCGATCGATTGTTTGCGACCCTGGATCCAACCTTACGAAGGGTTGTGTTTCCAGAAATAGGACCGGTTATTTTCGCGGATACCGTCGGATTTATTCGCCATTTACCGCCTGATCTCGTGAATGCTTTTCATGCCACCCTGGAAGAAGTCACTGAAGCGGATTTATTATTGCATGTGATTGATGCACAAGATGAAAATAGACTATCGCATATTTCAGAAGTGGAGGGGGTGCTGGAAGCGATCGGTGGCAGGGATGTGCCGCAAATTCGGGTTTATAACAAGATTGATCTTTGTAAAGACAGGACGCCGGGCACGGATTATGATACTGTTGACAAAGTGATGCGTGTGCGCGTGTCAGCCCTGGATGGGTTGGGCATAGAAACATTAAAACAGGCCATTCTGAAATCCCTGGGAAAGGATATTATTCAGCAGACCGTAATTATAACGCCTGAAAAAGCCAAATTACGTGCGGAACTTTATCGATTAACGGCTGTTATCTCAGAAAAAATCGATGAAAATGGCCATTACCATCTTTTCATTCGATTGCCGCGAAGAGAATGGGAACGTATGATGAGCAAGCTTTAAGTTGCGTATCAGAGCACATCACTCTAAAATTTCAGACTCATTATCTTTTGATGGGAGCCAAGTCTATGCCGTGGAATGAGCCCGGTAAAAATAATAACCAGGATCCCTGGGGTGGCAGACGGGATCAAAATCCTCCTGATCTGGATAAAATAGTGGGAAATTTTATTCGCAAGCTCCGCGCATTGTTTGCGCATAACAAAGGCGGTAGCAGCAATCACTGGAAACCATCGGGTTCCAGGGAAGCGGGATATGTTTTAGGCGCTCTCGTGGGTGTATTGCTGGTTCTCTGGTTTTTATCAGGTTTATTCGTTGTGAATCCCGCCGAAGAAGTCGTTATTCTGCGTTTCGGTCAATACACAGAAACATTGCAACCCGGGTTACACTGGTTTGCACGTTTCATCGAAACAAAATACAGGGTCGATGTTCAAAAGATCTATTCATTTTCTTTGCAGGGTGATTTTTTAACGAAATCATCGGATCAGAATGATTTACCCGGTCAGGTTATCCAGCTGGATAGTTCGAAAAAAGCCGCTGGTGCGCCAGATCAATCCAAAAATTTAGTGAATGTGGAATTGAATGTACAATATCGTATTAACGATCCGCAGGCGTATTTATTCAATTTGGTCAATCCGGATGATACGATTCAACAAGTGACGTCCGGCGCTTTGTCCGATATTATCGGGACCATGAAACTGGACGATGCTTTAACAACAGGCCGTGAATTCTTGAGCTCCGCCGTGAAAGAGCGATCCATCGAAGTCTTAAAAAATTATAATGCGGGTCTTGAAATACTGGCCGTGACATTACGTAAAGTTCAGGCACCGGATCAAGTGCGGGCGGCATTTAATGATGTGAATCGTGCGGATCAGGATCGTTCGACTTATATTCAACAAGCGCAGGCTTATGCCAGCAAAGTGGTTCCCATCGCACAGGGAGATGCAGCGCGTGTGTTAGCCGATGCAACAGGTTATCAACAACAGATTGTGCTGCAGGCACAGGCTAATGTCGCGCGCTATCAGGCGGTATTAAAAGTGTATACTCAATCACCCGATGTGACGCGTGAAAGAATGTATATTGATACCCTGCAGACGGTTTTACAAAATACAACGAAAATATTGGTGGATGTGAATGCATCCAATAACATGATGTATTTACCGCTGGATAAATTATTAAAACAAAAAGAAGCTGACAATGCTTCTTTGCAGGCAGCGGGCAAGGAGATAAAAAATGACTCCAACTAAAATTTTTGCAGTTGTCATCGCGGCTATCCTTTTACTCCTCTGCAGTGTCAGTTTTTTTACGGTACAGGAAGGTTCTGCGGCATTGATTTTACGGTTGGGTAAAATTGTTAAAATCAAAAATGAACCGGAAGTCCTTCGTCCCGGCCTGCATGTCAAAATACCTTTTCTGGATAGCGTGCGCATTTTTGATATGCGGATGCAGGAATTGGCAGCGACCGGTTCCCGATCACTGACGGTTGTGACCAAAGAGCAGACTTATTTGGTTGTCGAATATTTTGCTAAATGGCATATCAACAATTTAGCTCGATTTTATACCAGTACCGGTGGCAGTCTTAATTGGGCAGAAACATTGCTGGAACAACGTTTGAATGATGTTGTGCGGGCGGAATATGGAAGGCGCACCAGTGATCAAGTGATTTCAGCGGGTCGTGCGAGTTTAATGTCAGCGATACGTGAACAAGCCGATAAAATTGGAAAAGATCAGGGCATTAATGTGATCGATGTTCGTATTCAGCAAATCACTTTGCCGCGCGATGTCATGGGATCTGTTTTCCGGCGAATGGAAACGGAACGCAAACAGTTTGCTGAAGCAAAACGCGCAGAAGGATTGGAAAAATCAGAAGAAATTAAAGCGTTAGCAGATCAGAAAGTCACAGTGATTAAAGCCCAGGCATTAATGCAGGCGGCTTCCGTTCGGGCAAAAGGGGATTTTGATGCAGCGCAAATTTATGCGCAGGCTTATAGTTCTAATCCCAGTTTTTATGCTTTTTATCGCAGTTTGCAAGCGTATGAAAATAGTTTTGCGAAAAGAACCGATATTTTAGTGTTAAAACCAGAAGGACAGTTTTTTAATTATTTTCATAATGCGGGTGTCAATGCCGTTAATAAGAAATAAATGTCAGAGAGAAAATCAATGGGCAAAAGTATTATCATTTTAGGCGCTCAGTGGGGCGATGAAGGCAAAGGTAAAGTCGTTGATTTGTTAATGGATCGGGCTTCTGTGGTGACGCGTTTTCAGGGTGGACACAATGCGGGCCATACATTGGTTATCGATGGTAAAAAAACGGTGTTACGCTTGATTCCATCCGGCATTTTACACCCGGGTGTCTTGTGTCTGATTGGTAACGGTGTTGTGTTATCGCCGACTGCCTTGTTGCAGGAAATCGGCGAATTGGAATCGAGAGGCGTGGATGTCACGGGACGCTTGCGGATTAGCGATGCCTGTACGCTTATCTTACCGTACCATGTGGCATTGGATCAGGCGCGCGAAAAAGCAAAAGGAAAAGCGGCAATTGGTACGACTGGCCGCGGCATTGGTCCGGCTTATGAGGATAAAGTGGCTCGTCGTGCATTACGACTGGGTGATTTATTCGATGAAAAACGATTTAGCGCGAAGCTGGAAGAAGTGCTCGAGTATCACAATTTTATTTTACAAAATTATCATCACCATGATCCCATTGATTTTCATCAGGTGCGTGACACTGCCTTGGCGCTTGTTCCCCAATTGCGTCCCATGCGCGCGGATGTGTCAGCCTTATTAGCCAAACACCGTGCTGAAGGCAGTAATATTATATTTGAAGGTGCGCAAGGTACATTGCTGGATATTGATCATGGGACTTATCCTTATGTCACTTCTTCCAATACAGTAGCCGGTGCCGCCAGTGCAGGCAGTGGATTTGGTCCGCGTTATTTTGATTACGTGTTAGCGATCATGAAAGCTTATACAACCCGGGTCGGTGCGGGACCTTTTCCGACGGAGCTGAAGGATGATGTGGGTAAACGTTTAGCAGAGCGCGGCAATGAATTTGGTTCTGTCACCGGACGTGCACGACGGTGCGGTTGGCTGGATATGGTGATATTGAGCCGGTCTATTCAGCTAAACAGTTTTTCGGGTTTATGTATCACAAAACTGGATGTATTAGATGGTTTGGAAAAAGTGCGCATTTGCACGAAGTACCGTTTGCATGGACAGGAAATCACAGAAATGCCAACCGATGCAGCCGATCTTTTGGCCTGTGAACCGGTTTATGAAGATTTTCCAGGATGGAATGAATCAACATTGGGTGTGACGTCATTTGAACAGTTACCCGAAAATGCACAAAATTATTTGCGACGGATTGAACAGCTGGCGGGGGTGCCGATTGATATTATTTCAACAGGGCCCGATCGGAATGAAACCATCATTTTGAGACATCCTTTGGCGGCTTCATGCAACAATCATGAAAATGCAGTTGTTTAAAAAACAGATGGGGTTAGTTGTTGTTATTTTTTGTGTGTGTGCTGCCGATAATCGCCAGACTTGATTGCAGCATCCCTATAAAATAAGCCCTTTCATGATATTTG